>CAZNVB010000056.1:0-7001 GCA_964576265.1 uncultured Eubacteriales bacterium | reverse complement strand
ACTTTACTGTCGGCTGGGAGGAAGGCGTCTGGGCATTCCCTTCCGTTGGAGTTTGGAACATCTATTGGTGGCTGGGGGCTCCTTATTATGAGCAGCTCACAGGAACCGTGACAACAGGAAACGACCACGCTTCGGCGAATTTCGGCGCCTCAGGAGGCAGTTATTCCGGAGCGGAGGATCTTGTCATGGATTTCACTTCCCTGGGACTTTGGCTCTACCAGGGCGATGGGGGCGGCTGGGTCCAGATCAGCAGCATGAATGCCAACAGGGTCAAAGAGGTCAAGTTCGTCGGCAACCAGGATTACGAACTCCTCGCCGAGGATAATGCGGGCGGATTGTACTGGGGAAATTGGAACGGAACCACTTTTAACTGGACGCTGATCACGAATAATGACATTGGTCCCGGTGCGGCATGGTGCGAGACGTTTGATATGAACGGAAACGACAGTGGCGATGAAGAGGTGGCGATCCCCTGGGCATCTGGAGGAGCCGGCTTATTCGACTATTCGGCCGGCAGCACTCTGACAGCTTTCGTCAATGCCTCGTATTTCATCAAGTTTATGGTCAAAGGGGATTATTACGGCCGCGGATTCGACTCGACCATGCTTTTTGTTTTCGCCGGAAGTTCGCCTCAGACCGGGCTCTATATTTATGACGGAGTAACAGGAAATCAGGGATTTATCTCTTCTTATCAGCCCGACGGCGAATATTGATTAAGAGGCCACAGCCGCCGGAAATTTCGCCTGAATTGTCCAGTCTGAAGTTTTGAGCAGCTCAGGTTGCCGCCCGACCGAATCTTCGAGCCTGAATTCCTGAGATCGTTCTCAAGCGGTCGGATGTTTTATCCCTTATCGCTCCGGCCTGAGAGCGGGATCCGGAGCAATTCCAGGAGTTCGGCCAAAACCATGGCGGTAGCGCCCCAGATCTTGTGCTCTTGGAATTGATAAAAAGGAACGGAGACCTCCTCGCCTCGAATTAGCCGGGTCTCCCGGCGCAGGTTTTTCCGGTCGAGGAGATGATCGAGCGGCATCTCGATGATTTCCTCCACTTCCTCCGGGAAAGGCTTGAAGTGGGGGAGATCCTCGGCGAAAGCGACGACAGGATAGATGCAGTAATTGCTCGGAGGGATATAGAGCGGCGTCAGCTCGCCGAGAAGGCGCAGGGATTTCGGAATGATTCCAATTTCCTCCCCGGCTTCGCGGAGCGCCGCTTCGACAGGGGTTTCGTTTTGATTCATCCGGCCACCGGGAAAGGAGATCTGAGCCTGATGATGAGCCACTTTCGAAGTGCGGCGGGTCAAGGCGAGAAAGAACCGGCCTTCCCGGACATAAAGGAGAACGAGCACCCCGGCCTTCAGGCAGTTATCCCCGACTTCCTGATAAGTCCTGTTTCCCGGCCTCGGATCGGGCACCATCCTCAGCTGGGCCTCAAGCCCCGGCTTCGGACCCCTGAGTTGGGTCTTAAGGCGGGAGATCAGGTTTTCGAGTTCATAGGGAACCATCTTTCGGTCTTTTCAGGCAGCATTGGGCGCGATTCGCTCACGGCCCGGTCGAATCCGGGAACGAAATCCGCCCGTCGGCTCCAATTCGCCGTGAAGAGATTTCCGGTCCGTTGAATTCTCCACCTTGAGCATTTAATTTTTCCCCAGACTACTTTCGCACTCGCAGGCGGTCATAGGCGGCTTCAAGGATGATTTGTGCTTGCCTTGCCACACCGAGCTTGCCCCGAACGCGGGCGAGCTTCTTATAGGCTTCGAACTGATTTTTGGGTACATCCGGAAGCTTTTCGGCCGGTTTCCTGATCAGCCGGAGGCTCCCTGTGGGGCAGGTCGAAACGCAAAGTCCGCACCCGATGCACCGGTCGCGATCGACGGTGCTTTTGCCCTTTTCGATCCGGATGGCGCCCATTTGGCAGCGGGAGAGGCAAGTCTCGCAGCCTGAACAGCGCTCCGGGCTGGACGAAGCCGAAAAGGACGTGGAAACGATGCTCGCCGGTTTGGGATGGCGCTTGATGGTCCTCAGGACTCCGCAACAGCAGCCACAGCAACAGCAGATGTTGGCGATTTGTTGGGAATTGCTGGGCTGGAGAATGAGCCCTTCTTCGTCGGCCCTCCGCAGGATGGCCAGCGCTTCCTGCAGGCTGATCTTCCTCCCGATCCCGTTTTTTTCGTAAAAGTCGGCCCCCCGGCCGAAGACAAGGCAGGCCTCTTCCATCCGGCTGCATCCCTCGCCGACCATTTTGCGTTCCCGCCGGCAGATGCAGGGCGCCACCAGCCACTTCGTCTGCTTGCGGACCATGGCTTCAGCGTTCTCATGGGGCATGACTTCGATGGCGGCGGGGATGCTCCGGCCGACGGGAACCGTCCGCAGCTGAGGCGCTCTTTTCCAGGTCTCGAGGTTGAGCAGCGTGGGAATGTATTCTTCCATGTCGCGGACGAGCTCCGGGCTGAGGTTGTTGACATGGAACTCCCAGATGCCGATGGCGAATTGGATGGCGACATATTTGGGATCGCCGGAGCGGGATTCGATCCGGTAAATCAGACCCTTTTTGGACAACTTTTCCAGCTGGAGGGATGCCTCTTCTTGAGAGAGCCCCGCTTTTCGGGCTATAACTTTGGCCTCCTGGGGAATCAGGGAAAGCTTGAGTGCGAGTTCGGCCTCGTCGGGTGAAAAAAGCCGCCGTAAAATGCGAAGTTCGACCCCGCTCTCCGTCCGGGGAAATCCTCCGGGCAGGTCGTCGAGATGCCGGGCCAGGCGGATGTAAATATCATCTTTCATCGGAGGCCTCGTTTCTGCGTCCTATTTTACTTGGCGAAAGATTCAAGGGCAACTCATTCCTTTGGACAGACTCCCTTTCTTTCCCCGGTTCTTTTCAACGACGCAAGGCGGGGGCGTCATTCTCGGAAATCGTTCGTTTTCTTGATGATCGGTTGAACGGGCAAAAATAGGCAGATGAAGTTTACCTTTTCGGCTTTTCGGGCGGGGGGAGTTTCTTGTACCAAAAGAAATAAAGGCCGGTGAGGGCGACGCCAAAGATCGCTGCTGCGACCGCGGCGGAGCGGTACTGCCGGACGATGAGCAGCACCGGCAGCATCAACATGGTCAGCTGCCAGAAGAAGGCGAAGGGGAGCGAAATCAAGTCATATTTGTGCTCGGCCGCCGCGGCCGCAGCCTCCTGCGGCGGGAGGATTTTGCGCAGCGGTGCCCACCAGCCGAACGGTTTTGTCGTCCGATAGAAGCGCTCCAGGACGGACCGCTCGGTTGGCGGCCGGATGAAGGTGGCGATGACGCTTCCGAGCGTTCCCATCCCGACCATGTAGAGAATCTGCTGCCACTCGGGCATCCCGGGGATGAGGATTCTTTGAAGCAGGGCCGCCGCCAGTCCGAGCAACGTTCCCAGGGCAAAGCCGCTTCCGTTGAACCGCCACCAGTAGAGCCGAAGCACCGTGGGGATCATCGTCCCCCCGACCAGCCCCATCGTCAGCCAGCCCCAGATATCATTGATGTTCTTGGTTGAATAAGCCGTGGCGAAACCGATGAGCATCACCAGCGCGCCGAAGACATAGCTCATATGGATGAGCTCTTTGTTCTTGGCCTTCGGCCGGATGTATCCCTGGTAAAGGTCACGCGTTAAAAAGCCAGTGCTCGAGTTGACGATGGCGTTGAAGGTGGACATGGCGGCCGCCAGAAAAGCGACGAGAAGCAGCCCCCGGAGCCCGACCGGAATGCTCATCAGAAGCACGGCCGGCAGGATGCGCTCCGGATCGACCGTGCCATGGTAGCTCAGGAGGCTGAGCTTGGACGTCCAGTCCTGGCCGAGGAGGTGGGCGAGCCCGCCGACGAGTTCCTGTGGAAAGGTTTGGGGATGATTCATGATCCTGGAGATGAGCTCCGGCCACTCGTTTTGAGGCACGGCCCCGGCATGGGCTTTGATCAAATCCGCCGCCTGCGCCAGGACCGTCTGATCCGGGAAAAGACTCCTGATGAGCAGCAATCCCAGGACCACAAAACTCATCATCAGCGGCCAGCGAAGCATAAACGTCCAGCCGGCGGTAAAACTCAGCAATCCGCAATCCCGGTCGCTCCGGGCGCCGAAAAACCTGGGGTCGGCCCCCGTCCCCAGGCCTTGAACGATTGTCTTTCCCAGATAGAACAGCATCATCATGAAGAGGAAACTGTACTGTTCGTAGCCGGCGGGCAGCTGCGTTTTCCATTGCGGAAGCGTGCTCAGCCAGTCGGGATTGCCCGTGACGGAGGTCGCCAGTGCCCCGAGGTCGGCCACGCCGGCGATCCTCGTCACTGCCAGGGCGACGATGAACCCGACACCGATCCAGATGCAAACGGACTGGAAGATATCGGTGAAGACAACACCGTAAAACCCGGCCTCGATGGTATAAAGGCCGGTGACGATCATCATGATCAGCGAGCAGAAGAGCGGCGAGAACGGCAGAAACATGGAGAGGAAGAGACCGGCGCCTTTGAAGGAGTAGGCGAGAAGCGCCAGGTTGATGACGACGGACGAGACAACCGACATCAGCCGGGCGAAGTGAGCCCAGAAGTCCCGGCCGAAGCGGAAGATCATCCATTCGGCGCCGGTAATGACGCCCGAGCGGCGGTGCCATTTCCCCGTCCAGAGCATGAAGAAGATGAGAACGAGTCCGGCTCCTCCCCGGAACTCGACGTAGATTCCGCGCGGGCCGAGAAGGAAAAGAAAAGAGGTGATGATCATCGTTCCGGTCATGTCGAACCAGAATGTCATTTGGGAAAGGCCGAGAGCCCACCAGGGCATTTTGCGGCCGGCCAGAAAATACTGCTCCATGCTCTCGGCCGCTCTTTTGCGAAAATAGGTTCCGATGGCGATGAGGATGGAAAAATAGGCTAGGATGACGGCGTAATCCCCGAGCCTTAGGTAGCGCACGGACCTTTAAAGGACGTCTCGTTCCATCGTGTCGGGTTTAGAATTCTCTGCGGTTCGGCACCAGGCAAATGAGCTCGAAATCTTCGTCGTAGGGATTCTGAACATTCGGAATCTTCTTGCGGACTTCCCGGGCGCCCTCCAGGTTGACTTGGATTTCTTCGAGATCGGCGTATTTCCAGACGGGCATCGTCCTTCTCCTTTCCGATCCATTAACGCTTAAAAAGATCGATGGCGATTCGGATAACCGCGCCTGCGCTTGAGGTGGAGAAACCTCCGCTTCAGGGTCATCGCAGTCATTGTATTCATTCCCCGAGAGGCTTTCAACTTGGAGGCGAGAGGGGATTCATCCTCCGGCGCCCCGACGGAAAGCGCTGGTCCCGAGAGGACGATTTTCGCCGGCCGGTGAAGCGCCTCATTCTTCTTGACAAGGCAGGGTCTGCTCGGATAGATTCCGAGGGGAGAAGGCATCGCGAAACATGAGTCGGAAATCGACGGTCAAGCGCCGGGAGTTCATTAAGGCCGTTCCCGCCGCGGTGATAGGAACAATCACCTGCCCCTATCTGGCCGCGAAAGCCAGGGCTTTTGAAAAGGCGGACCATTGGGCACATCATTCAGGCCCGGGGTCCATTCGCTTGCCGTCGTCCGGGGAGGAAAAAATGGAAAAACCAGTCAAATACATCGAGGTGAAAGTCCGAAGCGTCAAAGGAACTTGCGGCATGGGACATCAGCCCGGCGACATCGTCAAGATCACGGATCAGGGTGTTGACGGCAAAATCTGCATCCACGCTCTTTACAGCATGCTCCCGGCAGCCTTCGCCATGCTGTACGAGGCGCGCTTTCCCTGGCTGACTGAGAATCCTGACAAGAAAACTCACGCCTGCCCCGACGCCGCCAACCCAGTGGTCTTTGAGATTACCCGGATCCGCGGCTGACCGATGGGATCTCCGCTCTAAAGGCGGACCCGCTTCCCTGGCTTTTCGGAGAGGATGATCCCTCGGTCCGCTATTTTGCTCTCGTCGCTCTCCTTGGCCTTCCGTCCCGCGACAAGCGCGTCGTTGCGGCCAAGATAGTGATCATGAAGCAAGGGATTGTTCCCCAAATCCTCGCCAGGTCTAAGGTCGCCAAGCTCAAATAGGTTAAGTTTGGTTTTCCTACGATGTGGGATGGGGACGCCCTGGTCTTCGAGTTATTGACAAAACTCGGCTATCGGGATCCAAGGATGCAGGCTGTCGCAGAGATCATCCTGTCCAAGCAGGATCAGATCGGCCGCTGGAACCTGGAAAATACTTACAACGGACGATTCCAGGTTGATATCGAAGAGGAGAGGAGATCTTTCCTCTTCGCATGGTGAAGAATTTCCCATGACGCGACGAAAGCCTCTCGGCACGAAAATTAAAGGCCATTTAATAAGAAATCCAGCTTAGGTGTATGTCAGATTTGCGGTCACGGTTCGGCCGCCCGGCAGGAGATAGCGCTTCGGTTTCCCGGGGACCTGCTTGGGCAGAGGGGCGAGGTCGACGGATTCACTTTCCGCAAGGACAAGTTCTCCCTCACAGTCGGGCGGAAGTTCAACGGTCAGCTCCCGGTTGCCGGGGTACCCCTGTGATTTGAACCGGATCGGGCCGCGTACGGTTTGAGCGGTGAGCTCCAGCCTTTCCAGGCCGCCCGGCTGCGGCCGGATCTCTACGCGCCTGAACCCGGGTTCGAGCGGTCGGATGCCGGCCAGCCCCATGTAGGCGATGTAGAGAGGAACCACGGCGCAATGACTCCACTGGGCTCCGGAATCAGGCTTCGCCTGCCAGTCTTCCTGGATCGTGTTGTTCAGCCTGACCGAATCCATCTTCGCCCAACGCTCGCGCAGGTCTTTGACGATGACCTCGGCTCGCCCCCCCTTGGCCAGCGCCCAGAGCCTCCAGCCGGCGTTGGCCGGATAGGAAAAGCCCATCTCCGGCGGACAATCGGCCAGCGCCTGGAGGGCGGCTTCCGTTTTTCCGCCCGGGCAGTAGTCGAACAGAATCGCCGTGGCTAACGACCGGTCGCACAACCGCAGCCCTTTCTCCTCTTTCAGCCAGGGAAGGTTGTTG
>CAZNVB010000055.1:0-18556 GCA_964576265.1 uncultured Eubacteriales bacterium | reverse complement strand
CCTTAAGACTCTCCTGCGGTGACTTGTCCGCCGATGATTACTGCAAAGAGGGAATATTTTGGAGAATCGGCGCCAGGCTATTCTGAAAAAGCGTTGCCTGTCTAAAACAGAGCCACCATGTGAGTAATAAGGATCAATTAGCAATTTTCATCAAATTTTAAACTCGCCCAATGGAAAACAAATAAATAAAAATATGAATAAAAAATTTTAAATATACTTGACAAAACTATACTAAATTATTATATTATTAGTGAAAAAACTAAATTTACTTCAGGAGGTAAAAATGGCTATCATCAGATGGGATCCTTTCAGGGACCTGATGACCCTTAGGGATCGGATGAACCGGCTTTTTGAGGATGCGGTCTCCACGGCTCGGAGCGAGGAAAGGGACTTGATCTCGAGCGCCTGGTCTCCGGCGGTGGATATCTACGAAGATGAAAATCAGCTTGTCCTGACGGCCGAAGTCCCGGGTATCGAGGACAAGGACATCGAGATCAAGATCGAGGACAATACTCTGAGCATCCGGGGCGAGAGGAAGATGGAGAAGGAGACGAAAGAGGAAAATTATCACCGCATCGAAAGGGCCTACGGCAGCTTCTACCGCTCGTTCTCTCTCCCCAACTACATCGACCAGGAAAACATCCGGGCCGATCATGAGAACGGCGTCCTGAAGATCACCCTGCCCAAGAAGCCCGAACTCAAACCCCGGAAAGTCCGAATCCTCAAAGCCGGATCCGAAGAGAAAACGAAAAAGTAAGACCAACGTCGGTTTTGCTCTCTGGCGCCGGAGGTCGAAAGACCCCGGCGCTTTTTTTCCCCCTCTTCAGGCCCGGGCAAGAGTGACCGCCCGGACTTCTTCCGCTTCTCCTTCGATCAGGGCCAGGCTGCACTCCCGGATCGTCGATCCTGTGGTATAGACATCGTCTATCAGTAAAACCGTTTTTCCTCTGACATCTCCCCTTCGCCGGACCTTGAAGGCGCCGCGGATATTCATTTCTCTTTCTTTTCCCTCCAGAGTCGTCTGGGGAGGGGAATACCGGGTTCTTATCAGTCGCCGCTTCAGCAATGGAAGGCCTTTTCGCCTGGCAACCTGCCTGGCCAGGATCTCCGCCTGGTTAAAGCCTCGTTCTTTCAGTCTCTTTGGATGAAGGGGAACAGGGATGACCGCTTCCACTCCCTCCCAAAGATCCTCCTCTCCGGCCAGCGAGCGGCAGAGAAAATCGGCCAGGCCGAGGCCGAGGCCCTCGAAGCCGCGGTATTTGAAAAGGAGTATCAGATCTTTCAGGATGCCGCCATAACGTGCGCAGGAACGATGCCTGGTGAACGGCGGCCGCCGTTCCTGGCAGTCCAAACAGAGATGCGATTTCCCCTCGCTCTCAAAAAAGCGTCCGCAAACCGGGCAAAACGAATCTCCCGCAGGCCGCAACTTTTCCCAGCACTTCCGGCAAATGATGTTATCGCCCGGAAAATCGAGAAAGGAGCCGCACAGCTCGCAAAAAGCGGGGAAACAAAGGACCTCAGGAATTTTGCTCCAGATTTCGAGGCGCCGCAGGGGCCTTTTCAGGCGCCCGTTTCTTCTCTCTTCTGTTGACAATCGATGCAGAAGGGTGTCCAGGGAAGAGCGGCCAGGCGCTTTTTCCCGATCGGGTTGCCGCACATCTGGCAGAGGCCGAATTCTTTCGTCTGCAGACGGCGCAACGCCCGATCGATCTGTCCGAGCTGATTCCGCTCGGCATTGGAGAGACTGAGAAGAAATTCCTTGGTATAAGAGCTTTCGGCTTTATCGGCCACATCCTGGGCGATATCGGTTTCAATTTCCAGGCTTTCGCTATAAAACTGGCTCAGTTTTCTGAGAATTTTCTTTTTTTCTTCCAGCAGTTTTTCCCGACACGCCTTTTTTTCTTTCGCCGTCAGCCCGACACCTTTACTTGGCATATGGCCTCCCTTTTTGAGTTGAAATCGCCCGGTAGATCTGCTCCAATAAAACGACCCGCGCGAGTTCATGGGAGAGCGTCATTCGAGATAGGGAAAAAAGAAGGTCGGCCCTCTTCAAGATTCGCTCTCCTAGCCCGGCAAACCCGCCGAGGATGAAGGCGACAGCGCGGGAATCGGACAGCCGCTTCTCCAGAAAAAGGGCGAAATCCGCCGAATTCATCTCCCGGCCTTTGTCCGAGAGGCAGACGACGTATTCGCCGTCGATCCGCCGCTCGATGTTCCTCGCTTCAATTTCCATGATTTTCTCTCGTTCTCGCTCTGCCGGTCCCTTCCCTTCCTTTACCTCCACAAGATCGCAGGGCTCGAGCTGGCGGATTCTGGTCAAATAAAACTCCTCCAGCTCACGGACGCTCCGGTTCTTCGTCCTTCCAGGCCAGACGATTTTTAATCGCGTCACGTTCCGCTACTCTCCCCGTCAAGGTCGAAAGAGTCCATAAAAAATAATGATTTATCGGCCAAATGTCAATACAAATTTGCCCTCGAAGGAAGCTCAGGACGACTTCGCAGGCCGGTCTGAAAAGGAGACCCGCGGGGCGTCCCCCCAAAGTTTTTCCAGAGAATAGTACTCCCTTGCCCGTTTCGAAAAAACATGGACGATGAAGCTCCCATAATCCATCAAGATCCACTCGGCCAGCTCTTTTCCCTCCACTCCGATCGGCCGCAGGCTCTCCTTCTTCAGCTCCTGTTCGATATTCTCATAGATGGCGACGTTCTGGCGGGAGGAATTTCCCGTGAGAATGACGAAAAAGTCCGTGAACGACGTCACTTCCCGAAGGTCGAGGACGAGAACGTCCTCCGCTTTTTTGGCCAGGCTGGCTCTAACCGAGAGCTTGACTTCGGGAGGGATGTTCCTTTTGGTGAGCTTCCGTGTTTTGGCTTCGACCATTTTACTCCTGATAAAGTTTTTGTTTATTGATATAGGCTTCCACGGCCTGCGGGACGAGCCGACGGATGGACCGGCCGCTTTTCACCCGCTGCCGGATGTCCGTCGATGAGATCTTCAGGGCATGGATCGGAAGGAGAAAGATCCGGTATCTCTCAAGCCAATCGTCTTTGATCGGAGTTCTTCCTCGTAAGGGATAAATCGCCGGCAAGAACCGGCCCGCAAGCACGGATTTTGCTTCCTCCAGCCGGTGCCCGGGCCGGCTGACGACGATAAAATGGCTGTGGCTGAGGAGTCTCCTATAGGACCGCCAGGTCTCGATCTCGAGAAACGCGTCGACGCCGACGATGAAGAAAACTTCGGCGCCCGGATAAGCCGCCCGGATCTTTTCCAGGGTGATGATGGAATACGATTTTCCCTTTCCCTCGATCTCGACGGCCGAGGCGATGAAGCGCCGGCATCCGGCAAGGGCCAGTCGGACCATGGCGAACCGATCTTCGGGCGAAGCGACATCTTTCAACTTTTTGTGAGGCGGGATATGCGAGGGAATGAATAAAATCCGGCTCAAGCGGGTTTTTTCGAGGACCTCCGTCGCCACCCTGAGGTGGCCGCAGTGAATCGGATTGAACGTCCCGCCCAGAAGTCCGATGCGATCTCCGACCATCGGCTACGTTTTTTTCTCCTCGAGTTCGCTCAGAATTTGAGCCACAGCCGCGACGAGCTCGTTCAACCCTTTCTCTTTGAGCGCCGAGATGGAGAAAAACGGCAGCTTCCGGCGGCGGGCCAGCCGCCGCACCGCTTCCAGCCGGCTCCGGTCATCTCCGAGCAGGTCGATCTTGTTGGCCACGAGGACCTGGGGCCGGGCCGCAAGCTCGGGGTTGTACGACTCGAGCTCCGCCATGACGATTTTGAAATCGCGGACGGGATCGCGGCCGGAAAAAGGAGAGACGTCAATCAAATGAACCAGGACTCTCGTCCGCTCGATGTGCTTCAGGAACTGCGTGCCCAGGCCGTGGCCCTCGTGGGCTCCCTCGATCAGCCCGGGGATGTCGGCCACGACGAAGCTCCGGTCCGTCCCGACATCGACGACGCCGAGATGAGGCGCCAGGGTGGTGAACGGGTAATCGGCGATCGTCGGCCGGGCAGCGGATATCTTTGAGATCAGGGTGGATTTCCCGACGTTGGGAAACCCGACCAGGCCGACATCGGCGATAAGCTTGAGCTCGAGAACGAGATCGGCTTCCTCGCCCGGATATCCGGGCTGCCATTCGCGGGGAGTACGATGGGTCGGGGTGGCGAAGGAAGCGTTCCCCCGTCCGCCTTTGCCTCCTTTGGCCGCCAGGAATTTCTGGCCGGCTTTGAGAAAATCGAACAGAACTTCGCCCGTCGCAGCTCTTTTCACGACTGTTCCGATAGGAACACTCAACATAAGATCACGGCCCTTCTTCCCCGAGCGGTTATTTCCCTCGCCGTGTCCGCCGTTCCCGGCCCTATTGATCGGATGGAAGCGAAAGAAGGAGAGAGTCGTCAGTCCGGCCTCGGCCCGAAGGAAGACACTCCCTCCATCGCCTCCCCGGCCACCGTCCGGACCGCCCTTCGGAACGCCCCATTCCCGGCGGAAGCTGACACAGCCGTTGCCTCCTCGACCGGCAAGAAGCTTCACCCGAACCTGATCGACGAACATCACCCCTGACCGGTCGCCTCAAGCGAAGCGAAAGGAGGGAAGGCGGTGATAAGATTGGATCGAATCTTCATTCCTGGACAGGAAGCACGGCGGGTCGGCGAACGAAAGAGCAAAATTCGGTTCCGAAGGCCGCCTTCATGCCGGAAGAACAGAGACGAATTTGCCCCGTCTCCCTTTGTCTTCGAATTTGACGATTCCGTCGATCCGGGCAAAAAGCGTGTCGTCTTTGGCCCGGCTGACATTCGTCCCCGGCTTGAAAGGCGTTCCTCTCTGCCGGACGAGGATGGATCCCGCATGCACCACCTGACCGCTGAACCGCTTAACGCCGAGCCTCTTGCCGCAGCTGTCTCTGCCGTTGCGGGCGCTGCCGCCGGATTTCTTGTGGGCCATCCTCGTTCTCCTTTATTTCGCGGACCGTTTGGACGCCGCCTTGGCTTTTTCCTTTTTTTTCGTTTCTTCCGCCGGCTTCCGTTTGCTTTCTGCAGCCGCGACCTCTTTCTTTGCTCCGGCTTTCGTCTCCGACTTGGCCGGCTTTTTCTCTTCCCTCGCCGGGCCCGCCTTTTCCAGGGGTTCCTTGACTTCCCCGGACGGCAGCGTGTCTTGGGGGGCAGCTTCCGAGCCGACGACCTCCTCAGCCGGAACCGCGGTGGAATCGGGAATGATTCTCTCGATCTTCACCCGTGTCAGCTCCTGGCGATGCCCCCGCGTCCGCCTGTATTGCTTGCGTCTCTTTTTTTTGAAGACGATGATTTTTTCGTCCTTGAAATTTTCGATCACCTCAGCCCTGACCAGGGCTTTCTCCACAAGCGGAGTGCCGATCAGAGTCTCCTCATCCGAGCCGATCAGGAGAACCTGGCTGAAGTGAAACTTTTGATGCGGCTCGGCCGGGAGCTTTTCCACGTCCAGAATGTCTCCTTCCTGGACCCGATATTGTTTTCCGCCTGTCTTGATGATAGCAAACATCGCTTGTCCTTTGAGATCGAAAATCAGCGTCTAAATTTAACACAGCGTTCAATTTCTGTCAAATCAGAGGCTCGGTTTAAAAGGAGCTCTTGGCGCTCTCTTTCGCATCTTGCATTATCAACCTTATCGTCCGAGGCATTCGCCTTGACAGAAAATTGCCTTTCCTTTACTTTGAGTACGCCGGAGGCAAGAACTCGGGCGGTTAGCTCAGCGGTAGAGCATCGGTCTTACAAGCCGGGGGTCGCAGGTTCGAACCCTGCACCGCCCATGGACCTGTTCCCGAAATGCCCACGTGTTCTAAATCCCCCTTGATTGGTCAAGGGGGATAAGGGGGGTTAATATCTAAGAACAAATTCTTGGGGGCATTTCGGAAAAGAAACTAATCCCGAAATGCCATTCTGAGAATCCCGACACCCTGAAATTCTGCGGCGAGTGCGGAACGCCGCTGGCGGCGATAAAACCTGAGGAGGCCAAGCCGGAAATCACCTCTGACAAAGAGACCATCGAACGATTCAGCAATGAGCTCCGCCTGGCCCGGAAGATCGGCCACCGGAACGTCTGTCGCATGTATGACCTGGGGAAGGCCGAGGACACCCACTTTATTATTATCTGAAGGGCCAAGAAGAAGCCGCAAAGCTTCATGGTCCTCAATCTCGGCAATGCTATGAAAAGGCGGTCGAGCTCGACCCCAACTTCGCCATGGCCTTGGGGCACTCGGCGGCGAATCATTGAAGAAAGCGAAGGCCCAATTAGAAAAATTCCTCGACCTGTGGAAAGACGCCGACCCCGGCACGCCCGAGGTCGAGGACGCGAAAAAGCGACTGGCCGGGGTGAAAGGGACAGAATAAGGCCGCTTATCGCATTCCATTATTGTCCGGAACTGGGAGTATTGCGGGCTGGAAAAGGCAAAAAAAAATAGCTTCGGCGGGCCGGCGAAATTTTTTTTATCCCATTATTGACAATTGGAACTCCCCTCTATATACTCAATTTTCAAAAAAAATCTCGATTCAAAGAATGAGTACCGAACTCGTTGTCCTTCTAACGATTTTCATCCCTGTCATCGGCTCTCTGACCATCCCCATTGCCGGCCGCATCTCCAAGTCCGCCCGCTCGGCCTGGTCTCTCCTCCTGGGCGGCGCGACGGCCGTCCTCCCCCTTCTCCTTATCCCCTTCGCTCTCCGGGGTGGCGAAGAAATCTTTCGCCATCCGTTCATTCTCGGCCTGGATTTTACGCTGGTCGTCGATCCCCTGGCCATCTTTATGTCGATCGTCTCCTCGTTCGTCGGCTTCCTGATCATCCTCTATTCCCTCGGTTACATCGCCCATGAAGAAAACCAGAACGAATACTATCTCCTCGTCGTCCTCTTCATCGGCTCGATGATGGGGCTCGTCTATTCCTCGAACCTCATTTTCATGTACCTGTTCTGGGAAATTATCGCCATCTGCTGCTGGCGCCTGATCGGCTTCTATCGGGTCCGGGATTATGTCGTCAAGGCCGACAAAGCGTTTTTGGTCACTTTCTTCGGCGCCGTCGTCATGCTTTTGGGCTTCATCCAAATTTTCAACCGCAACGGATCGTTTGAGCTCGTCGATCTGCGGGGAACGATGATTCCCGGGACGGCGGTCCTGCTCATCCTCTTCGGCATGTTCTCCAAATCGGCGACAGCTCCGCTCCATACCTGGCTTCCCGACGCCGGCGTCGCGCCGACGACCGTGACCGCGCTGCTCCACGCAGCGGTCCTAGTCAAGATCGGCGTTTATGCCTATGCTCGCATTTTCCTCTACACGTTTGACATTCCTTCGGGCTGGAAAGAGGCCATCCCATGGCTCGCCGTCGCGTCCAGCCTGATTGCGGCCGGCGCCGCCACGGTGGAGAACGATTTCAAAAGGATTCTTGCCTACTCGACGGTCAGCCAGATCGGCTATATCTTTCTCGGGTTCAGCGTGGCCAATTCCGACGGTATTTCAGGCTCGCTCCTTTTCATCCTGATGCACGGGCTGGCCAAGGCCGGCCTCTTCCTCTGCGCCGGGATCGTCATCCACGCAACTCACAATCGGGATGTCCGGCAGATGGGCGGGCTGATTAAGACCATGCCCCTCACCGCCGTCGCTTTTCTCGTCTGCACTTTTTCGGTCATCGGGATCCCGCCTTTCGGCGGGTTCTTCTCCAAGTTTCTGGTCATCGTCGGAACAGTCAAGGCCGGGGCGATCTGGCCGGCGGCCGTGGCTCTCTTCACTGCTGTGCTGACGATGTTTTATCTCCTCAAAGTCTTCAGCCAGGTGTTCCTGGGGGAAGCCAAGGACTCAGCCCGCGAGGGCACTCCCTCGATGGTCTTCGTCGTCGTCCTCCTAGCCGCGCTCTCCCTCCTGGCCGGAATTTTCGTCGCTTATCCTATGAAGCTGGCTGAAGTCGCCACAGCCGGCATCAGCTGGTGGCTCAAATGACGCCCGAGATGTTATTGGTTCCGATCCTTCTTCCGGCAGCCGTTGCCCTCATCGTCGTCCTCATCCCGAACCGAGTCAAGTACGCCCGCGAGGTCCTCTCGGTCCTCGCCTCGGCGGTCATCCTCTACCTGGGATACATCTTTTTCGCCGTCAAAGATCTGACCTGGAAAGTCGCCTGGCTCGGCCGAGGGGTCGACTTCGACCTCCGGCTCTATCACTTCAGCGCCTTCATCCTGCTCGGACTGGCGGGCTTCTTGTTCCTGATCGCCCTCTATTCCTCCATCAAGATGAAAAACAGCCCGCGCCAGAGGGAATACTACGCTTATGTTTTTCTGACCGCCTCCTTCGCCAACGGCGCCGTCTTGGCGAATAACTTCGTGCCGCTCCTCTTTTTCTGGGAAGGCCTGCTTTTAACTCTTTACGGCCTGATCACGATCGGCGGTAAAAAGAACTCGAACCGGACAGCGGTTAAGAGCTTCATCCTCGGCGGGTTCTGCGATTTCGCCATGATCCTCGGAGTCGCCGTCCTGTGGAAGATCACCGGAACGCTGACTTTGTCGGAAATTTCGGTCAAGCCGGAAGGTCTCGCCGCCGTGAGCTTTATCCTGATGATGATCGGGGCCATCGGCAAGGCCGGCGCCATGCCCTTCCACACCTGGATCCCCGACGCTGCCGTCGACGCCCCGGTCTCCGTCATGGCTTTTATCCCGGCAGCTCTGGAAAAACTCCTCGGCATCTATTTCCTCGCCCGCATCACCCTGGATTTCTTCCCCCTCGAAAAAAACAGCGCTCTGGCCATCGTCCTGATGACCATCGGCGCGGCGACGATCGTCCTGGCGGTTTTCATGGCCCTCATCCAGAAAGACTTCAAGCGCCTGCTCTCTTATCACGCCGTAAGCCAGGTCGGCTATATGGTCCTGGGCATCGGCACGGCCGTCCCCATCGGAATCGCCGGCGGCATTTTCCACATGATCAACCACGCCATGTACAAGTGCGGCCTGTTCCTGAGCTCGGGCTCGGTGGAGCACCGCTGCGGCACGACCGAGCTGAAGAAGCTGGGCGGGCTGCGCCAGGATATGCCGCTCACCGCCTTCGGGTTCGCCGTCTGCGCCCTGGCCATCTCCGGAGTCTGGCCCCTCAACGGTTTTGTCTCCAAGGAGATGGTTTTCCACGGCGCCGTCGAGACCGGCTACATCGTCTTCGCTATCGCCGCCTGGGTCGGAGCAATCCTGACCTTCGCCTCCTTCCTCAAGGCCGGTCACTCCGTCTTCCTCGGCCCGCGGACCGAGGAAGTGCCCAAAGTCAAGGAGAGCGAGAGTCCGGTGTTCATCCCGATTCTCACCCTCGCCGCTCTGTGCATTCTCTTCGGCGTCTATAACCGGCTTCCCCTCAAGGGATTCATCGAGCCGATCTTGGAAGGGCACGTCGAGGAGGGCGCGCATCTCGATTTCTCGGCCCATGCCCTGTCCATCATCAACCCCATCGCCATGATCTCCGTGGCCTGTCTGATCATCGCCCTCCTGCTTCATCTCTACGGTTGGAAAAAAGCCGGCCGGAAAGCGCACCTCGCCTCCGAGCCGGTCCACCAATTTCCCGTCCTCAAGCAAATCTACGACCTGGCTGAAGCCAGGATTTTCGATATCTACGAACAAGGGATCATCTTCCTGCGCTGGCTTTCCGGCGTCCTGTTCAGGCTCGTCGACCGGCCGATCGACGCCGCCTATGAGCACGGAGTCACCGCGGTAGGAAGGGGCCTCACCGGCCTCCTCCAGGCCGCCCATAATGGTCATTACGCGAACTATCTCGCCTGGTCGATCGGCGGCCTGTTGGCCGTCGCCGGAATCATCAGCTGGCTTTTGAGATAGAGGAGGAACATTGGCCTTTTGGTTTATTGCGCTCCCTCTGGTCGTCGCCGGGCTTCTGCCTCTCGTAGGCAAAATCTCGAAAAAAGTCCTGCCCGACATCCTGACCAACCTCGTCTTTGTCGTCCTCCTTGCGATGGCCGTGTCCCAGGGCCGCGGCCTGATCGCCCAGGGACCGGCCGTCTTCGACCTGTCCTGGTTCGGCGAGCCCTTGAACGCCAGCTTGACCATGGATGCCTTCAGCCTGTTGATGCTGGCCACGATCTCTCTGGTGAGCCTCCTGATTTCGCTGTTTTCGATCGACTATATGGACCATTACGGGTCGAAGGCGACGTTCTACGCCCTCTTCCTGATCATGGTCGCCGGCATGAACGGACTCGTCCTGGTGACCGACCTTTTCCAGATCTACCTTTTCCTCGAAGTCGCGGCCGTCGCCTCCTACGCCCTCGTCGCCTACGGCCTCGAACATGACGAGCTCGAAGCGTCATTCAAATACCTGATGCTCTCGGCCGCCGCCTCGGCGTTCATTCTCCTCAGCATCGCCGTCCTTTTCGGGCTCACAGGAAGCCTGAGCTTCGCCGGCGTCGCCGCCGGGCTGAAGACCCTGGAGGCGAAATTCGCCGTCGGCCTCTGCAGCGCCTTTTTCATCCTCGGGTTCGGCCTCAAGGCGGCCCTCGTTCCGTTTCACGCCTGGCTGCCGGACGCCCATCCTTCGGCGCCGGCTCCGATCTCGGCGGCCCTTTCCGGCCTGCTGATCAAGGTCTCGGGAGTCTACGCTTTGACGCGGGTCTTTATCTCTGTTTTCGGCTTAACGCCGGTTCTTTCGACGGTTCTGATGTATCTCGGCGTCATCTCCATGGTCGTCGCCGCCCTCCTCGCCCTCGGCCAGAAGGATTTCAAGCGGATGCTGGCCTACTCTTCAATCAGCCAGGTCGGCTATATCGTCCTCGGCATCGGTTTGGGAACCCCCCTGGGGATCCTGGGCGGGCTCTTCCATCTCGTCAACCACGCCCTGGCCAAGAGCCTTCTGTTTTTGAATTCCGGCTCGGTCCAGATGTCGACCGGAACCCGCAACCTCCAAGAGATGGGCGGCCTGGGGAAGAGAATGCCGGTCACGGCCGGGACGACGATCGTCGGCTCTCTCGCCATCGCCGGCGTCCCGCCGCTCAACGGCTTCTGGAGCAAGCTGATCATCATCCTGGCGCTCGTCCAGGCCGGGCAATGGGCTTTTGCGCTGGTCGCCGTACTGGCCAGCGTCCTCACCCTTTGGTACTATCTCTTGATTCAGAGACAGGCATTTTTCGGCAAGCTCAACGAAAAATGGGCTTCCGTCCGCGAGGCCCCCTTCTGGATGACGGCCTCGACCGTCGTCCTGGCGCTTCTCTGTGTCGCACTGGGGATCTTTTTCTCCCTGACCGTCAAATCCTGGATCGAGCCGGCGGCCGATGCCCTGGCCTCCGGCGTTCGTGCGGTCCTCGCCGGATTAGGAATGATAAATTTTGTGATATGATGACATGGTGATACAGATCGTTCTTCTCGGCGGACTGGTTCTGTTTTCGGCGGCGGCGATCCTTTTCCGCGATCTGCTCAAAGCCGCGATCAGCCTGGCCTTCGCGAGCCTCTTCCTAGGGATCCTCTTCTTCCTGATGAAAGCCCCCTATGTCGGGGCGTTTGAGATCTCCGTCGTCGCCGGGCTGATCACCGTCCTTTTCATCGTCACCATCGCCCTGACCAAAATGGAAGGCAATGTCCGCGAATCCCGCGCCGCGCTCTGGATTTTCCCCATATTTTTCGCTCTTTTTCTTATCATCGACATTGCCGTGATGAAAAGCCTGGTTGGGAAAATCCCGGCGGTCGAGTCCGCGCCAGAGTCCGGAACGTTCGGCCAGGCTCTCTGGGGTCTGCGGACGTTCGACCTCGTCGGCCAGATCGGCGTCATTCTCGCCGGCGTGTTCGCCGTCCTCGCCCTGTTCCGCAAAAGGAGAAAGGATGAATAGCGCCTGGTTTCTCTATATCGGCTTCGCCGCCGCCCTGGTTTTCATCGGCCTCTACGGCCTTCTCGCCATGCGCAACTTGATCAAACTGTTTATCGGCATCGAAGTCCTGAGCAAGGGCGTCAGCCTGGCGCTCGTGGCCACGGGTTTTGCTAAGAGCCACCTTCTTATCGCCCAGGCGATCACGGTGACGTTTATCGTCGTCGAAGTCAGCGTCGTCGCCACCGCCCTGGCCATCATCATCAACATCTACCGCCAGACCGGGAGCCTGGACATCCGCCGGCTGACGAAACTCAAAGGATAAGAGATGAGCAAGTTCGATTTCCTGATCTCGCCGCCCGTCGCCTTCCTGATCTTCCTCGGCCTGGGGTTTCTTCTCTATGCCCTTGGTAGCCGGATGGCGCCCAAGCTGAAAAAGCAGGGCGGAAAGCTCGAGACCTACGCCTGCGGCGAGGATCTTCCCGGAGTGAAGCTCCAATTCGGCTACCGGCTGTTCTTTTTCATCGCCCTTTTCTTTACCATGATGCACGTCGCCGCCCTGGTCATCGCCACTGTTCCAGGCGGAAAAATCGTTTTCCTGGCCATCCTTTACCTGCTTATGATTTTTCTTTCGATCATGGCGCTCATCACGAGGGACTGAGATGCTGGAAAGAGTCGTCCGCTGGTCGCGAAAAAAATCGCCCTGGATCCTCCACCTCAACTCGGGCGCCTGCAACGCCTGCGATATCGAGATTGTCGCCGCTCTGACTCCCCGCTTCGACGTCGAGCGGCTCGGCGTCCTCCTCAAGGCGACCCCGCGCCACGCCGACGTCATCATCTCCACCGGCCCGGTAACCCGGCAGATCAAGGACCGGATCGTCCGCATCTATGAGCAGACGCCGGACCCGAAATTCGTTATCGCCGTCGGAGCCTGTGCCATGTCGGGTTGCGTCTACCGGGGTGCTTATAATATTATGGGCGGACTCGACCAAGTCATTCCCGTGGATATCTATGTCCCAGGCTGCCCCGCTCGGCCGGACGCCATCCTCGACGGCGTGGTCAAGCTCCTGGGAAAACTCTGACGAGGCAAGAATGAGCGACTCGGATCTTATCGAACAATTGAAGACGCTGCTCGGCGAAAAAATTCTCGAGATCGCGAACCCGGCCGTCCGGCGGATCTTTTTCCGGGTCGAACCGGCCCATCTTTTAGACACGGTCAAAGCCCTCAAGGAATCCCTGGACTTTTCTCATGTCGCGACCATCAGCGGCGTCGATCTCGGCGAATCCTTCGAGATTCTTTATCACTTCGCCAAACCTCATGCCCAGCTCAATGTCCGGACCCAAATTCCTAAGTCAAACCCGCATGTTGAATCCATCTGCCCCGTCATCCCCGGGGCGATTTTTTATGAGAGAGAGCTCCAGGACATGTTCGGCCTCGTCGTGGATCACATCCCCGATCCGCGGCCTCTCATCACCCCCGACGACTGGCCGGCGGGAAACTATCCCCTCCGCAAGGACTGGAAGTTCGAGCGCCCGCCGGAAAAAATCCCGGGAGGAAAGCCATGAAGTTCACCGTCCCCATCGGCCCCCAGCACCCCGCGCTCAAGGAGCCGATCAGTCTGCGGATGACTCTGGAGGGGGAGGTCATCCGGGACGCCGATATCCGGCTCGGCTACAACCACCGCGGAATAGAAAAACTGGCCGAAGAGAGAACTTGGATTCAAAATATCTATCTCACCGAGCGGATCTGCGGGATCTGTTCTCATTCTCATTCGACCTGTTACACCCAGGGAGTCGAAAAACTCATGGAAGTCGAGCCTCCGCGGCGCGGAGTCTACCTTCGCTACCTCGTCGCCGAACTCGAGCGCGTCCACAGCCACCTCCTCTGGCTGGGCGTCGCCGGCCACGAAGCCGGGTTCGATACGTTCTTCATGTATACCTGGCGCGACCGGGAAGTCGTCATGGACATCCTGGAGATAATCTCCGGAAACCGTGTCCACTACGCCATCAATACGCTCGGTGGCGTCCGCCGGGACATCGACGAGCTGCAAAAGAAAAAAATCCTCGATTCTCTGGACCTCCTGCGGAAGCGAAGCGAATACTATTTCAAGATCGGGGCGAACGAACCGTCGTTCGTCGCCCGGATCGCCGGCGTAGGCTATCTCTCCAAAGAGGACGCTTTGGCGCTCTGCGCCGTCGGACCGACCGCCCGCGCGTCGGACATCCCTTTTGACGTCCGCAAGGATGACCCTTACGGCATGTACGCCGAAGTCCCCTTCGAAGTCTGTACCGCCACGACCTGCGACGTCCTGGGACGCGTCGTCGTCCGAGTCAAAGAGCTGATGCAGAGCTACAACATCATCGAGTACCTGCTCAAAAACCTCCCGGACGGGCCGGTGGCGGTCAGGGCGCCGCGCCGGGCCAAACCGAACGAGGTCGTCAGCCGGTATGAAGCGCCGCGCGGCGAAAACATCCATTACATCAAGTCCAACGGAACGGACAAACCGGAGCGGTTAAAAGTGCGGGCTCCGACACTCGCCAATTACCCGGCGACGATCGTCATGCTTAAAAACGGCTACATCGCCGATATCCCTCTGATCTTCGCCGCTATCGACCCCTGTATCTGCTGCGCCGAGCGGACAGTCGCTCTGGTCAATGGGCGGAGCGGGGAGGAAAAAATCCTGACGATGAGCTATCTGCGCCGGCTGGCGCAAGAGCGGTGGAAGAAAACCCCGCCGAAAAAGGATGTCCCGTGGCCGTTCTGAAGCCCCTGCTCTATATTTTCGTCTACCCGGGCGCCCTTTTCCTCTTCATCTATTCGACGTTCTGCGAATGGTTCGACCGGAAAATCTATGCCCGGCTTCAGAACCGGATGGGCCCGACCCACACCGGACGCTGGGGAATCCTCCAGCCCGTCGCCGACTTCCTCAAGCTCATGTCCAAGGAAGACATCGTCCCCGAGCGAGCGGACAAGACCCTTTTCACCCTTCTTCCTGTTTTCGGAATCGCCGCCGTTTCGACCGCCATGCTGCTTCTCCCGCTCTGGCACTACGACCCCGTTCAGTCGAGCCCCAACTCTTTTTCCGGCGACATCATCGTCCTCCTATATATTCTGACCCTTCCGACACTGATCTTTTTCCTGGCCGCCTGGTCCTCGACCAGCTTTTTCTCGACCATCGGTGGGGCCCGGGTGCTGACCATGCTTTTCGGCTACGAAGTGCCGCTTTTTCTCGCCGTCCTCGGCCCGGCGATCCTCGCCGGCTCCTGGCGGCTGGTCGAGATCGCCGCCTTTTTCCAGGCCAAGCCGGCGTTTCTTCTCGTCAACCTCATCGGTTTCATCGTGGCCGTCATCTGCCTTCAGGCCAAGCTCGAGAGGACGCCGTTCGACATCCCCCATGCCGAGACGGAAATCGTCGGCGGCACGTTCACGGAATATTCAGGGAAAAAATTGGCTCTATTTCGACTGATGACGGACGTCGAAATGGTGGCCGGGAGCGGACTTCTGGCAGCCGTTTTTCTGGGGGGTTTCCCCGGCGGCCTCATTCCCGGCCTCCTGAATTTCATCCTCAAGACTCTTTTTGTCATCTTCCTGCTCTCGGTGATCCGGGCCCTGACATCGCGCATTCGGATCGACCAGGTCATCAGCTTCGCCTGGAAATATCTCGCTCCTCTGGCCGTGCTGCAGCTCCTCATCACCATCCTCGTCAAGGGGTTTTTCCTATGAGAATCGCCGCGTTTCTTCCCGAGATCATCCGCCATCTCTTCAAAAAGCCCGCTACGGTGGATTATCCGTTCAAGAAGCTCGAGCCGCCGCCCGACTTTCGCGGCACGCCCTTCCTCCACCCCGAGCTGTGCATCGTCTGCCGGGCCTGCGCCCGGGACTGCCCGGCCGAGGCGATCGACATCCTGACGGTCAACGAGGCCGAAAAAACGTTCAAGATGATCATCCACAACGACCGCTGCATCCACTGCGCCCAGTGCGTCGATTCCTGCCCGACAACGCCGAAGGCGATGGAAATGGACCATCTCTTCGAGATTTCGGCTTCGAGCCGCTGGGAGTTGAAGAAGGAATGGGAGTACGTCAAGGCGACGCCCAAGCCGAAAGCGGCCCCGCCGGTCTCCTCTGCCTCGGAAGCGAAGAGCTAATCCTCCGAAATCCTCATGGGGAAATCCCCTTCTCCAGGTTCCAGGAAAAAAGTCCCCGGGAAAAGCGCGCGGGTCCGGCCCTCTGAGACTGCGGGAGCGAGTTGGCGGGAGGCGGTTGGCCGAGAATTCGAAAGGGCGGAGCGCCTTTTTGTCCTCGGCATCGGAAATCCGGATCGGGCCGACGACGGAGCCGGCTTGCTCTGCGCCAGGATTCTCCGGGAAGAACTCGGCCGAGCAAAGAAACGCAAGGGACGATCCGCCTTGAAAAAAGTCCCGCTTCAGCCGATCGAGGTCCTGGAGGCCGGAGAAGCGCCCGAGAACGCCATGGGCATCATCCGCCGCTTCCGGCCGACCCATGTCCTGATCATCGATGCCTCGTTGGGCGGCCGCGAACCCGGCGAAATCTTTCTCGTCGAAAGGAGAAAAATCCGCCGCGAGGACCTCTCGACCCACCGCATCCCCCTTACCCACCTCATCCGCTATCTCGAACAGAGTGTGAAGTGCCGCGTTATTGTCGTCGGCATCGAACCGCAGCTCGTCGCCTGGAACCGGCCGACGTCCCGGGTCACCAAGAAAGCGGCGATGAAGCTGGCCCGAGACATTCTTCGCCTCTGGAAAAAGAACATAAAAAACGCGCCGTGCCTTCAACCCGTCAGAGCCGGAGAGAAAAGGAGCCTGCTGCTCTATAAGGCGAGCAAAACAAAAAGGCGCTAAATACAGAACATCGGCTGGGCAGGTTATTCTACATTATAGGCCTGTCCGGCCACTTTGATCCTCCCCAAAAGAACCTCCGCTGTTTCGGTGCCTCCGGAAATAAACAGGCGGAGGATGAAACCCCGCCCTGCGACTAAGCGGGGGACTCCCCCTTGGAACTCTCGACGAGCGGCTCGTCGGGCCAAGGCTCGCGGCCTCGCGCCGCTCGTCGACGGACATGAGAAAAAGATCGCCTTTTAAGGTGATCCGAAAGGACAAAAAATCACCCCCCGAATCACACCTTAGGGCGATTTCTTTTTCTTCCTTGCGGTCCATGATAGAAAGCGGTCTTTTCGAATTTCAGGGAGAGGACCCGTTTCACCGATGGCGTCTTCAAGAAAAAGGGCCGGACGTTCCGTGAGGAAAGTCGGCGCCCGCTCTTCAGCCTCGTCTCGGAGGTCAACTCTCTTTAGTTCCACGGAAGCCAAGCCGGCTCGCATTATGAAAGGACTCCGAAGAAGCGACGCCTTGCTGGGCGCTTTCCTTGATTCCCTCCCTCATCCGGCTTGCCTTCTCAGTCGAAAAGGCTCAATCCTTCTGGCCAATAAGGCTCTGGCCGGCTTCTTGGCACGGGAACAAGAGAAGATCGTCGGCGAGGCCTATACCCGTCTTTTGGCCGCACCTTCCCCCGAACAAAGAAAATCCAGGATCGAAGAAGCCGTCCGATTGAGAAAGCCGGTGCGCTACGAGGAAGGGATCGAAGATCGTCATTATGTCCATTTTATCTCGCCCCTTCTCGAATCCGGCCGACCGGTTTCCCGAGTCGTCGTTTTTACGCTTGATATTACCGACCGGGTCAGGGCCGAACAGGCTCTCCGGGAAAGCGAGGCGAATTACCGCAGCTTAGTCAACCGGGCGAGCGACGGAATCGCAATCATTCAGGACAAGACAATCGGGTTTGCCAACCCTCTACTCGCCAGCCTTGGCGGGTATACTCCGGAGGAGATTACAGGGCGCCGATTTGCGGAATTTCTTTTTCCCGACCAAGTCGCAACCGTGGAAGCCTTCTATGACAGCCGGATCGCGGGGCAACAAGCGCCGGCCAAATGCGAAATCCGCCTGCGGAAGAAAGACGGAAGCGGCATCTTTGTCGAGGTCAACTCCAGCTTGATCCAATACGGCAACCGACCGGCCGTTTTGGCCTTGATTCGCGATATCACCGAGCGCAGGAAAATCGATCTCCTGCGGGAATCGCTTCTTCGGATCTCGGGCGCCGTCAGCTCGACCGAGAGCCTGGAGGATCTCTATCGGTCGATCCATATGATCATTGCCGATCTCATGCCGGCCAGGAACTTTTATATCGCTCTTTACAATCATCAGGATGAGACTCTGAGCTTCCCCTATTTCGTCGATGAATTCGACCCTCCGCCGGCGCCGAAAAAGCCGGGACGCGGCCTGACCGAATATGTGATCCGGACGGGTCGGCCTCTCCTCGCTTCCCCCCAGGTTTTCGCCGAACTCGAAAGCCGCGGCGAGGTCGAATTGATCGGCGCGCCTTCCATCGACTGGCTCGGCGTGCCGCTCGTCGTCGAAAACAAGACGATCGGGGCGCTCGTCGTTCAGACTTACTCGGAGGGAGTCCGCTACACCGAAGAAGAGAAAGACGTCCTGAGGTTCGTCTCCGAGCAGGTAGCCATGGCCATTCACCGCAAAAAATCCGAAGCGCAGATCAAAAGATCCCTGGAGGAGAAGGAAGCCCTCTTGAAAGAGCTTCATCACCGGGTGAAGAACAACATGCAGGTCATCTCGTCGCTGCTCAACCTTCAGGCCCGCCGCATCCAGGACCCCGTCGTCCTCGAAGCCTTCCGCGAATCCCAGCGCCGCATCCGCTCCATGGCCCTCGTCCATGAAC
>CAZNVB010000054.1:0-3429 GCA_964576265.1 uncultured Eubacteriales bacterium | reverse complement strand
GTGTCTCCTTCAAGGGCTTTGACCCGGCTGATGATGTCTATTATAGCTCCCTTAATTTTTAGCACTCAGGGTGGTTCGAATTTTGGGGGTCAGCCCACTGGGGAAAAACAGATGGTCCATTCCCTCATCTTCCCCCTCAAGCAGTTCCCTAAAGTTCACTTTTGAACTTTATAACAGTTCACTTTTCAACTTTAGCTAACAGCGTCCTCTGGCTCTATGACAAATAGTGCGGTAAAGAGAGGATGGTGGCCAGTGGGAAGAGATAAAGCAGGAACTTTCTGATATAAACTTGGGGGCCTTGGGGGATGGCATACGTAATTCACCTAATTCGCCCCGGCAAAAAAGCCAGAACGCCCTTCCCGTAGGAGGGCATGGATAGGTATCTCTCCCTGTGATTTCAAACGGGTAACGTCCCTAATTACGACGGAATCCCCGGGCTTCGGGTTGAGAATTGGCTGGGCAGAGCAGTTTGATTCCGATCAGCGGTTTATATTAGATTAAAAATGTGAAGAAGGCTCAAAAACCGGCCGACTTGTTCGAACGATTTCT
Source organism: uncultured Eubacteriales bacterium (assembly GCA_964576265.1). Classification (GTDB taxonomy): domain Bacteria; phylum Acidobacteriota; class Aminicenantia; order Aminicenantales; family UBA8522; genus CAZNVB01. The sequence continues at coordinate 2,880 of CAZNVB010000054.1, read as the reverse complement.
GGAAATTATGCGAGCTTTTTCCGGAGAAAAGGTTAATTATATCCTGATCGGAGGCTTTGCCGTCATTCTCCACGGCTTTTCCCGCCTGACGGCCGATATCGATATATTCATCAAGCCGGAAGCCGAAAATCTCGAGCGAGTGAAAAAGGCCTTGAGGAAAGTGTTCCCTGCGGATGAGGAGATTGATTCCTTATCTCTCCAGGATTTCCGCGATTATGCCGTAGTCCGATATGGCACCGTCGATGACTTCTACATTGACCTCATCGGGAGGATCGGAGAGATTTTCCGTTACGAAGACCTCGATTGGGAAGTCCGGGAGATCGGCGGAGCAAAAATCCGGATTGCCACCCCTGAGACTCTTCTCCGAATGAAGGAGAGCACGGTCCGTCCGGAAGACAAGCGGGACGCCCGGTTTCTAGCCGAACTGATCGCGAAAAAATCTTCGGAGAAAAAATGATGGCCGTCCAGAAATTTCGAACGTTCGCCGATGCGGAAAAAGCCCTCTGGGAATTCAATCCGAATGAGATTTATTACCGGCGCGTCGCGGCCTTCTGGCTCGCCGCACGGCGTCTATGTCCTCCTCCGGCCGTGAGGAGAGGGATTACCCGCTTGCGCACCCTCGATGAAGCGAATGACTTTAGGGGCCTTGGGGGACGCCATACGTAATTCACCTAATTCGCCCCGGCAAAAAAGCCAGAACGCCCTTCCCGTTGCCAGTATTCCAGGAGATCCGCGGATAAGCGGCTGATTTGCAGACTTGGGATCCTTTTTTAATTATCTATAGACGAATCCGGTTTCGGCAGTGATCCTACTGCAGCTCGATTTCGCCGCTGATCATGGGGAGCAATTTCTTCATATCGGGGAAAATCATGAGCAATATTCGAGACCGCTGATTGAAAAAGTCAGCCGGAAGTGGGTTTTAGCGACCGCATAGCGGCTCGCGTTTTCATATTCAATCAGGAAGGCCGGGCGGGAAATGGGGATCGGTTTTGACGACTGTGATGCGGGCGCCTTTCAAGATCTCCTCCCGGATGTGCTTTCCCTCCTTCCAGCGGAGATACAGGGCTGCCCCTGGATCAGAACAAGGCCCGCCACGACGGCGACAAAGGCGATTTCGATCGTCCGCTTCGGCTTCGGCATGATTATACGGCGGCGAAAAAATTCTAATCTGTTTCGAAAACCTCATCCGGGCTGTGAGAGCTGAGCTTGAACCAGCTCTTGGCGGTTCCATCATGGCACCAGAGCCCGACACCAGCCCCAAAATCAACCACCAGGCAGTTGTGGACTCCGCTGCCGTGAAGGTCCATCCTGACCATGAAAACCGGATTATAGGCCGACATCTGGACCCACGAACCGTCGGTATTGTTATAAAGCCACAAGCCCAATCCCTCGAAATCGACGGCCACCTCCTCATCGGCGTCTCCGCCGATCGAACCCCCGTCGGCGTTATAGGGCTCGCAAAATCCCGGACCCGTCTCGGAGTTGGAAATCTTCTCCCAGGTCCCGGGAAAGCCGGTGTAGTTCCATAACCACAGGCCCGGCAAGGCGCCGGATTTGAAGTCGCACAGCAGCTCATAATCGTAGTTGCCGCCCTCCGCAAAGGCGACTTCTCTCACCCGCAGAGGATCATAACTCGATAGGATATGCCAGCCCAAAGGATAAGCGCTGTAGTCTTCAGCCAGCCATATCCCCAGGGGGCCGAAATCCATGATCAGGCCGGAACCGCCTCCGTCCCCGAAATCGGCGGCGGCATGGTCGTCCCAGGCCGTGGCAGAGCTGAGCTGTAAACTGATCACGGGAGTCACCATCCCCTGGTTTCCGATAAAAATCGCCCAGACTCCCTGGGAGCCGAAGTTGTGGACGCCTTCGTCCCACCACGCCGTCCAGAAATCCGAGGCGATCCCGGCAAGGGGGAGGGAAGTCGACAGCGCTGTCCACACTCCGGAAGCTCCGTCCATGCGCCATAATCCGTAACCGGTGAAGGCGGCATGGATATCGTTATAGCCGTCATAGTTGTCGTCAAGCGCAACCACGTAGGTCGCATTCATGCCGCTGAGCTGGCTCCAACCACTCCAATCCCATTTCCAGAGACCCATGCTGCCGAAATCTCCGATTATAGACATTATGCTCCCTACGGATAAGAATCCCATTGCTCCGATCATCCGGTCGGGGTTGGCTCCGGAGATCTGCGTCCACACGTTACTATCCCAAAGCCAGACTCCGAGGGACCCGAAATCGCAGACAATTTGATGGTCGGTCTCGTATCCGGTCCAAACAAACTTGCCGACGACCACGCCTCGATAATGGCAGGAGTTGGTAGGATATTGAACGACGTCCTTCCCAGGATCTTCGATGATTGCGGCATGGCCGTAACCGGCCGACAGAACTAAACAGAAACCGACAAAGGCGATCGTCGAGAAAGCGTTCGCTATTCTTTTCATGAGAATGAAGTCCTCCTTTCGTGGGTTGAGATCGTGCAGCGTACAATTAGAGAAAACTCGGAAAACGGACCCGGCATTTGTGTGACCTCCATTCGTCGCCCCGGCTCGTGCGTTGAAGAATAATATGGGAAATTATCTGATGTCAAGCAGATTCTGAGCTGACCGTCTAACAGTCTTAAACTGGCATTTTTAGGGGGGAGGGCCTTCTTATTGACAAAGGGGCTTCATTGCCCTATCCTGTTGTATATATACAACAATCGAGGAGGTCTCATCTCTCAACTCTCCAAACTCCGTCAGATTCGCCTGGAGATCCTCGGCCAAATCGCCTCCCTCGAGCAGATGCGCCGAGGATCAGTCACCCGCCAGTTCTTCAAAACCAAACGGAAAATCAACAATGTCCCTGTGCTGATCGGCCCTTACGCCCTCTATACCTTTAAGA
>CAZNVB010000053.1:0-4975 GCA_964576265.1 uncultured Eubacteriales bacterium | reverse complement strand
TCTTAAAACCAGGCTTATCGAAGAAAACAGGACGACTCCGTCCGATTCCGGTTCCCCGGAAGTCCAAATCGCCCTGCTGAGCGAAAGAATCAGGCTTCTTTCAGAGCATCTCAGCCAGCATAAAAGAGATTTCACTTCGCGGGTCGGTCTGATGAAGCTTGTTGGCCGGAGAAAAAGGCTTCTCGCCTATCTGAAAAAAGAGGATCCGAGCCGGTACGAAAAACTCATCCAGAAGCTCAACCTGCGCAAATAGGCTTCGGCCCGAGGCACTTATGTCCAAGACCATCAGCATCGAAATCAACAATCGGCCTTTATCCATCGAGATCGGCAAGATCGGCACCCAGGCGGACGGCTCGGCGCTCGTCCGCTACGGCGATACGATCATGTTCTGCGCCGCGACCTCCAAAAAAGAAGTCAAAGAAACAAAAACATTCCTTCCGCTGATCGTCGACTATCGAGAAAACACCTATGCGGCAAGATCCCGGGGGGATTTTTCAAACGGGAGGGCCGGCCTTCGGAGCGAGAAATTCTCGTCAGCCGCCTGATCGATCGCCCGATCCGACCGCTGTTTCCGGACGGATACTTTTTCGATACCCAGATCGTCGCCCTCCTTCTTTCCGCCGATTTGGAGAACGAACCCGATACCCTCGGCATCATCGGCGCGTCGGCGGCCCTTTACTTCTCCGACATTCCGTTCACGACCCCGATCGGCGCCGTCAAAGTCGGTTTGATCGACGGCCAATTCTTGATCAACCCGACGGTCGCCCAGCTCGAGAAGTCCCAGCTCAACATGGTCGTGGTCGGGACAGAGCAGGGAATCCTGATGATCGAAGCCGGCGGGATCGAGGTCGAAGAGGACAAAATCATCGCCGGAGTCGCGCTGGCCGAAGAACAGATCCGGCGGATCATTGACGCTCAGAAAAACCTCTTTTCCCAGCTGAACATCCAGAAGCGGCCCTTTGCGGTCAAGTCTCCCGACCCGGCAAAGTTCGAATCGATCGAGAACAGGATTTCCTCAGATCTTGAGAGGGCCATCCAGATCAAGAAAAAGAAGGAGAGCGAAGCCGCCTGCGAAGCCATCTTGAAATCTCTCGTCCAGGACATTCCAGCGGAGAATGAAGCCGAAATCAACGAAATCAAAGAAATTTTCTATTCGATCGAAAAAAAGCTCGTTCGCGACCTGGTTCTTCGTCAGCACCGCCGGGCCGACGGCCGCGCGTTTGACGAAATCCGTCCGATCTCCATTGAAGTCGGCCTTCTCCCCCGCACTCACGGCTCAGCCCTGTTCACTCGCGGAGAGACGCAATGCCTGGCCACGGTGACCTTGGGGACGTTTGAGGATGTCCAGAGACTCGACGGCTTGGGCGACGAATCGGAAAAAAGATTTATGCTCCACTACAATTTTCCACCTTTCTCCGTCGGCGAGGTCTCTTTTCTCCGGGCCCCGGGGCGACGGGAAATCGGTCACGGCGCTCTGGCCGAAAAATCAATCCTCCCGGCCATGCCCAATGAGGACGTCTTTCCTTACACGGTCCGCCTCGTCTCGGACATTCTCGAATCAAACGGCTCGTCCTCAATGGCCACGGTCTGCGGCGGAGTACTCGCTCTGATGGATGCCGGCGTGCCGCTTTCCATGATGATTGCTGGAATCGCCATCGGACTGGTCAGCGACAGGGACGAGTATGCACTTCTTACCGATATCGCCGGCTTGGAGGACCATCTCGGCGATATGGACCTCAAAGTCACGGGGACCGAAAAAGGGATCACGGCCATTCAGCTCGACTTAAAAATTCCTTCGATTTCGATCGATCTCCTGAAAGAAGGCCTGACCAAAGCCCGGTCGGCGAGACTGGAAGTCCTGGCGAAAATGAAGGAGGTCTTGCCGGCGCCTCGTCCTCAGATCTCTCCTTTTGCTCCCCGGATCATCACTCTGTTCGTCAATCCTGAAAAGGTCAGCGAAGTCATCGGCCCGGCCGGCAAGGTCATCAAAAGAATCATCGCTCAGACAAAGGCGAAGATCGACATCGAGGAAAGCGGAAAAATCACCATCGCCTCGACCGATATGGAAGCGGCGGAAAAGGCCAAAGAGATGATCCGAGAGATCACGGTCGACGCCGAGGTCGGGAAAGTCTACCCCGGCAAGGTCGTCCGCATCGAGGACTATGGAGCTTTTCTGGAAATCCTGCCCAACATCATCGGCCTGCTTCATGTCTCGGAGATTTCCCACCAGCGCGTCAAGAGCGTTCGTGATGTCCTGAAGATCGGCCAGATCCTGGAAGTCAAAGTCATCAGTATCGACGAGGACAACAAGGTCCGCGTCAGCCGCAAGGCCTTGGAGGAGCGACCCGCCACTCTGCCTCAGGAACGAGAGAAAGGACCCCGCCGCAAGAGCTATTCGCCGAGCGATCGGTCGCGACGTAACCGATTTCGTTTTTGAGCGATATTATCATATAGGAAACGGTCGACTCGAATGTTCCGGTCGGATGATCATCGTTCGGGCTTCAGCCTGATTGAATTGATGGTCACCCTGGCCGTATTGGCCGTCCTGGCGTCGGCGATCATGCCGATCGCCAAAACCGCCGTCAAGAGAGAAAAGGAAATCGAGCTCCGCCGCAACCTCAGGCTGATTCGGGAGGCCATCGACGCTTATAAGAAGCTGGCCGATGAAAAAAGGATCGAAGTCGAAGAAGACAGCGAGGGCTATCCGCCGGATCTCGAGACTCTGGTGAAAGGAATCGAGGTCAAGGCGGCAGCGGCCGGGACAACGGGCTCGACGGCGCCTCTGGCTTCAACGGAAGCGAAAAAATCCTCCAGCGCGAAAGAGGAGAAAAAAATCGTCAAATTTCTGCGGCGCATTCCCCGCGATCCGATGACCGACTCGACCGACTGGGGCCTGCGCTCCTATCAAGACAAACCCGATTCTGAATTCTGGGGCGGAGAAAACGTCTATGATGTCTATACCAAGAGCAACGCCACGGCGCTTGACGGGACCAAATACAAAGACTGGTAAGGGATCGAAGCCCGCCCCCCGTCAAGTTCAAGGCGGTTTTACTCTGATTGAGATCATCATCGTTTTTACTCTGATCGGAATTTTGGTCGGTCTCGGCCTTCCCCAATACAAAACCTCGATTAAAAGAGCCCGGGAGGCGGTTCTTAAGGAGGATCTTTTTATTCTGCGGAAATTGATCGATCAATATTACAACGACAAGGGAAAATATCCGGCTTCCCTTCAAACCCTGGTCGAGGAAGGCTACCTGAGGAAAATTCCCGTCGATCCGATGACGAATTCGGCGGAAACGTGGGTTGAGATCCGCGAGATCCCGTCATACGAAGAAATGACCCCCGGTCAGGAGTACGGGATTATCGATGTCCAATCCGGCTCGGCGGAAAAATCCCTGGCCGGAACTCCTTATAACACCTGGTGATATCTTCTGATGGTGAAACCGTCCGGCTATATCCTGATTCTGCTCATGTTCATGGTGACGGTTCTGGCTTTGGGCCTGATGGTCGCTGTCCCGGTTTGGGAAACCCAGCTCCGGAGGGAGAAAGAAGAAGAACTCATTTTTAGGGGGAAACAATATGTCGAAGCCGTCCGCATCTTTCAGATGAAAAACCCCGGCCGATTTCCCAAGAACCTGGATGAACTGGTGAAAGAAAAATGTCTTCGCCGACCTTTCAGGGATCCGATGACGCCCGAGGGTCATTGGAATCTGGTCCTCTATCAGGAAAGCATGGCCGCAGGACCCGGGCGTCTGAGTCGCGGACCTTCCATGCCTTCAGAGAGACCCTCCCGCCGCCCAGCTCCGGGAATGCAGCCGGGTGCTCAGCCGAGCGCCGGATTCTCCGTCCAGAAAGTCATGATTGCCCCCCAGAGCGCTCTGCCATCGATTCAGAATCCCCAGATTTTAGGCGTGGTCAGCTCGTCGACCAGGAAGTCCGTTAGAATCTACAACGATCAGGAATCCTACGATCGGTGGCTTTTCTTTTACGGGCAGGACGGTAAGAACCTGCCGGAAATCGTCTATTACGGCCAAGCGGCCAAGAAATCATGACTTCGGTCCTGATCGCTGCCGGAGAAAGCTCAGGCGAGAAATACGGCGCCGACGTCGTCCGCGAATTTTGCCAACGATGGTCCGGATGTCATTTTTTCGGCGTCGGGGGCAAGAGGATGCAGGAGGTTGGAGTCGAGCTTATTTTCCCCGTCGAGGAGCTCAGCGCAGTCGGGATTTTCGAGGTCCTGACTCGCCTCCCCCATTACAAAAAACTATTCTCCCGGATCCAGGCGGCCATCGACGCCCGAAAGCCGGAGGCCGCTTTGCTCATCGATTCGCCCGATTTTAACCTGCGGCTGACGAAAAAACTGAAGCGATCGGGAATTCCGGTTCTTTATTATATCAGTCCGACTGTATGGGCGTGGCGAAAAGGCCGTTTGCGGACGATCAAAAAAAATGTCGATCGAATGCTCCTCATCTTTCCGTTTGAGGCGGAAATTTATCGGGCCCACGATATCCCGGCGACATTCGTCGGCCATCCTCTCACGACGCGTGTCCGGGCCCGCCTTTCCAGGGAAGAGTTCCTGAAGAAACTCCGCCTTCCACCGGAGGAAAAAATCATCACCCTTCTGCCTGGAAGCCGGAAAACCGAGGTCAAGAATCACCTTCCCGTCCTCCTTGATGCCGTCCGGCAGCTGAAAAAGGAGATCAAAGGGCAATTTTTGCTCCTTCGTGCCGAAAGCATCGACCTCGGATTTATCCGATCTTTTTTCCCCGCGGACGAGAACACCGTCCGAATCCTGACGGAGGAAGGATATGAGGCCATGGCCCACAGCGACCTGGTTCTTTCGGCCTGCGGCACGGCTAATCTGGAAGCCGCCCTCCTGGGAACGCCGCTGATTGCCTTTTACCGCCTCTCGCCCCTGACCTACTATCCGTTCCGCCCGCTTCTGAAGATCCGTGAATACAGCATCGTCAACATC
>CAZNVB010000052.1:0-5112 GCA_964576265.1 uncultured Eubacteriales bacterium | reverse complement strand
AGAATATGATGGCCATCCTGATGGCCGTGGCCTACTTCACCTCGACCATCTGCCAGTGGTGACGGCACGGTCCGGCGGAACTTTTTTTCTTTTCTGTCCGGGTCCGGCTTCGGATCACGTCCCATTTCTAACATTTTGCCTCTTCCCTGTCAATCCTGAGAGGTCAGGTCTCAACAATTGACAAATCCCTGGGTTCACAATCGGGGATCCTTTTTTTCATGCTTGCCGAGCTGGGGATTTATGGAAGAAAAGGCGCTCGGCTGGCCCCCGGAATCATCTCGAGTCGTGTGAACAGAATGAAAGATGCGCCCGTCCTCGTCTTCCGGTTTGACCGGAGAGAAAGCGATGTGGTATAAACCGGGGTGGATTTCCCGGAAGGAAACCCAACCCTGAATCCGAGGAGAGGTGATCCCATGCGTCGATCAGGCATCGTTTGTGCAATCGTCTTTGCCCTTCCCTTTTTTCTCCTATCCGGTACGCTTTCGGCCGTCCCGCCGTCCGGATCGGAGGCCCAATCGGAAGCCCGGAAGCCTGCCGAAACCCATCCGTTTTCCGTCCACGACATGCTGGCCATGGAACGGATCTCGGACAGCCAGGTCTCGCCCGACGGCAAGTGGATCGTCTTCAACATCCGCGAGACCGACCGCGAAGCGAACCGCGGCCGGACGGACATCTGGCTCGTCGGGACGGACGGAAAGAGCCTTCGCCGCTTGACCTCTCACCCGGCGTCGGATTCGAACGCCCGCTGGTCACCCTGCAGCAAATGCATCTTTTTCCTCTCCACGCGGTCCGGGTCCGCCCAGGTCTGGCGGATCCGAATCGATGGCGGCGAGGCCCAGCAAGTCACAAAGCTCCCTCTCGACGTCGGGAACCTGGTGATTTCTCCCTCCGGAGAGATGTTAGCCTTTACCATGGAGGTTTTCCCCGGAACGACACCGGAGGAAACGGCGGCCAAGCTTGAAGCGGTTCAGAAAAGCAAGGCGACCGGCCAGATCTATGAAAAGCTCTTCGTCCGCCACTGGGACACCTGGAGCGACGGCCGGAGGTCGCACCTTTTCGTTATGCCCCGGGCAGGCGGCGAGGCAAAAGACCTGATGCCCGCGATGGATGCCGACACGCCGAGCAAGCCTTTCGGAGGTCCGGAGGAGATCGCCTTCACGCCGGACGGGAAAGGGCTCGTCTTCACCGCCCGCGACGCCGGACGCGAGGAAGCCTGGTCGACGGACTTCAACCTCTTCTATGTCCCCGCAGACGGGTCTGCGCCACCCCGCTCTCTGACCGAAACCAACAAAGCGTGGGATACGACGCCGGCCTTTTCCCCCGACGGAAAGATTCTTGCCTATCTGGCGATGAAGCGCCCCGGCTACGAATCCGACCGCTTCCGGATCGTGCTGCGGCCATGGCCCGAGGGCCGGGAGCGCGTCCTGACCGAATCATGGGATTTCTCGGTCGCCTCTTTCCGCTGGACCCCGGACGGCGCAAAAATCCTGGCCACGGCGCCGAACAAAGGCCAGACCTCGCTCTTCGCCATCGATGTCAAGACCGGAGATGTCGAAACGATCGTCGAAATGGGGAGCGTCAACGGGTTCGCGCCCGGCGCAGCCGGAGACAGGATCATCTTCGAGCGTCACACGCTGAAGTCGCCGGTCGAGATCTTCTCGGTCAAGCCGGACGGAAGCGACGAACAACCGATCACGCAAATCAATGCCGCCAAGATCGCCGCCGCCAAGATGGGCGACTACGAGCAGTTCACTTTCAAAGGCTGGAATAATGAAACGGTCTACGGATATATCGTCAAGCCGGTGGACTTCGACCCGGGGAAAAAATATCCCGTCGCCTTCCTCATCCACGGCGGCCCTCAAGGTTCTTTCGGAAACGATTTCCATTACCGATGGAACCCCCAGGCCTACGCCGGCGCCGGATACGCGGCCGTGATGATCGATTTCCACGGCTCGACCGGCTACGGGCAGGCCTTCTGCGATTCCATTCGCGGCGACTGGGGAGGCAAGCCGCTCGAGGATCTAAAGAAGGGCCTGGCCGCGGCGCTCGATCGCTATCCCTGGATGGATGGGACGAGGGTCGGCGCCCTCGGCGCGTCGTTCGGCGGCTACATGATCAACTGGATCGCCGGCAACTGGCCCGACCGCTTCAAGTGCCTCGTCTGCCACGACGGCAACATCGACGAACGGGCCGCCTATTTTGAGACCGAGGAGCTCTGGTTCCCGGAATGGGATCACATGGGCACGCCCTGGGATAACCCTAAAGGCTACGAAAAGCACAATCCGGTGAATTTCGTCAAGAACTGGAAGACGCCGATGCTCGTCATCCACGGCGGGCAGGATTTCCGGGTTGTGGAAACCCAGGGAATCGGAACTTTTAACGCCCTCCAGCGCCGCGGCATCCCGAGCAAATTCCTCTACTTCCCCGACGAAAACCACTGGGTGCTCAAGCCGGCGAATTCCATCCTCTGGCACGAGACTGTCATCGGCTGGCTCGACCGCTGGCTGAAATAGAATGCCGGCGCTTCAGAGCCGGAAGGCGATTCCGCCGCGAAGCAGGAATCCGTTCCAGACACCGGCGTCAACGAGCAGGTGGATGTTCGGCGTGACGACCGCCCTCAGACCTAAGTTGAGCTGAACGAAGGGCACAAACCCGGGGAGAAAGAAATCCTCTCCGTCTTCCTCAATCTCAGCCTTGATCTCCTCGAGGCTCTTGCGGAAAGAATCTCCGTAATGATTCGAAGGATAACCCGGAACCGACAGGTCGCCGGCGTAAAAATAGGTCACGACGGCCTGTTCGAGAGCCGTCCCCGTCGCCGCTCCGAACCCCAAGGTGATATAGGGATGGACGACCGAAGAAGGAAAAATATCCCAGCGAAAGCTCAGATGAAAGGAGAACGGCTTGAGCAGGAATTCCCCTCCCGCGGAGGCCTTGAAATTTCCTGTCTGAGACGTTACCCGGTCCCGCAGATCCAGGTCGGCCGTGACACTGGGCAGGGCGACCTTAAACGTCGTTTTCTCAACCGACAGCCCGAGGCTGAACGAGCCGCGATGACCGCCGGGATACCAGCGAATTTCGAAGCCGTAGTTATTGCCTGAAGAATCGAATTCTACGCTTTGACGGTAACCCGCATCCTCAAGACTCGGATAATCACTTTGAATTTCCGCCAGGATCTCATCCCGAAGTTCATTTTCCATCGCCTCGCCGATTCCGTCTTCGATCACTCCGCGAAGAAGGTTGACGCTCCAGCGCGAATAATGAAACCCGAACTCCAAATGCCCCTGGGATCGAACCGGAAGAGCAAGGGCGGACATCAGGCCGACGGTCCAAACGATCTCCCTCAGGATCGGATTCTTGATTTTCATCGTCTTCCTCCAATCTTCAAAATCGGAATTTTTGTTATCTTATCATATTCAGTCAAGCAAACTTCCTCTCTTTTAGTCGGGGCAGCGAGCCTTCCGATGAACCCCTCGTCACTCTTAGGGCGCGCCTCCCCCTTCAGGCGCCCCGACAAGAAAATTGTCTTTTTCTTTTTTCTTGTTTAACATAGCCTCAATGGAATCCGGATGGCCTTTTCTTCTTGGGGGCATTTTCTGGATCTTCGGGTTTATTCTTTTCTGGAAGATCCCGTTCCTTCAATCGTCCCCCTCTCCCGGCGACAGGGTTCTTTCCTATCCGACCGTTTCGGTCATTATTCCGGCCCGAAATGAAGAAAAGAACCTGGAGTCGCTTCTCCGATCTCTGAGCCGTCAATCCAGTCCACCGCATGAAATTCTCGTTGTCGACGATCACTCCGACGATCGAACGGCTGAAATCGCCGTTGCCTACGGAGCCGGGCTTCTTTCTCTTCCCGAGTTGCCTGCAGGATGGGTGGGAAAGGGATGGGCCTGCTGGATGGGCGCCAAATCGGCTCGGGGCGATCTCCTTGTTTTTCTCGACGCCGACACGATCCTTGAGACGGACGGACTTTCCCGTCTGCTCCTCGAATATCGAAAAAAGGGCGGGCTCCTTTCCGCCCAGCCCTATCACACGATGAAAAAAGCCTATGAGAGGCTTTCGGCTTTCTTCAACATCGTCCTTTTCTTGAACATGAATATCGCGGCCATTTTTTCCAGCCGGAGCAAACCTCTCGGTGCATTCGGGCCCTGCGTCGTCTGCAGTCGCGAGGATTATTTTTCCGTCGGAGGCCATGAATCCGTCAAAGGACAAATCCTGGAGGACATCGCTCTGGGAAAAAGATTCATGGACCGGGGATTGCCCGTCCGCTCTTTTGGCGGAAAAGGAGTCATTTCCTTTCGCATGTATCCCAACGGTCTCGCTCAGCTCGTCGAGGGCTGGACGAAAAATTTCGCCTCCGGTGCCGTCTCTTCCCATTGGCTGCTCGTTGTTTTATCCAGTGCCTGGATTACCGGATGCCTCTCGGCCGCTATGAATATCGCCCGGGGGATCGCCTGGAGAAACGAATCCTTCCTCATCGGTGGAGGCGTCCTTTATGTTTTCTTCGCTTTCCAGATCCATTTCCTCCTCGCGCAGCTCGGAAATTTCGGCTTGGCTACTGCGCTCCTCTATCCTCTTCCGCTTGTGTTTTTTATCCTGATTTTCCTGCGCTCCGTTTTTTTCACCGCCGTCTTCGGATTCGTGACCTGGAAAGGCCGGAAAATCCACCTCCGGCGAAAGGGAGATCGCAGCTGAGACTCCTCCGCCCGAGCTCGGAAATCGTCCTTCTGCTGAATATCCTGGTCTGGCCGGCCATCCATTTCTCGGTCGGTTTTATCGCCGCCAAGATGAGGATTTCGTCTTTTCACCCTTCGAGAGGAATCTACAGGCTTTTCCGCTGGGAACGGAGCGGCCGCCTCTATGAGCGCTTCTTCGGGATCAAGAAATGGAAGGGTTGGCTGCCGGATTGCGGCGACTTTTTCGGCCCCGGCTTCAAAAAGAAGCACCTCCAATCAAGAGATCCGGGTTATCTGGCCCAATTCAGTCGGGAAACCTGCCGAGCTGAGCTCGCCCACTGGATGACCATGGCCGGCGTCCCGGTTTTCCTGATCTGGAATGAATGGTGGGTTGAGCCGATCATGATCGGCTACGCATTTCTGGCCAACCTCCCCTGCA
>CAZNVB010000051.1:0-37455 GCA_964576265.1 uncultured Eubacteriales bacterium | reverse complement strand
CTCCTTTTCCTCGACTCCAAACCTCGGCTTTCTATGAAAACAGCCCTGACCATCCCCGACGGCCGGGCCCTCTCACTTCTTTTCTGTCGCCGGAATCAATTTATAACAATTTTTTGCGCTCCGTCAACATTTTTTTCGGATATTTTCCTTCTCCTTGGCCGATCCATCGAGTATAATAAAAACAGGTTTTTTCAGGGAAAAAGATCGGAAATAGAGCGGAGGAACAGATGACGGAAAAAGGGATGATTCCGGAAAAAGGCCTTCGCGCTCCGCGCGGCTCGACGCTGAGCTGCAAGGGCTGGGCTCAGGAAGCGGCCATGCGGATGCTGATGAACAATCTTGACCCTGAAGTCGGGGAGAAGCCGGAGGAGCTCATCGTCTATGGAGGAACGGGGAAAGCGGCCCGGAACTGGGATTGCTGCCGGGCGATTGTCCGGAGCCTCAGGGAGCTCGAAAACGACGAAACCCTGGTCGTCCAGTCCGGTAAGCCTGTCGCCGTCTTCCCGACCCACAAGGAAGCCCCGAGGGTCCTGATCGCTAATGCCATGATCGTTCCCAAGTGGGCGACCTGGGACGAATTCAGGCGCCTTGAAGCCAAAGGCCTGACCATGTACGGTCAGATGACGGCCGGGAGCTGGATTTACATCGGCACTCAGGGAATTCTCCAGGGCACTTACGAAACGCTCGCCGCGGTGGCCAATACACATTTCGGCGGATCGCTCAAGGGTCGGCTGGTCCTTACGGCCGGGCTTGGAGGCATGGGCGGTGCCCAGCCCCTCGCCGTCACGATGAACGACGGCGTGGCCATCGTCGTCGAGGTCGACCGGGAACGGATCGAGCGCCGGGTGCGCACTCGCTATGTCGACACTGTGGTCGACCATTTGGATGATGCGCTTCGGCTCGCCGAGCAAGCGAAAAAAAAGGGTGAACCGCTCTCCATCGCCCTTCTCGGAAATGCGGCCGACATCATCCCCGAATTCGTCCGTCGCGGCGTCACACCCGACGTCCTGACCGACCAGACTTCGGCCCACGACGAGCTCAACGGCTATGTTCCTCACGGCTTACCTTATGAGGAGGCTCTCCGGCTGAGGAGGGAGAATCCGGCGGACTATATCCGGCGGGCCACCGAGTCCATGGCCGTCCATGTTGAAGCGATGCTCGCCCTGCAGAAAGCGGGAGCGCGGGCCTTCGATTACGGCAACAACATCCGCGGCCAGGCTCAAAAGGCCGGTGTCTCGCGGGCTTTCGACATCCCCGGCTTTGTCCCCGAATACATCCGGCCTCTTTTCTGTCGCGGCAAGGGTCCCTTCCGCTGGGCGGCGCTCTCCGGCAATCCCGAGGATATCTATGTCACCGACGAGGCCGTCCTGCGGGAATTTCCCGAGGACCAGGCTCTTGGGAGATGGATCCGGAAAGCCCGGAGCCAGGTCAAGTTCCAGGGACTTCCGGCGCGGATTTGCTGGCTCGGCCTGGGGGAGCGGGCGCGTTTTGGGATGGTGATCAACGAACTGGTCAAGGCGGGGAAGATCAGCGCTCCGATCGTCATCGGACGCGACCACCTGGATACGGGATCGGTCGCTTCGCCCAACCGGGAAACCGAAGGCATGAAAGACGGGTCGGACGCCATCGCCGACTGGCCGATTCTCAACGGTTTGCTCAATGCCGTCTGCGGCGCCTCCTGGGTGTCCGTCCACCACGGCGGCGGAGTGGGGATCGGGCTTTCCATCCATGCCGGAATGGTCATCGTGGCCGACGGCCGTGACGAGACGGCAAAAAGACTGGAGCGCGTGTTGACGGTCGATCCCGGGCTCGGCGTCGTCCGTCATGCCGACGCAGGCTACGAGGAAGCGATCGCTTTTGCAAAGGCAAAGGGAATGAAAATTCCAATGGCCGCGGTTCCGGAATAGACGAGACCGGTTCGAAAAATTTCGGGTTTTCTCTCCGCTGCGTTTATCTTTTTCCCACCGCAGTTGACAGTCCAAAAGTCGTCCCTGACCACCGCGGTTGTCTTGACCGCTGCTTCGATTCCAGAGGACTTTTTCTTTTTCGGCTTTTTTTCAGGCAGGAACGCCATTTCCTTTGCCGTTGCCGGCTCCTGGCACGACGATTGCTTTAAGTTCCGTCGAAAGGAGGTTCCAATGAAAAAAGCCATTGTTCTCACACTGGCTGCGATGTTCGTCCTCTCCGCATTTTTGTGGCCCTCCAGGGCCGCCGCCAACACTCCGGCCGGCGACTGCTTTGACAGTTATGAGGAATGCCGGGCCCGGGCTCTGGACAGCAACCAGGGCTGGTTCAGGGTGGCGATCATGCTGACCGTCTGCGACCTGGCGCTCGGTCGGTGCCTGCTCTTTAAGTAAGGAACGGAGAGACAAAGCGGGGCCTCTATGCTTCCTTTAGGCGGGAGAGTGTAGGGGCCCTGCTCTCCCTAACGTGGATTTTAAGCGTGGATTTTAAGCCGCCGGTGCCGGCGGGCCCGAAGCCGACAAGATAGGCAAAGCCTTGATTGAAGAGAATGGTTCATGATAAGGAAGAGAGAAAGAAGGGAGGCGAAAAAAATGATAAGAAGAGGTGGGGAGTTCCTCCTGATTGTATTATCGCTCCTGGCGAGGGGAGAGGCATCCGCGCCGCAGGCCTCGCGGCCTGTCTTTTTTGCGCGAGAGATTTCGTCGGCCGGCGAAGCCGCTCCGCCCATTTATTTTGCCCGTCCGGTGGCCATGGCTTTCGATCGGGCCCATATTTTTGTCCTCGACGCCCAGGATTGCGAAATCAAGGTTTTTCTGAAGAGCGGCGCCTTCGTTTCGTCTTTTGGCCGCAAAGGTCAGGGGCCGGGAGAATTCCACAGCCCTAGCGATCTGGATATCCTGGACGAGACGGTGTACGTCGCCGACGGAGGGAACCGCCGCGTTCAGGCCGTCACCAAGACAGGTCGCTATCTCGGCGGTTTCAACACCGGTTTTTTCCCCTGGCGCATTCTGGCGCTTGACTCCGAGCACATCGTGGTCGTCCCGCTACCCTCGGGCCGCGCCGGCGGCCGGAAAGTCCTCCATTGCTTCAGTTCTCGGGGGGAAGAAATCTGGGCGACTCTCGATGCTCGCTCCTCAAATGATTCCGTCCTCGAGACGATGGAAAACCAGATCTTTATCCGCAAAGCGGGGCTGGGGGAATTCTACGCCCTCCGGACGATCAACGAGAGATTCATCCGCCGCCTCGATTCAAAAGGCCTCGTGACCGCCGAAATCGAGGTCGGGCCCGATTATCCGTTTAAAGAGATCTCCATTCCGGCCCTCAAGGGGCCCGAAAAGACCGTGCGCGGCCTGTGCTGGAACCTGGCCGCGGACGGAGAATCTCTTTATCTCCTGCTGCCGGAGCTCACGGAAGATCAGGATCTCGGTCCCGGACGCCGCCTGGCCGTTCTGACTCCGGCGGGCCGGATCAGCGCCTTCATCGATCTTCCCGACAAGGTCATCCGGTTTGCGGTCGACGGGAATCGGATTGCGGCCGTCGATCTCGATTATCGGCTGCGCTTGTTTTCGGTGGAGAAAAAATGAGAAAATACGGTTTGCCGGTCGTCTTTCTCATGGTCGGCTTATTATTTTCCCTTAAGGAGCGAGTGATGACCGCTCAGGCAGGCAGAGCGACGATCGAGCGTCCGTCTCCGCGGGTCGTTTCGTCTCTCAGCCAGGCTGTTTCCGACCCCCAGGGAGCCCTCGTTCTCGTCTTCTTTTCGCTCGAGTGTCCGGTCTGCTGGGAGGAGCTTTTCGAAGTCCGGGATTTTGTTTTCAATTATAGTATTCCGATAGATTTAGTCGGAGTGACGCTCGATCAACCCGAGGTCCTCGAGCCCTTCCTCCGCAAGTTCGGGTTCCTGGAACCCGTCGTTTCGGATCGGCAGCGGGAGCTCTACCGGCGCTTCCGGGTCGGCGCCGAGCCTTGGGTCGTCATTATCGAGAACGACCTCGTCCTCTACCGGGATCGGCCGACCGACGACCAGAGCGCAAGGAGGGAAAAAGCGCGCCAATGCCTTCTCGGCATCAGAGACAGATCGCGTTCCTGATCGGCCGGAAAAAGGCGGCCGCTTCCAGGAGCTATCTCGTTCTTCTCGCCGGCTTTCTGGCCCTTGTCGCTTATGTTTGGGCGAATGACAACTATCTCGATGCCCTGCGCTTTTTCCTTTTTCTCTTTCCTCACATTTTTCTTTTCCTCTCTCAGGATATGTTTCGGGAGGAGATCGAAAGCGGAGCGCTGGAGAATATCCTCTTTCTGGACGGGCGTTTCAGAGGCTATTTGCTCGACAAGAATCTCGTTCTTGGGTCGATCGGCCTGGCCCTAAGCGCGGCACTTTTTATCGTTCTGGCCGTCTTTGGAATCGCCAGCGGAGAATTTTCGGCGATCTTTCTTCTCCAGTTCGCGGTCGGAACTCTCGTCGGCGTCTATTATCTTCTCGCCGGCGGGCTGCTGAGCTTTTTTTTCAAGGGAGGCTCGAATGTCCTGGTCGTCATCCTCGGCCAGGTTCTGTTCGTCATCGGGCTCTTTTTTTCGGCGACCCGCAGAACCGGCCTCATCGACCTCCTGACGGCGAACGATTTTCCGGGCGCTGCGGCGAAGTTCAAGCTTTTTCTCCTTTCCCTTCTCCTTCCCAATCTGGCGATAAGCAAGCGGCTGCCGGCCGTCCTTCTCGGCCTGGCCGCGATCGCGGTCCTTCTCTGGATCATCGAGCGGCGCAAGATCGCTTCGGTGGAGATCGCCAAGCGATGAGCGATATCGTCCTTCGAGCCGAAAATCTGTCCAAACGCTACGGACGAGTTCAGGCGCTCCGGGGGGCGAGTTTTTCCGTCAGGCGGAACACCGTGACGGCCTTCCTGGGAGAAAACGGGGCCGGGAAGACGACGACGATCAAGCTTCTTCTCGGTTTCTTGAGGCCTGACTCGGGCCGCATAGAAAAGGCTGCTCGGAGAATCGGCTATGTGCCCGAACGGCCTGTGTTTTTCTCCTGGCTCAAAGGCGGAGAAATCCTCCGTCTGACGGCCCGATCGCTCCGCCCGGCCGAGGAAGAGGCGGATTCTTCGCACTTCGCAAGGCTGGCCGACGAGATCGGATTCGATACTGAGCTTCTCGACCGCCGGCCGTTCACCTATTCTCCCGGCAATCAGAAAAAATTTTCTTATCTTCAGAGCTTGCTCATCGATCCCGATTTTTTGATCGTCGACGAACCTCTGTCCTCGCTCGACCCCAACTCGATCCGACTGGTCCGACGGTTATTCGGTCGAATGAAAGCCGAGGGCAAAACCCTCTTTTTGAGCTCCCATCTGATCTCGGAGATGGAACGGATGGCCGATCAGGTCATCATCATCAAAAAAGGCAGGATCGTCATCGAGGGCGACCTTGCCCGTCTGAGAGCGGAAGCGCCGGGAATCGAGCCCGACCTCGAAAGCCTGTTCTTCCATTATTCCTCACTCTGACGAAAGTAACTTTTCTTGATCTTTTCATTCTGAGGGGGAAGACGAAGGGGCATCCATTCCGCGATCATCGAGAACGGAAGAGACCCGAGGACATCAACTTCGCCGAATCAAGGTTTAAAGACGCGGCAGCCGCGAGTCGGGCGCAACAAGGCCCTTCGCCCGAGACAGGCTTCATTTGACCGGTCAGAGGCCCTGTGCTATTTTATCGAGGGATATCGGGGACGACGAGCGAATTCCCGAAGAGCGCTTTCGTCCTCCCTGAGGAAAGATCATGGTCCGAGTGAGATTTGCACCGAGCCCGACGGGATTTCTCCATTTGGGCAGTGCCAGGACGGCGCTTTTCAACTGGCTCTATGCCCGGCACACCGGCGGCCGTTTTCTCCTTCGGGTCGAAGACACGGATATGGCCCGCTCCGAGCCCCGCTTCCTTGACGAGATTCTTCGCGATCTCCGCTGGCTCGGCCTCGATTGGGACGGCGAACCGATCTTCCAGAGCCGGCGTTTCGAGCTTTATCGGGAGAAAGCAACGGCTCTCGTCTCCGCCGGCAAAGCCTATAAAGAAGGCGAGGCCGTGATTTTCCGGATGGAGAAGGGACGGACAGTGGAGTACATCGACCGCATCCACGGCCGGATCAGCGTCCGGACGGACGACATCAAGGATCAGGTGCTGATCAAATCGGACGGCTCTCCCTCCTATAATTTCGCCTGCGTCGTCGACGATGCCGACCTGGGGATCACCCATATCCTCCGCGGCGACGATCATATCTCCAACACTCCCAAACAGATTCTTTTCTACGAAGCCCTCGGCCTCAGGCCGCCCGAATTCGGCCACATGCCGCTGATCCTCGGGCCCGACGGGGCCAAACTCTCGAAGAGACACGGCGGCGTTTCGGTCGAGGAATACCGCCGCCAGGGATTCCTGCCGGAAGCGCTGGTCAACCACCTAATCCTGCTCGGCTGGTCTCCGGGCGAGGAACACGAGGTCCTGACGCTCGGCGAAGCCGTCCGGCTGTTCGATATCAGTCAGATGGGCGATGTTCAAGCCCGATTCGACATTCAGAAGCTCCGCCATCTCAACGCCGAGCACATCTTGAGGAAAAAAACCGAAGAGCTCCTGCCGCTCATCAAGCCTTTTCTCGAGGAGGCGGGGATCAGGTCGGGCGCTTTGGACGAGGCGTTTCTCGCCCGGCTCATCGACCTTTACAAGATCAGGATCAAGACCCTCCGGGAATTCGTCGAAAAGACCGACTTCTTCTTCCGCGACGATTTTTCCGTCGAGGAAGAGGCGAGAAAAAAATATCTGTCCGACCCGTCAAGTTCCGGCCGCCTCCGGGTTCTGGCCGACCGACTGACGGAACTCGACCGCTTTTCCGCTCCCGAGATTGAAAACGTTTTTCGCGGCCTGGCCGAAGAGCTCGGAGTCAAACCGGCGGCCCTGATCCACCCCGCCCGACTGGCGGTGAGCGGCAAGACAAGCGGCGCCGGTCTGTTCGAAATGATGGAGCTCCTCGGCCGGGACAAAGTCATCGAGCGTTTGCGAGGCCGTCTGCCATGAGTCATCCGGAGCCCAAAAAGCATTTTATCCGCGAAATCATCGAGGAGGATCTGCGGACGAACAAATACCAGGGCCGCGTTCATACCCGCTTCCCGCCCGAGCCGAACGGTTTTCTCCACATCGGTCATGCGAAGTCCATCTGCTTGAACTTCGGGTTGGCCGCCCAGTACAACGGGCTCTGCAATCTCCGGTTCGACGACACGAACCCGGAGACCGAAGAATTGTCCTATGTCGAATCGATCAAAGAGGATGTCCGCTGGCTCGGGTTCGACTGGCAGGACCGTGAGTTCTATGCCTCCGACTACTTCGATCGACTCTATGAGCTGGCGGTCGAGCTGATCAAAAGAGGCAAAGCCTACGTCTGTGATTTGACCGCCGAGGAGGTCAGCGAGCAGCGGGGGACCCTTACCCAGCCAGGACGGGAAAGCCCGTACCGGAACCGGACGGTAGAGGAAAACCTCGATCTTTTCCGGCGGATGAAAGAAGGCGAGTTCCCGGACGGATCGAAGACTCTGCGGGCGAAGATCGACATGGCCCATCCGAATCTTCTGATGCGCGATCCCGTCCTCTACCGGATCCGGCGGGAGCACCATTACCGCACCGGCAACCGCTGGTTGATTTACCCGACCTACGACTGGGCTCACGGACAGTCGGATTCGATCGAGGGAATCACCCATTCGATCTGCACCCTCGAGTTCGAGGTCCACCGTCCTCTTTATGACTGGTTTCTCGACGAGCTCGGCATCCACCATCCGCAGCAAATCGAGTTCGCCCGGCTCAGCCTGAGTCACACGGTTCTGAGCAAGCGCCGGCTGCTTGAGCTCGTCAGGGAAGGCCGGGTCAGCGGTTGGGACGATCCCCGGATGCCGACCATCTCCGGGCTGCGGCGGCGCGGCTATACGCCGGAGTCCATCCGAAATTTTTGCGATCTCATCGGCGTGGCCAAGGTCAACAGCATCGTCGATATGGCCCTCCTCGAGGACTGTGTGCGCGAGCATCTGAACAAAATCGCGCCCCGCGTCATGGCCGTGCTGCGGCCTCTGCGGGTCGTTCTCGTCAATTATCCGGAAGGTCGAGTCGAGGAACTCGAGGCCGTCAACAACCCAGAAGACCCGACTCAGGGAACAAGGTCGGTCCCTTTCTCTCGTGTCCTTTATATCGAACGGGAGGACTTCATGGAAGAGCCGCCGAAGAAATTCTACCGCCTCGCGCCGGGCCGCGAAGTCCGGCTGCGCTATGCCTATTTCATCAAGTGCCTCGAAGCGATCAAAGATCCTCGGACGGGAGAAGTCGTCGAGCTCCGCTGCACCTATGACCCGGCGACTCGAGGCGGCGACACGCCTCCGGACGGCCGGAAGGTCAAAGCGACCCTCCACTGGGTTTCGGCCGAGCACGCCGTCGACGCCGAAGTCCGCCTTTACAATCCCCTTTTTATCAAACGGGATGCCGATGAGGTCGATGAAGGGGCCGACTGGAAGTCGAACCTGAACCCGAATTCCCTCGAGAGGCTGACCGGCTGCAAGCTTGAGCCGAGCCTCCGTTTCGCTCTTCCGGGAAGTCGCTATCAGTTCGAGAGGCTGGGGTACTTTTGCGCCGACTCGAAGGACGCGAGGCCGGAGGCGCTCGTCTTCAACCGCACGGTCACGCTGCGCGATCCCTGGGCCAATATCAGAAAAGCCGGCCGCGAAAACGACTGATCTTCGGGAAATCAAAATCCGAGCGTCCGGAGATAAGATTGGAGACGAAGCTTCGCTTCCGGTTTCTCGTTCTTGTCGGGTCGGTCGCTCTTGCCTCAACCGTTTCCATCGCCGCCTCTCTTCAAATCGCGGCCCGAGATTCCCGGTCTCTTTCCTCCGAGGCGAAATATCTCGAGGTCTTGAGGAAAATCTATCGCGAAGTCAAGGAGATCGGGCCGAAGCCGGGGGAGAATTTTATCAGCCAGGAATTCTTTCTCGGGCCGGACGAGGACGACAGTTATAAGAACGACCATATCGTTGTCCTGATCCATCAAATCGAAGGCCGGGAGAAGATGAAAATCCAGGTGACGAAGATGAGGACCGTCAACCTCATGCCTCATGTTCAAGCGGCCGGGGAAACCAAGCTCCTGACCTGTTCCATCTCCGGCCAGATCCTGACGGTCGAACGCTCCGATTTCAGCCCGGACATTCTGGATCAGCTCGCGCCCGAGATTCTGCGTGCT
Source organism: uncultured Eubacteriales bacterium (assembly GCA_964576265.1). Classification (GTDB taxonomy): domain Bacteria; phylum Acidobacteriota; class Aminicenantia; order Aminicenantales; family UBA8522; genus CAZNVB01. Next base: position 28,241 of record CAZNVB010000051.1, on the reverse strand, counting down.
GTCCTGGATAAGAAGAAACTCCTAAAGCTTTCGGATCGGGTCTTTTCTTCTTCCTGAGCCTCGATCGCAAGCACCTCTGTTTCGGCGAAGATTATGAAAAGGGGGGATTTCCAAATTAGGAGCCGGATCAAACGAACATCCAGAGAAGAAAATAGTTGACGGCTTGCCAGAAACCCGGATTTGAAGATAATATCTCCTTGGAATTTTTAAACCTTTGACAAGGAGTCATCGGATGAAATCTTCGATCGCAAGCATTCATGCCCGAGAAATTCTCGATTCCCGGGGAAATCCCACCGTGGAAGTCGATGTCCGGCTCGAAGGAGGAGCCGGCGGCCGGGCCGCCGTTCCTTCCGGCGCTTCCACCGGCATCCACGAGGCCCTCGAGCTCCGCGACCAGGATAAATCCCGCTACGGAGGCAAAGGGGTTCTCAAGGCCGTCCATCACGTCAACGATCATCTGGGCAAACATCTTCGCGGCCGGGACGCGCTCGATCAGTCCGAGATCGACCGGATCTTGATCGACCTCGACGGAACCGAGAATAAGGAGAAATACGGCGCCAACGCGATCCTGGGCATCAGCCTGGCCGTGGCCCGGGCCGCCGCCGCCTCTCAAGGTCTGCCTCTTTACCGCTACCTGGGCGGCGATAGCGCTTCTCTGCTTCCTGTTCCGATGTTTAATATCCTCAACGGCGGCGCCCACGCCAACTGGCAGGCGACCGATTTTCAGGAGTTCATGGTGGCTCCGGTCGGAGCGCCTTCGTTCCGGGAAGCCCTCCGCTGGGGAGTGGAAGTCTATCACGCCCTGAAAGGGGTCCTCAAGTCGAGCGGCTACGCGACGGGTGTCGGGGATGAAGGCGGTTTTGCTCCGGCGGTCAAAACAAACGCCGAAGCGATCGAGAGAATCCTCCAAGCCATCGAAAAAGCGGGCTATAAACCCGGCAGCGATGTCGCCATCGCTCTCGACCCGGCGGCCAGCGGGTTTTTCGAGAATGGGCTCTATTTCCTGCGGACGGAAAATCGCAAAATTGACTCTGCCGGAATGGTCGACCTGTGGGCGGAATGGCTCCAATCCTATCCGATCATCAGCTTGGAAGACGGCCTGGCTGAGGACGATTGGGAAGGCTGGAAGCTCCTCACTCGAAAGCTCGGAGAAAAGCTCCAGATCGTCGGCGACGACATTTTCGTCACCAACATCAAAAGAATCCGCCGCGGAATCGAGGAGAAGGCGGCCAATTCCGTCCTCATCAAGCTCAACCAGATCGGCACGCTGACCGAGACGATCGCCGCGGTCAACATGGCCCGAGAAGCCGGCTGGAGCGCCGTGGTCAGCCACCGCAGCGGCGAGACGGTGGACAGCTTCATCGCCGATTTCACCGTGGCCGTGGGCACCGGACAGCTCAAAACCGGCGCTCCTTGCCGCGGCGAGAGAGTGGAAAAATACAATCAGCTCGTCCGGATCGAGGAGGAACTGGGAAGAGCGGCTGTCTATCCGGGTCGCAACGCCTTCCGGCGCTGATGCCTCTCGTCCAAGAAATCGCCAGCGGCGAATATGCGCCTTGGCTGGCCGCGGGAATTCAATCGCCGGAGGAGCCGGAGGGGGATGATTCCCTGTTCGCAGGGCGTTCATGCGCCGCCCGATGATTTTGGAAAGGAGATTTCATGAACAAGACGAAGCGCAAGTTCTTAATCGCTTTCTGGCTGGGAGCCATTTGCCTGTCCGGGAACTGGGTCGCCTCTCGAGCCGAGAGCGGGGCCAAAACGGAGAGCCAAGAGAAAGCTCCCTGGACGATTGAAGATATCGTAATGGCGGAAAGCGCCGGTCAATTCGAGCTTGCGCCCGACGCCAAGCGCGCTGTCTGGGTGAAGTCTCGGATGGACAAGGAAAAGGACGAGCGGATTTCCAATATTCATCTCACCTTTCTGGAGACAAAAAAGGAAATCCAACTGACTCGGGGATCGGAAACTCACTCCTCGCCGCGCTGGTCGCCCGACGGCGAGTGGATTGCCTTTCTCAGCTCCCGCCCTCTGCCGCGGACGGATCCGGCTGCAGAGCCGGCGCCTCCCCAGCTCTGGCTTCTCAACTCGAACGGCGGGGAGCCTCAGTCCCTCACGGAATTTCGCCGTTCCATCCAGGCTTTCGAGTGGGCCGACCGGGAGACGATTGTTTTCAGCGCCGAGGAGGATCCTTCGCTTTATGAGCAGGAGCTTAAAAAAAAGAAAGATAAAACCCGGGTCGTGGATGATGTCCTTCACACACCGCCGGTACGGCTCTTTCGCCTCGCCGTCAAAGACCGCAAAGTGACCCGTTTGACGGAGAACACGGGTTTTATCCGGATTTTTGCTCTGAGTCCCGACGGCAAAATGGCCGTGACCGTCGAAGAGCAGAATTTGAGTTATGAGTGGGACCAGAAAATCCCGCCGCGGACCTACCTCTATCGCCTGGAAACGGGAGAACGGCAAGAGATTTTCAGCGGAACGCGCATCCGGCCGGTCGGGCTGGTCTGGGCCAAAACGGGTGCGGGTTTTTATGCCGCGGCACCCTTTTCCACTCATCCGCAGTTTCTCACGGCGTCTATTCTTCTCCTCTATTATTATGATCTGGCCTCAGCAACCCATGTTCAGGTCGACCTCGGCTGGGAGAACGGTCTGACCTCCGGGGTCGTTGCCACGCCCGACGGTTTTCTTGCCCTGCTCGCCGACGGCGCGAGGAACAGACCCGCTCGCTATTTAAAGATCGGAGCAGCGTGGAAGAAACAGGACATCGAAGGAGGCGAAGTCAGAAACATCCAGAGCCTCGTTGTGAGTCCGGATGGAAAGACGATCCTCTATGAACTTTCGGCCGCCAGCCGGCCGGGGCAATGGTTCAAAGCGAATCTCGTGGGGAACAGGCTCGCGGGAGCTCTTCAAATCACCGACCTCAACCCAGACTTCAAGAACAGGGTTCCGGCCAGGACGGAAATCATCCGCTGGAAGGGCGCTCTCGACGAGGAGGTCGAGGGGATCCTTTATTATCCCCAGGGTTATGAGCCGGGTAAGAAATATCCGCTCTTCACTGCTCCCCACGGCGGGCCGGCCGGAGCAGACCTCGATGTCTGGGATGAAAGTTATGCCTACGCTCAGCAGCTTCTCTGCCAGCGCGGAGCGTTTGTCTTCAAGCCGAATTATCACGGCAGCTCCAATTACGGCCTCAAGTGGGTCGAATCCATTTGTTGCGGCAAGTATTACGAATTGCCCGTCAAAGACATCGAGGCCGGCGTCGATTTCCTGATTGCCCGCGGACTCGTCGATCCCGAGCGCATCGCCACCTTCGGCTGGTCGAACGGTTCCATCCTCTCCATCGCCCTCAGCCTGGAGAATCCCGACCGCTACAAAGCGGTCTCGGCCGGGGCCGGCGATGTCGAGTGGATCAGCGATTGGGCGAACGTCGATTTCGGGCATGCCTTTGATACCTATTATTTCGGCAAGTCCCCCCTCGAGGATCCGGAGCTCTATCTGCGGCTTTCGCCGCTCTTCAAGCTTGACCGCCTCAAGGCGCCGACGATCATTTTCTTCGGCACCGAGGACCGCAACGTGCCGACAAGCCAGGGCTGGACTCACTACCGGGCCCTTTACCATCTCGACAAGACGGTCCGCTTTCTCCTTTTTCCCGGCGAGCCTCACGGCCTGCGCAAACTTTCCCACCAGAGACGCAAGCTCGAGGAAGAGCTGGCCTGGTTCGACCGCTATTTCTTCCAGACCGAGAAGCCGGCGAACGAAGCTCTGCTCAAAGACTCGCCCCTCGCTCAGGCCCTCCGTCGCCGGACGATCAGCCGCGACGGTCTCAACTACGGCGTTTCCTGGGTCGCCGCCGAGACGTCGGGGGAGAAGGCGCGGAAAATCCTCATCCCCGAAGTCGTCAAGCGCGGCCGGATGGAAATCGGCCGGTTTGAAGTGACCCGGGCTCAGTTTGCCGTCTTCGACCCCGATTATCCTGTTGAACCGGGAAAAGAAAACTTTCCGGCCAACGGGATTTCTTTTGACCGGGCCAAAGCCTACGTCGAATGGCTTTCCAAAACGACCGGCCAGGTCTGGCGCCTGCCGGAGGAGGACGAAATCAAGCCGCTTTATGAAGGACGGTCCGGCGAAAATACGCTCGATTACTGGGCGGGCTATGCCGTTAACCCCGATGATGCGCGTCGTCTCGAGGAGGCCGTCGGCCAGCTCGGCGCGGAGGCCCCCCTGCTCAAGGAAGTCGGAAACTTTGCCGGCGTCGGCAAAGACGACGAAGAGCTCGTGTTCGACCTCGGCGGAAACGTCGCCGAGTGGGTGATGACAAAAGACGGGAAAGGGAAACTCATGGGCGGGAGCGCCGACCGTCCGGCCGATCCGAAAATGCGCCGGCCAGAACCCGACCCGGCTTATTCCGGTTTCCGGGTGGTCCGAGGCTCTCCGGCTGAGGCCGGAGGAGATTAGACACTCGCCCGGCAACTTCCGACTGAAGACATCATCCCCCCGAACAGCCTGTTATCAGAGATTGACGCCGAATATCTTTTATTGATAATCTAAGGGCAGAAAAGGCGAGGGACTGAACCCGTGAAATGTCCCAAGTGCTCTGCCGATAATCCCGAGACTCAACGATTCTGCGGCGGCTGCGGGACGTCGCTCATTATAGAGGGAGATCAGGACGTCCCGACGGAAACTTTCAAAATTCCGGTCATCGAGCTCACCACAGGCTCGATTTTCGCCGGACGCTACCAAATTGTCGAGGAATTGGGAGCCGGAGGGATGGGGCGGGTCTACCGGGCGATTGACCAAACTCTGGGAGAAGAAATCGCCATCAAATTTGTCCGGCCGGAAATCGCCACGGACGAGGAAACGATCCAGCGATTCCGGATCGAGCTTCGGGCGGCCCGGCAGGTTGTTCACAAGAATGTCGCCCGGATGTTTGACCTCAACGAGGAGGCGGGGATTCCTTACATCACCATGGAATACGTCCGGGGAGAAAATCTGCGCCGCCTGATCAAGAAGATGGGCCGTCTGAGTTCTGCCCAGGCTGTCTCCATTGCCATCCAGGTTGCCGGGGGGCTCGATGCGGCCCATCGGCTCGGTGTTATTCATCGGGATTTAAAGCCTCAGAATATCATGATCGATGAGGACGGCGAAGTGCGGATCATGGATTTCGGTCTTGCTCGTCTTCCCAGAGCCGAAGAGAAAACCGAGCCCGGATTCGTCCTGGGCACTCCGGCCTACGTTTCACCCGAACATGTGGAAGGCAAACCCATCGACGGCCGTTCGGACCTCTATTCGCTCGGGATTGTCCTCTTTGAGATGCTGACCGGAAAACCGCCGTTTCAGGCGGCGGACCCGGCGAGCCTAGCCTTAAAGCATGTCATTTCCGTCCCCCCGGATCCGCGGACGATCAACGCCGATATTCCGGAGAGCTTGAGCCGGATTGTCCTCAAATGCCTGGAAAAGGACCGCGAAAAGCGCTACCGGGACGCCCGCGAGCTCGTTTCGGACCTCAGCCAGGTCGAAGAAGATTTGATGACCGGAAAAATTGCCGAGCTCGAGCGACGCCCGGGTTGGAAAGAGGCCGGGATGATTTTCCGATCCAGGCGACTGGTGGCGATTGTCGGAATTCTCGCCGTTCTTGCGGCCGCTGGATACGTGGTTTATAAAGCTATGGCCAGGCCCGGCGGAGGGTTGAGGAGGAATGCCATCGCCGTCCTTCCGGTTGAGGACCGAAGTCCTCAGAAAGACCAGGAAAGGCTCTGCTACGGTCTGCAAAAAGACATCGCCGACAAGCTCTTCAGCATCCCGGGATTGCGGGTTCTGCCCCTGCTTTCTGTGGCCGGCTATTCTTATGCCGGGAAAAACGCCCGGCAGATCGGGAGAGATCTGGAAGTCGACTTCCTTCTCCAATTGGCTCTTCAGGTAGAAGGGGAGAAGTTGCGGGTGACGGCCGACCTGATCGATACGGCTCAAAACGTCGTCCTCCAGCCGTTTCGTCTCGAACGAAGACTGGAGAATTTCTTCGCCGTCCAGGACGAAATTTCCCGCTACATCTCTCAGGCGCTCAAGTTTCGCCTGGTCGAGGACCGGTTGGGCACGATCAAGATGAGGGAGCCGAGGAATCTGGAAGCCTACAACGCCTATCTCGATGGGATGAAACTTATCGAGGATGTCTATCATCTGACCTATCGACGGGAGGATTTTGAAGCCGCCATCCGCCTCTATCAGAAAGCCATCGAGATGGACCCGGAGTATGCCCTGGCCTTTTGGGGCATGGGGAACGCCTATGAGGCGCTTTACAACTCGGGCACGGCAAACGCCGAGCGCCCGGAGTTGCTGGACAAGATGCTGGAATGCTATTGGAAAGCGTACCACCTCAATCCGGATTTCGCCGAGACGAACTTGGGGCTCGGCTGGACGTATTTTTACCGGGCCGACAACGATAAAGCCTTTCAATTTTTCAAGCGCGCGGTGGAGCTCGAGCCGAAAAATCCCCTGGTCAATCTTGATGTCGGCGCTTTCCTGAGGAGCATCGGTCTTTACGAGCGGGCGATCCTATACTTCCGCCGAGCCAGCCAGCTGAATCCTGCGGACATTTCTCCTCATGTCCTCATCGCTTCCTGCTGTCTCCACTTGGGAGAGGCGAGAAAGGCCGGCCGTGAGGTGGAGAAAGCGCTGGTGAGAGTTCCGGGAAGTCTCTCCGCCCGGATTTATTACGCCGTTTCACTCCTGCTGATGAATGAGCAAGAGGCGGCTCAAAAAGAGCTGGAAATCGCCAGGAAGATCAGCCCGAACGATCCCCGAGTGGCCGTCACCCAGACGCTCGCTTGGGCCGCAGAGGGGAAAAAAGATCAGGCGCTGGAGTTTGTTCGCCGTCAGGAGGTCCTGACCTTTCAGGGAACGTATATCTATCTTTTTCTCGGAATGAAGAGCGAGGCGATCAATAATATCGAGAGGGGCATTGAGAAAGGCTTCGAGCGCTACGGCGAGTACCTCTATTCCTATCCTTCCTTGGTCCGGACACCGCTCTGGCGAGAGCTGAAGGGGGAGCCGCGGTTCCGGGAAATCCTGAAGCGAGAAAAGATCAAATACAAGGAGAAACTGAGGAAATTCGGCCGGCTCTAAGAGCTCAGGTCCGGATGGGGATTTCCTATCCTGGAGAGGAAAGCGCCGAGGTAGGGAATCCATTTCCTCGTTGATCATATATCAATCTTGGTCTTAGGGAGGTTCAAATGAAAACAGGCAAAAGGATTTGGGTCGGCGCGATTCTCGCGGGGATTTTTGTCCTGGGCCTGGGTGCTCTGGACGGGCAAAAGGCGGTCGAACAGACGGAGAAAACCATCCCTATCAAATTCAAGTTGCTTCCCGGTTCGGTGTTGGAACAAAAAATCGCCGCCAAGATCGAAGAGGATAATGTCGAGCTGGCAAAATTACTGGTTCAGCTGCGGAAGACGAGCAAAGAGAGTCTCAGGGGAATCGATCTCGTCCCGTTCCAGAGGACCTACCTTCGGAATCCGCGTTTCCTGACCGAAGACGGAGGCGTTTTTGTCGGCTGGCCGGATATCCTTCCCAGGCTGAAAGAGATCGTCGATAAGAGCACCTATCTCGACATCCAGGCCGTCCGGGTGAAGCTTGCTTATGTTCCTTATGGGGGCGCGACCGCGCCGAAAGCGGACGTCGATTTCAAAGCCGTGATTCGGGTTCAACTGGTCAGTGTCCCCGACGATCCGCCCCAGCTCGAAGGTTACCTCCTGCACCGTCGAACGTGCGAGATCGAGCCCGGCGACTCGCTGTAACTTGCTTTTTAATTTCCGTTTGGCGGCCGGCGAATTTTTGTTATAATAAGGCCTGATTTTTCGGTGCGCCTGTAGCTCAGCGGATAGAGCGACGGCCTCCGGAGCCGTAGGTCGCTGGTTCGAACCCAGTCAGGCGCGCCATTCCCGTCGGCTAAGCTTTCCAGGCAAATTTTTTCTTTTGTCCATTGTTCGGAAAACCCAGCAGGAATCTCGAAATAAATCAGCATTGACTATGGAACGGCGTCGAGAGACTGAGCGCGAGGACTGAGATTCCGCGGCGGCGGGATGATTGATCGGACATCGGGGGAGGCTGGCGAGGAGCTGTCAAAACCGGAAATTTTTTATATAATGGGAACCCGATGACATCTTAGGGTGCCGGCAATGATTAACCGTCGCAGAATTTTTATCTCGCTCCTCCTGTTTGCCGCCATTTTTGTGATCGGCGTTGCCGGGTTCAAATTTTTCGCCGGCCCCGAGGCCTCGATTCTCGACTCCATCTACATGACCGCCATCACCATCTCCACGATCGGCTACGGCGAGGTGATCGACCTCAGCCGCAACCCTGCCGGCCGCATCTTCACGATTTTTTTTATTATATTGAGCCTGGGCACGATCGCCTATGCCGTTTCTTCCATCACCGCTTTCATCGTCGAGGGCGAGCTCAAGAATCTCTTGGGGAGAAGACGCATGGAGAAAGATATCGCCAAACTCAAGGATCATTATATCGTCTGCGGAAGCGATGAGACCGCCGCGACCATCATTCAGGAGCTCCTCCAGACGCGGCGCGATTTCGTCGTCGTCGAGCCGGATAGGGAGAGGCTCGAACGGCTTCGAACGGCGGGCGATTTTCTCTATGTCCAGGGTGATCCGGCCGAAGACTTGGTGCTTAGGAAAGCCGGAATCGAGCGGGCGAAAGGCGTTCTTCTCTCTCTCCCCTCGGACGAGGCGAATGTCTTCGTGACGATCTCGGCCCGAAGCCTGAATCCGCGCCTGCGGATCGTCGCCAAGGGGATCGACATCAAATCCCATGTCAAGATGAAGCGGGCCGGGGCGGACAGCGTTATTTCTCCCACTTTCATCGGCGGGATGCGGATGGTCTCGGACATGGTCCGCCCGACGGTGGTCAGTTTTCTCGATCGAATGCTCTATGACAAGGAGCGGGCGCTTCGCGTCGAGGAAATCGAAATCGGCAAAGGCTCGGCCCTCTCGGGTCTTGCCATCAGGGATGCCCGAATCGGGGAGAAAACCGGCGCCCTTCTCGTCGCCGTCCGGAAGGCGGAAAGCGCCGATTACGACTTCAACCCGCCTGCGGAAAGAGTCCTTCAGGATAACGACGTCCTGATCCTGATCGGAACTCCGGAAATGGTCGGCGAGATCGCCAAGATGGCGAGCGGCGCTTAGCCTGAGCCGTCTTCTTTTGGGGAAGCTTCAGGCAGGACCGTCGGCTGTCCGGCGGCAGCAAGCTCCAGCCGATTGGAGAATTTTTCCAGCCGCTTTTCGGCCTCGTCGAACCGGCTCTTAGCGTTCGTTAGATGCGATCCCAGAATCGCGAAATCGCTGCGGAAGCGTTCCAGATCGCCGCGCAGCCGGGCGAGCTGGCGGACGATTTCTTGGGCCGACTTTTCAATCTGCATCCCTTTCAGACCAAAGACGATGACCTGGAGATAAGCATAAAACGAATTGGGCGAGACGGGGATGACCCGCCGCTCAAGAGCGGTGAAATACAGGCTTTTCTCCTCCCCCAGGACTTCCTCTTTGAGAATCGTCTCGTAATAGACATTTTCCGCCGGAATGTACATCAAAGCGAAATCATAGGTCCCCTCGTCCGGGAGGATATACTTGGCGGCGATGTCCTCGATATGTTTTTTGACGTCGGCGATAAACCTTCTCCTCAGGCTTTCTTTCTCTTTTCCCTCTTTTTCCTCGATGAAGCGCTTGAAATTCTCGAGGGGAAACTTGGCATCGACCGGGACAAGATTGGCTCCGATTCGGATCACGGCATCGACCTTTTCGCCGCTTTTAAAGCGATGCTGAAGGCTGTAACAGGCAGGAGGAAGGATCTGGGCCAAAAGATCCCCGAGGAAAAATTCTCCCAACCCGCCCCTGAATTTCGGCGCCCGAAGCAGGTCTTCCAGGCTGGAGATGCTCCTGGCTTTTTCCAGCACCTCCCTGGTCACGATCTCGACTTTACCGAGATGGGTTTGGACATTTCCCAGGCTCGCTCCGATATTTCCCGTCGTCCTCAGAAATTGAGCGTTCATGCTCTCGAGCTGACGGTTGAATTGATCGGTCAGCTGACCGATCTGCTGCTGCAATAAAGATAAGGCCGGATTTTCGGTTTGGGAGCGTCGGAGTTCCTCGATCCGGGAAGAGGCATTCTTGAGCGATCGGGAGAAAACGGAAAGGGCGATGACCGTCAGGACCGCCAGCCCCAGGAGGCCGAAAATCAGAATGTCGCGGCTCATTTTTATCTTCCTTTGATGGCTGTTTTTCCTGCGGTCCATCCGAAGATTGAGGGGGATTCTGCCGGAATCTTCGAGCGCCCTCTCTCAACTCTGCTGCCGAACATTTTCTCAGGCTCAAGTCTAATCAAAATTGGGCGGGAATTCAAATCCAAGGCTTGAAGCCCAGTGATTCTGCCCCTTCAACCAAACGAGCTCGGACTGCCGCGGTGGTTTGACAAGGGCAGGGGAGTCCATTAAACTAAGGAAGACTTTCGGCCCGTTAGCTCAACAGGTAGAGCAGCGGACTCTTAATCCGCGGGTTGGAGGTTCGAGTCCTCCACGGGTCACTCTCTTCTCGCCTTCCGCAAGTCATATCAGCCCTCGGCTTGAGGAGGAGATGCTTCGCCTCCTCCGAGATCGCCATTGGATTGCTCGGTTTTGCCTGATAGTCATCTTCGGACAGGCGAAGGCGGGGATCCTGCCGGCCCGTGTTCACTTCCTCGTCGGCTTATGTTATATACTCTGCGGAGCAGACGATGAAAATCAAAGGGCTTCTCGTTATCCTTCTCCTGGCGATGGTGGTCGTCTATTTCCTTTTCTTTGCAAAAGCGGGAAAGAAGAGTCCGCTCGAGACGATGGTTGACGCCCGCCAGAAAATGAGCCTGGACCTCACCCAGGCAAACATGCAAACTCTTATCCGGGCGATCGAGTTCTTTTCCGGCATGGAAGGCCGTGTCCCTGAAGACCTGAGTGAACTCTCCCGAGCGAGAATTGTCGCTCCAACAGCGACCGACGGGTGGGGACGGCCGTTCAGATACGAAAAGCTCTCGGCCTCGAGTTTTCGTCTCACCTCGGCCGGTCAGGACGGACGCTTCGGCAGTCGAGACGACATCGTCATCATGCGCTGAACCCTGATGGCGGAGATTTTGATCCTGCTCGTTCTCCCGGCGGCCGGCTTCCTGGTCGGCATCATCGCTTCGATCGCCGGCATCGGCGGCGGGATCATCATCGTTCCTCTTCTCACCATCCTTTTTCGCTTTGTCCCGCAGCATGCGGTCGGCACAAGCCTCGCCTCGATCATTTTCACCGCTCTGGCCTCCTCCTTTTCTTATGCCCGTCAGAAGCGGATTTTTTTCCGCACAGGGCTGTGGTTGGCTGTCACCACGGTGCCCGGCGCCTATGTCGGCGCTTACCTGACGACGATCGTATCGGCTCGCCATCTCAGCCTGATCTTCGGTCTCTTTCTGCTGGCCGTGTCCTTGCGGATGATTCTCGCGAAAAGGCCGGGGCAGGTCGGGTTGGTCGAGAATTCTTTACCGGCGACTGCGGCCTTTTCGGTCGGCCATCTTCTTCCGCCTGAAAGATCGGATTCCGAGCTCGTGCGGACCGCTCGCTTGATCGTTCCCGGTGTCGGGTTGAGTTTTTTTGCCGGCGTCGCCTCGGGGTTTCTGGGGATCGGCGGCGGAGTCCTCGGCGTCCCGATCATGAACCTGGCGATGCATCTTCCCATCCACTACGCCACCGCGACGTCCATGTTCACCATGATCCTCACTTCAGCCTCCGGCGTGGCCAAACATTCTCTCGCCGGCCATGTCCACTGGGGCCCGGCTCTTCTTCTTGCCCTGGGAACGATCTTCGGCGCTAGGCTCGGGGCCGATATTTCGCGGCGGATTTCGGGTGCGGCGCTGAGCCTGATCTTTGGCCTGCTGCTGCTGGCGCTGAGCCTGCAGATGATCTTGAAATCTCTTTGATTATCCGAACGAAGGACGGAAGCTATTCGGTGTCCCTGGCCGCAATGAGGCCGAGGGAACGGGCGTATTCTTTGAGAAGATGGAGGCGCATTTTCCCCGAAAGGAGGGAATGATCTTCATTCTCCAGGGCCTGGAGAAGAGAAGCCCTGATTTTCAACCGGCCGGCGACCTCTTCGAGCTTCAGCCCTTTTTGTAGGCGCAGAATTTTTAGGGATTCAGCCGAATAAAGCGGGTCGCGTTCCGGCATAGACTCCCTTTGTCTGTCGGCAGACAGATCGCGGTGCGGACGAAACTTTCCATCCCGGCGGAAGAAAAAAGAATCCTTGAGCCGATTCCAGAAACTTTTCTCCTCCGCCGCATCCTCGATCTCCATCCTTACTGTTGAGATTCGGAAATAAGCTCTCTGCCTGCCCTCGGGACGGTTGGGCATGATCCGGGCGTCGTAGGGTTTCCGTTTTTCGGGGTTGGAAAGCGTGGCGAAAGCTTCTTCAATTCTCTTGAGGATGGAGGTGCGCTCCTCGCTGGACAGCCCTCCGTAGGACGCAAGGGACTCCTCATGGTAAGTCGAAAGGGCTTGAAGATACGCTTTTTCGATCTCTTCGGGGGTGGCGTCGGGCCGAAGATTCAGGACCTCGTAGAAGTCGAGTTCGGAAATCTTCTTGATCATGCGTTTCCCATCTTAGGAAGCGATCCTTGATCGCTCGCTCGCCGCTGACCTTGCTGGATGAGTCTGGCGGCCATTTCTTTGATCCTCAGGCTGATTTCGCTTTCCGGGTATTCGACGGTGAATGGCGTGCGTTTAGCCAGGCTCAAGAGGGCTCTCTCGTCGAAGGGGAGGGTCCCCAGTAGTTCGAGGTCGATCAGGAAGTAGCGACGGACGACGTCGGCGATGGAGACGCCGAGCGAAAAATCTCTTTCCCGGCGGGCCTGGTTAACGACGAGCCCGAGTCGGAATTGTCTCAAAGCCGAAAGAAGAAGCTTCCCCGCGGCGACGTTTTCGGAAGCCAGAGAGGCAAAAAAGGAACGCAAGGTGTTTTCGTTTGTTTCGAGAGCCCGTCCGATTTTCTCTTCCAGGCCGGAAATTTTGAAATATCGGCTGTAGAGCGTCATGATTCGGACGGCGCAGGATTTGAGAAAGAAGTACATGTTTTCGACGGCGGTTGGCTCCGGAGTGACGACCAGAATTCCCGGTCGGCCGAGGATAAACAGATCGAGCGTGTTGTAAGCGCTGCCGGTGCCGAGGTCGATAACGACGTCCCGAGCGGCGATGTTTTTGATTTGACGGATCAGCTTCAGTTTCTTGGAATGGGGCAGGTTGGCCAAAAAGAGAATATGGTCGCTTCCCTTGATTAGCCGCACCCCAGGATAGGACGTTGCCGACAGGACATCGACGAGTCGAGGAACGCGGTTGCGAAGAAAATCCCCCAGGTTGAGACCGTTCTCACTGGCTTGAAGAAGCGAATGCAGGTTTGGCCCGCCGAGGTCGGCGTCGATGGCGACCGTGTCGCCGCGCATCCGGCCGAGTTCCACGGCCAGAGCGGCGGCAAGAAAACTCTTCCCCGTGCCGCCCTTTCCGCCGCCGATGGCATAAACGGAACTCTTCGGCTGCTCCTTTTCAGGCATGTCGACTGATCTTGAATCTAAGCCAAAATGAGAATGTATTTTAGCACAGCCGGTTGAATTTTTTAAAGCTTTTTGCTAATCTATTACAAACAAAACTTGATCTCAAGCGCACGAAAAGAGGAGCACGTCACCATTGAATAAAGAGTATGGCAACATTGATAGCAAATACCGATTCGTCATTGTCGCCTCCAAGCGGGCGAAGGACCTTCTGAAAGGAGCGAAAGCCCGGATCCAGGATAAATCCAAGAATGCCATCCGCATCGCCCAAAAAGAAGTCCGCTTGGGTCTGGTCGATTTTGAGATTCTCACTCCGAAAAGAGAGGAGATTCAAGAAGAAGAATCGGTCTTCCTCGGCGAGGGGGTGGCTGAGGGTTTCGGAGATGAGGAAGAAGCCGCGGCCGATTTAGAGCAGGCGGAAATGTCTGAAGCCGAAGTCGAAGAAGATGTCGATCACGTCTCTGAAGTCGAGCTCGAGGAGGAGTTCGAACCTCTGGAGGGGCTCGAAGAGGAAGAGGACGAGGAGACCGAAGAGAGCTCCTGATTCTTTCGCCCGGCTTTTTCGAGCAGCTTGACATAATCGAGTTTGATCCAGAGAGAGCGGGCGAAGCCCATCTGTCTGGCGAACCTGGCGATGTCGCTCCGTTCGCCTTCCAATTCGAGATATGTTCCGACTGGGGTCTCATCGAGGGAAATGCGGAGCTTATTCGTCCGAAAGACGGTCCGAAATTTCTGGTAACGAAAAGTGGGAATCATCCCCAGGCCGCGCAGGATGCGCCGGGCGTGTTTCTCGTTCTTGACCTCGGTCTCGAATTCCGGCCGGACTTTGAAGCTGCGGGATTTCTGGGGCGCTCCCTTGAAAGTTAGGAAAGTCTTCTTGCCTCGCCGGCGCAGACGGAGAGCGCAGGCCTTTTGAGAGAGAATTCTTGAGCGGAAATCGTAGAACGTGTCGTCTTCGGCTTGCCGCTCTTTTTCCAAGGAAGCCCCGGCTCGAAGAAGGGCCGAGCGCGCCGCCGCCGGGTCATCGACTTTGATCTTGATTTCGATTTCGACCACGGGCGATCTGTTTTCCCCCGCGCCTATTTTTCTCTTGCCAGCACAAATTCGGCCAGAAACGACAGGGCATCCCGGGGCGCCGACTCCGGGAACTGGGAGATGATCTCTCGCGATCGGATCGAGTATTCTTCCGCTCGGCGGAAGGTATAATCCAGCGCTCCGCAGGATCTCACCAGGGAAAGAATTTCCTGTTTCGCTTCGGCGATCGATTCCCTTCTGCTGATCAGTCGCTCGAGTTGCTGTCGGGTGAGGTTGCCGTCGCTGCGCAGGGAGTGGATGAGCGGCAGCGTGATCCGGCCTTCGGCCAGGTCGGAAAGCGTCGGTTTGCCCAGACGCTTTTCGTCTCCCACGAAGTCGAGCAGGTCGTCGATGATCTGAAAAGTCATGCCCAGGTTGTGTCCGTAGTCGAGAAGACGCTTTTCATCTTCCGGCGAAGCTCCGGCCAGGACGGCTCCGATTCGGCAGGCCGCCGAAAAAAGCGAGGCCGTCTTATTGCCGATGATGTCCAGGTAGCGCTGTTCGGACAGGTCCAGGTTGCCGCTCATCTCGTATTCGATCAACTCGCCCTCGATCATCTGCGAGGACACATCGGTCAAGAGGCGAATGATCTCGCGGTGCCGGCTTTCGAGAGATAACCCGAGGCTTTTGATGTACAGATAATCGCCCAAGAGAACCGAGATGTTCGGTCCCCAGCGTCGATGGACGGAGTCCCGTCCCCGCCTCGTCTCGGCGCCGTCGATGATATCGTCGTGGATGAGGCTGGCCGTGTGGATGAACTCGACCAGCGCGGCCAGAAGGATGTGCTCGTCGCCCGGATAATGGAGAAGCTTAGAGGAGAGGACGACCAGGGCCGGCCGGATCCTTTTTCCCTCTCTCTCGAAGAGATAGGAGTTGATCTCGGACACCAGCCGGATCGGGGACGAAGTGAAGAGCTTGAGGCACGATTCGACTCGCTCCAAGTCCTCGCGGATATCCTTATAGATCAAAGCCAAGTCCGGCCTTTCTTTGAGCAGTGCTCCGGCTTTCAAGCGGCTTTCGGGATTCATCGGCAAGGGGCGAATCTCGGCTTTCTGGTCCGAGGAAAAAGACGGAATAAACGATCTCCTTTCATCTGGCCTATCTTAACATTGAAAAATCATTTTGACAAATTTTCCCTGCGTCCGAAAAGGCGCTCGAAGTTTCGCCGGGTCAGGCTCCCGACTTCGGCGAGCTTCAGGGCTTTGAGCTCGGCCAGGCAAGCGGCGGTCTCGACGATGAACGCCGGCTCGTTTCGTCTCACCCGGCCGCGGCGCCCCTCCGGAATCAGGTATGGAGAATCGGTCTCGATGAGGAGGCGGTCCGAAGGGATAGCCCTGGCCGCTTCGCGGAGCGCTCGGGCGCCGGCATAGGTCAGGATGCCCGAAAAAGAGACAAGAAATCCGAGGTCGATCATTTTTCTGGCCGTTTCTTCGTCCTCGGTGAAGCAGTGGAGGATTCCTCCGCAGCCGAATTGCTCTTCTTCGACGAGAGCCGCCATTTCGCGACCGGACTTCCGACTGTGAAGAATTACCGGCAGCCCAAGACGGGCGGCGAGACCGATTTGGGCGCGCAGGGCCTCCTTCTGTTTGGAAACCGGCGAGAAATCGTAGTGAAAGTCGAGGCCGATCTCTCCCACGGCCGCAATGACTCCTGCCGCGGCCAGATCGGCGATTCGGTCGAGGTGCTTGGATTGAAAGAGCTTGGCCTGGTGGGGATGGACGCCCGCCGCAGCGATGATCCACGGATAGGTCCGCCTGAGTTCGAGAACCCGGCCGAGACTTTCCTCGCTGGTCAAATCAGCCGGGCAGAGAAGAGATCGGACCCCGGCCGCCCAGGCCCTCTCAATGACTTTATCCCGGTCGGGGTTGAATTCCTCTGCATCCAGGTGGGCATGGGAATCGGCCAGCTCCACAGGCTCGACTCTTAAGAAAGCGGTCGTTATTGTGCCAGCCTGGTTTTCAGCTGCCGGAGAGGCAGCGCGCCGTAACTCAGGAGCCTTTCCAGAAATTCCTTCTGGCTAAATGAATCGCCTTTGAGCTTTCGGTAGTCCTTTTCCATATCCAGGATTTCCTGGTAGCCGATGTAGGGATACGCGGCGTCACCGGGCTTGAGCAGGATGCGGTTCCATTTCCGCTCCGCCTCGACTTCGGACTGGAATCCTCCCCGGGTCATATAGGCGACCGCCTGCTCCTTCGTCATTCCGGCCTGGTGGATGTTCAGCTCGAGGTTGAAATCGATGACCATTTTGAGTTGGTGCTTGAGCTGGTTGAGGCGCAGACGCAGGTCGTAATTGTTAAACCCGGAAGTGATGAGCATCTCTTCGATATAGAGCGGCCAGCCTTTGAGAAGCATCATGTTCGGGTAGAGCTTGCGGACAAGAGAGGGATGCTTGGCCGTGAAAAACATCGGGACGAACGGACCGGGGTAAATGTTCTTGACCGTCCAGGGGATGAGATAATAATTGTTGTACTCTTCGAGGAAGGAGGTCGATTTTTCGTCCGTCCAAGTATCGGGCAAAGGGGCGATCTGAGCGGTGAAGGAACCGCCGGCTTCATAAGCTCCGGGCCCCAGGATGCGGGTCCAGGTCAGGCCTCGTTCCGCCGGCGGCATGGTTTCGATCGTCAGGTCGGCGTCGGGAATCGGGATCAGACCTTTGGCCGAGAGATAGGCCTTGATCGTTTCGACATTCCTCTTTGTTTCGGCGATGAAGTTCTCTTTGGTCGGATGATCGCCCTTGATTTTTTCTAGCACGCCGGAGATGGCGATGTTCCAAACTTCATCCTGAGAACGCTGCGTTCCCAGCTGGTCGAGGTTGATGTTGGGGTACATGATCTTGAAAAAGGGAATACAGACAAGAAACATCTCTCTCCGGATGTTGTTGTAATCGGCCTTTGCCCTGGCCACGAGCTCCGTCGGGGGGATGCTGAACTCTCCCGTCAAGGCGAGGAGACGCGAATGGACCTGGTCGCCCAGACGGAAATTGCCGGTCGAGCGGGGAAGGAGTTGGGACTGGAGGAAATTCTGGTAGTCTTCTATGGCGGCGACGGCTTTTCCCCATTCCGCTTGAAATTTGGATTTTATCTCCGAGGGAGCCCTTTCCGTCAACTGTGGGATTTGGACTTTATAGAATTCCATGATTCCGGGAAGCTGAGCAATCGCCGTCTCGGTGAAGATCTGGGGAGGAGTCTTTAAATTGTCCTTGGCCTGCTTGATCAGTCCGGGCAAAAGTTTGGCTCTCTCTGTGGCCGACTTGATCCGGGCGTCGAGCGGTGCGAATTCTCTGGTCAATAAGCTCTTGAGGCTGTGGAGAATGATTTCATTGTAGAAAATCGGGTTATACTCCCAGGGGAGAAGGCTCTCGTGCCTCATCAGCTCGAGGTCGATGGCGTTTCGAATGAGGTCATAATCGATCTGTCCTTCCGTTCCGAGTTTCGTTCGGTCGACTTTGGTCACCAGCTCCTGATTGAAGAGATCAAGATCATCATGGTGTTTATCCAGGTTTTTTTCGCTTAGATCTTCCAGCCGGTCGTTGTATTTATAGTAGCCGGCCAGGCTGGCGGCGGTCGGATAGAATTTCCAGTAGGCGTCGAGGTAGGTATCCATTGCCTTCTGGAACTTGCCCTCTTCCTGGCTCTGCTGGGAGAGGAGAGCGCTGATTCCGAAGACGGCGAACGCTCCGATCGCCACGGGGATGAGGAATTTTTTCATCGCGGCCTCCTTTTCACTTCAAGAAAATCATGCTTTTGACCCGTGAGGGGGCTTCAACTCTATAACTACCGGCCGGCCGATTCATTCCCGGAAAGGAATTTCTTGTCAGTTGCCGACCTGGTGCCAAATCCCTTCTCTCTTACCATCGGATGATTGCCGAGGCCCAGGTGAACCCGGAGCCGAACGCGGTCAGGGCGACGATGTCCCCGCGCTTGAGTCGTCCGTCTTTGGCGATTTCGTCGAGGGCGATCGGGATGGACGCCGCCGTCGTGTTCCCGTAGCGATCGATGTTGCGGACGACTTTCTCCAGCGGAATCCTCAGGCCGTGGGCGACCATCTGACTGATCCGGTCGTTGGCCTGATGCGGGACGAGCCAGTCGATGTCGTCGACGGTCAGTTGGCTGCGCTCGAGGGCGAATCGGACCGCTTCCGGCATTCGTTCCGAAGCGTTCTTGAAAACGTTCTTGCCCTCCATCTTGGGATAAAACTTTTTTTGGCGGAGGAGTTCTTCGGTCACGCAGGGCTTGTCCTTTGAGCTCGGCTTCTCCAACCAAAGGTCCTGAACATGACGGCCGTCAGCGAAAAGGCAGGTCGTCATGATGCCCCGTCCGTCGCTCTCTGTGTTAGGTTCGAGGACGACTGCGCCGGCTCCGTCCCCAAAAAGGACGGCCATATCCCTGCCCTCGTCGGAGTAATCGAGATTGGTGGATTGGACCTCGGCGGCCACGAGAAGAATCTTCTTGAACGTTCCGGCGCGGATGTATTGGTCCGCCACAGAGAGCGCGTAGATGAAGCCGCTGCATTGATTGCGGACATCCAGCGCTCCGATGGGCACGAGCCCGAGTCTGGCCTGGACCTGAACGCCGATTCCCGGAAAATAATGATCCGGGGAGAGGGTGGCCGCGATGATGAACTCGATTTCAGCCGGTTCGATCCGAGCGTCTTCGATGGCTCGGATCGCCGCTTCATAGGCCAGGTCCGAGGTCCCGACTCCCGGCTCGACATGTCGACGTTCGACGATTCCCGACCTCTGGCGGATCCACTCGTCTGAAGTATTCATGAGTTTTTCCAGGTCGAAGTTCGTGACCCTGCGGGGAGGGACATAGTGTCCAATTCCCTTGATAACCGTCCGAGTGTCCATTGAAAATCCGCTCCATTATAGCCAAAGAATTTTCAAAAATAAAGCCAAATTTTTCGCCCGGCCGCCTTGACGGGGGGAAACGGCCGGAGTAGGATAAAATGTCATTTCTATTTTCTGCGGCTCATTTTTCATCGGCGATGACGCGAAGAGCGAGACGAGCACAAAGGTCGATCATTCTTTTCTTTTTCCTTCTGCTCTCATGGAGAGCGGGCGCGTTTCATCTCTTTTCCGGCCAGGAAGAACTCTTGAGGATCGAGGCTTCGGTTCATCCGCGCCGGCTCGCCCGGGGCGAAGAGGGCAGGGTGATCCTGAAGCTCAGCCTTCCGGAAGGGGTCGTCATCAGCCCGCATCCCGACTTCGTCATCGAATTCAAGCCGCTGGCCGAAGTGATCTTTCCCAAGCCTTTTTTCGCCGCTTCGGATTTGGCCATCGGCGTCGAAGAAAAAGACGGGGAGGAATGCCTCGACCTCGGCAATCCGGTTAAAATTCCTTTCACCGTCAGCCCTGAAGCAAGAAAAGGAAGTTACATCCTGGAAGGAAGGATCAAGTATTATGCCCGCTCAAAGAGCGAAGGCTGGCTGGTGAAGAATACGGCCAAGTTCTTTGTGGCTTTTTCAACTCGCGCCGCCGGCCCGACCAAGAAATCGCCGGCCTTCTCATAGCCATTTCTGCGCTCGATACCATTCCATCGTTTCGCGAAGCGCTTCATCGACTGGATAACGGGTGCGGAAGGAAAGCAATCGGTCCGCTTTGCGGACGTCCGCCACCCAGGCGGTCGGCTTCATATCACGGTACTTGTCGAGGCTGAAAATCTGGGGATGACCGGAGAGACGGCTTTTCACCTCGCTGATTGCCGCAGCCGCTGCGACGAGGGCCATCGGCACCCGGATGCGGACCGTTTTTTTCCCCAGCGCGCGAGCTGCCGCCAGGCCGAAATCGTCCCAGCTCATCGGTGTCGGATCGGCGATGTTGATGATTTCGCCGCTCGGCAGGTCTTTTTCAGCACAGAGATAGAGAGCTTCGGCCAGGTCTTTGACGTAGCACAAACTGAGCATTCTCGAATTTCTTACCGCGGCCAGAAGGCCGCGGTTGATAAACCTGAAATAGGTCAGGAAATCGACGTCCTTGGGCCCGAAGATCGCGCTGGCCCGGAGGATGAGAAGCGGAAACCGACCGGCGTAGCGAAGAGCCTCATGCTCAGCCAGGAGTTTGCTCCGGCCGTAATGGCTGACCGGGCGCGGAGGGTCGCTTTCTCGAACCGGCCTTCCGTTCTCAGAAGGGCCGGCGGCGGATAAGCTGCTCAAGAGCACGACCTTGGGTCTTCCGGGGAAGGATTCGAGGCGACGGAAAAGGCTTGCCGTTCCATCGCGGTTTACAGTATAATAATCGGCTGAGTTGAGCGACCGGTTTTTCCCGGCAATATGGTAGACGATCTCGATTCCCGCCGGGAGAGGAGGAAGAGAAAAAAGGTCTCCGCGGAGAAATTCGACTCCTCGGCTTTCCAGGCCCGCGGCTTTGGCCGGGTTGCGGAGGAGGGCGAATACTCTGTCCCCTCGAGCCAAAAGAAGGTCGATGAGGTGACTGCCGATAAAGCCGGTCCCTCCGGTCAGAAAAACATTCATCGCGAAAATTTTATGACAACTGCCTGCCCCGGTCAAACACGGCCTGCGCTCAGGCGCCTGAGAATTTTGCTCTCGGCCTTGATTCTTGTTTTCACTTTCGGTCAGGGCCTCGGCCAGCCGACGACCTTGATCCTGCCGGTCGAACAGGTGAAAGCCGGGATGAAGGGGAAGGGGAAAAGCGTTTTTCAGGGCGGCCGGGTCGAGAATTTCGACGTCGAAATTCTCGGCGTCCTAGAGAATGTCCAGCCCAAGAAAAATGTCATTCTCGCCCGGCTTTCCGGAATGGGTCTCGAAAATACCGGCATCATCCAGGGCATGAGCGGGAGTCCCGTCTATATCGATGGAAAACTCATCGGCGCCGTCGCCTACTCTTTTCCCTTCGCCAAGGAGCCGATCGCCGGCATCACTCCGATCGGAGAGATGCTGGCCATTCCCGGCCAACAGCCGGCCGCGAAGCCGCAGGCCGGCGAATCGCTTCCTTTCCGGAGCTTCTTGAGCGTCGAAGATCTTGTCTCCCACTATAAGGGGATTTTTTCTTCTCGGGAACCCTTGGTGTCCCAGGGGCGGATGCTCATGCCGATCGGCGTCCCGCTTCAATTCTCAGGCTTTTCCTCGGCGGCGATGGACAGGGCGAGGTCGATCTTCGGTCGGATGGGATTCTTGCCCTTCGCCTCCGGAGGAGCGGGTCGAGCCCAGACATTTCCTCCGGCCTCGCCTCCTTCTCTTCGCGAGGGTGATCCGGTGGCGGTCGAGCTTGTCCGCGGCGACCTGAGTGTCGCCGCCCTGGGGACGGTGACTTATGTGGACGGGAATAAAATCCTGGCCTTCGGTCATCCGCTTTATAATCTCGGCGCAGTGGATTACGGGATGTCCGGGGCCAGCATTCTGGCGGTTGTTCCCAGCCTGGAGAGCTCGTTCAAAATGGCAGCCCTGGGCGCCCGCGCCGGGCGTTTTTCTCAGGACCGGACGGCCGGCGCGCTGGGCGAAATCGGCGTGGAGCCGCGGCTGATCCCCGTCACCGTCCGGCTGATGGAGGCATCGGGCAAACCAAAAGAGTTCAAGCTCGAGGTGACGAACGACCGAATCCTGAGCCCGCTCCTCTTGAACCTGTCCCTTTCCTCCTTGCTCCAGGCAGAGGAGAGGTCGATCGGCAATTTGTCCGTCGTTCTCGACGGGAATGTTTACCTGGATAATGGTGCCGGGATCCATCTCGAGGACCTGTTTTCGGGAAATCTGGATACGGCAGTCAGCAGCCTTTCCGGTCTCGTCATGGCGGTGGTCTATTATCTCGCCAATAACGAATTCGAAGAGGTCGGATTTCATCGCCTTGATCTGACGATTCGGGCGGTTGAGGAAGCGAAATTCGCCGCCTTGGAGCGCGTCTGGCTGGATAAATATGAAGTCTCAGGCGGAGAGAGAATCGAGGTCAAAATTTTCTATCGGACCTTCGGCGGCCGAAGCTACCAGGAAACGGTGGAAATTGAAGCGCCTCCTCTGCCGGCCGGGTCGGAGTTCCAGCTCATCGTCGGAGATGCCGGTTCGATGCATCAGATCGAAATGGCCCAGTACCGCAGCCAGGATTTCGTTCCCCGCAGTCTCGGGCAACTCATCCGTCTGCTCAACAACCTGAGAAAAAACAATCGGATTTATTTCAAAATTTTGGCTTCCAAGCCGGGCCTGTTCGTTCGCGGGGAGGAAATGCCCAACCTCCCGCCGTCGATGAAATCGATGTTCGCCTCGCCGCGGGCCGCGGCCACATCGCCGACCGAGCTCACGCGGTCGACGCTGCGCGAATATCAGATGCCTATTCCTTATGTTTTCCGGGGAATCACTTCCCTTGTCGTGAAAATCAAGAATTAAGAGAGGATAGGGTGAGAGTTCAAAAATATATTATTTTTATCGGGATAATCGGAATTAGCCTGAGCCTGCAAGCGGTCCAGCCGCGGAAATGGGAGCTCAGGACGAGGGAGGACTTTCTCAAGGGGAGGCTCGACGGCGTCTCCCTCTCCTCTGACGGGCTGCTCGCTCTGGCCCCAAAGGTCGAAAAGATTGACGGGCCGACGGAGGATTTTTTCCTCTCGCTGCATTCCGGTCCCGGCGGATCGGTCTATCTCGGAACCGGTCACGGCGGAAAAATCTTCCGCCTCGAGGCCGACGGGAAAGCGACTCTTTTCTTTCAGGCGCCGGAGATGGATGTCAGCGTCCTGACCATGGACAGCAAGGGAACCCTGTTTGCCGGAACATCTCCCAACGGAAAAGTCTATAAGATCACCGGCAAGGATCAATCCGAAGTCTTCTTCAACCCGGGCGAAAAATATATCTGGGACATGGCTTTTGCCGACGACGGCTCGCTGCTGGTGGCGGTCGGCGAGAGCGCCGGCGTATACAAAGTCAACGCCCAGGGTGAAGGACAGTTGATTCTCAAACCGGCGGAGAACCACATTCTCTGTCTCGTCCGAGACGGGAAGGGCGGTTTTCTGGCCGGAAGCGGGGGCGTCGGAGTCGTGTACAAGCTCGGTTCAGACGGCCGGTCGACGCTGCTCTTTGAGTCGTCCTTTGAGGAGATCAAGAGCCTGGCGATCGATTCGAGCGGTGAGATCTATGCGGCCGCCGGCGGGTCTCCATCGAAGGCAAGGAAAGAGGAAACTGCCGAAACTCCCGTGCGCTTAAGCACCGAGATCACGGTCGCCGTCCTGCCGGCGCCTGAGACGGCTCAGGCGAAGGCGACGCCCATTCCGGCAGGAATCCCTTTGGCCGCTTCTCCCAAAGAGCCTTCTGCCCTCTACAAAATCCGCTCCGACGGGACGGCAAAAAAGGTTTGGGAGTCGGCCGACGAGCTGATCTATGCGCTTCTCTGGCAGGAAGCCGAAAAAAGGCTCCTTTTTGGGACGGGTAATCGGGGCCGGATCTATATGCTGGATCAGGAGGACAAAGCGGCTCTTCTCCTCCAGGAGAATTCGGAGCAAGTCTATGCCCTGGTTTCCATCGAGAAAAAAATCTATACTCTGGCCAATAATCCGGCCCGCCTGAGCTTCATCACGTCCGAGCAAAGACTGAACGGCGAGTACATCAGCGACATTCTGGACGCCCGGATTGTTGCCTCTTGGGGAAAGCTGGAGTTTGACGCGGATCTTCCGAGCGGAGCGATCCTTCAGATCCAGACGCGGAGCGGCAATGCCTTCGAGCCGAACAGCACCTGGAGCGAGTGGTCCCCGCCGATTCAGAAAAAAGAAGAGCAGATTCTCAGCCCCCGAGCCCGCTATTTGCAATGGCGGGCTCTCTTCAAATCGCAAGCCGGCAATGCTTCGCCGCTGCTTCGCCGGGTCGCGCTGTCCTATCTTCAGGCGAACAGCGCACCGATCATCCGGAAGCTCGAGCTGCTGCCGCCGAACGAGGTGTTCATCAAGC
The DNA here is from genome assembly GCA_964576265.1 of uncultured Eubacteriales bacterium. Classification (GTDB taxonomy): domain Bacteria; phylum Acidobacteriota; class Aminicenantia; order Aminicenantales; family UBA8522; genus CAZNVB01. Next base: position 3,686 of record CAZNVB010000051.1, on the reverse strand, counting down.
CGCCCGAGCAGGAGGAAGTCATCTGGGGAGCGGAAGAGCTGATCGCTTCCGAAGCGGATAAGAAAAAAGAGGACCGGCTTTTCCTGACGCCGAAGAAGGCCGAACGTAAAGGATATCAGACCGTCATCTGGGAGGCGGCGGATGAGAATGAGGACCGGCTTGCCTATAAGATTTCTCTCCGCCGCGAGGATGAATCGACCTGGCGTGTGATCAGGGAGGGGTGGAAGGAATCGCTCTTCGTCTTCGACACTCTCTCTTTTCCCGACGGAACCTATTTTCTCAAGCTCGAGGCATCGGACCTGCCGTCGAATCCGCCGGGAACCGAGCTCCGGGCCGAAAAACTCAGCCCGGCGTTTGTAGTGGACAACTCCCCGCCGACGGTCAAAAATTTCACCGTTGCCAGGGATAAAAATGCTCTGGACATCAGCCTTCAGGTCGAGGATTCAGGAAGCGCGATCGAAAGCCTGGAATACTTGATCCGTCCGGCCGAATGGAGGGTCGTCTTCCCTGTCGACGGAATTTGCGATTCGAAAGCCGAGGATTTCAAGTTTCGGGCCGTCATCCCGGCTGGCGCCGATAACCTGGTTACGGTCCGAGTAACGGACCGGCATCATAACATCGGCGTTTTTCGCCAGGCGTTTTAGCCGCTCTTCACCCGCTCGATATATTTGTCTTCTCTTGTGTCCACGCGGATGATGTCCCCTTCTTTGATGAACTGCGGTACGGTCACGACCAGGCCGGTTTCCAGGGTCGCCGGTTTGCTCGAGGCCGATTGAGTCGCGCCCTTCATGAAGGGGTCCGTCCTGACGACCCGGAGGTCGACGGTCAGAGGAGGACGAATCCCGACCGGCTTGCCCTCGTGAGTTTCGATCGTAAAAACGATATTGGGGACGAGATAATTGACCGCGTCGCCGATGACCTCGGAGGGAAGACGGATCTGTTCGAAGTTTTCCAGGTTCATGAAGACAGCCTCGTCATCGATCTTGTACAAAAACTCCATCTCGGTCTCTTCGAGAAACGCTTGCTCGACCCGATCTTCGGACCGAAATCGGTAGTCCGAGATGCTCCCGTCTTTGAGGTTGCGGAGCTTTGTTTGGACCATGGCTTTCCATCGTCCCGGCGTGATGTGGGTCGCTTCATGGACTTTGTACAGGACGCCGTCGAGAATGATGACCATCCCGCGGCGGATTTGAGTCGCGTTGATCATGCGTCGGCCTCCATTCTATTCGATGTTCCTGCCGGGCAAACATCATTATCTTTTTAGCTGAAACGGCGCCACCTGTCAATGAAGGGCCAGATCGATTACGAAAAGCGTGGCCACGATAAGAAGGCGGAGAGTACGATCAGCCGCCGACGGCCTCGCTTCCGCTTGGCTGTTCTCGCCCGCTTGTTGATCGCCGGGCTTCTGAATTCAAGCCGGCAAAAATGAGTTGAATTCGGCGGCGAATTTTATTTTAATTATCCCTCTGGCGGACGACGATGGCGGAAATCTATTTTTTAGGAACAAATGGGGCCGTATCCAGGCCGGACCGGGACCATACCTCTTGGATTATGCCGACGAGCGAAGGTCTTCTTCTTGTCGATTGTTCGGGCAGCGTCTTTCAGAAAATCCAGCGCCTGGGGTTCCATCCGCGCCAGGTCCGGTTTGTTTTCCTGACCCATGTTCATCCCGATCATATCTTTGCCTTGCCTTCGCTTGTTCACGGCCTGATGCTCGAAGAGGGGAGAATCGAGCTCTGCGGGTCGGAGGAGACCGTCTCCTTTGCTCGATCTCTTCTCGATCTTTATGGCCTCCGGAGACGATCATTCCGGACTCGAGTCCTCTTTCGGCCTCTCCGTCATGGGGGAACGGCTCAAGTGGGCCGCGTCCTCCGGGTGCAGGCCTGGAAGACGCCTCATCACTCCTCTTCGCTTGCCTATCGATTTGACCTCGAGCGAAAAAAGAAGAAAATTTTCTACTCCGGCGACACCCCCCTTCATCGGCCGCTTTTCGACGCTGCTCGGGGCGTCGATTGTCTCATCCACGAAGCGAGCGCCCCTTCCCGGTTCTTCAGAAAATATCCGCTGCTCTATTCCTTCCATACACCGGCCCGGGATTTGGGACGATTCTGTCAGGAAGCCGGAATTCGTTGTCTCATTCCCTGTCATTTTTTAGGGGAGCTTTCTTTTTCCCCGTCTGAGATTCGATCGGAAATCCGGCGAGAGTATCAAGGGAAGATCATCATGCCGCGCGATCTGGAAAGAATTCCGCTTTAGCCTTAGCCCGGGCGGCGCGAAGCGCGATTCGGATTTCGCCGGGACCGCCGCAGGAATAAGTCAAGCCGGAAAGGCGGATTTTTTCGTTGGATCGCGCGGAAGAGACGGATGAAGGTGAACTCTGATGACGAAAAAACGAACCCGGATTTTTTTAACCTGGCTGGCCCTCGATATTTTGTTTTCTGGCGCCTGCGTCAAGGTGGAGAGAATGCCTGACCTTGTCTTGATCAACGGCGTCGTTTGGACCGGAGAGCCCGACCGACCGTGGGCCGAAGCCGTCGCTGCAGAGAACGGACGGGTGTCCTTTGTCGGCTCGAGCCGCCAGGCCCGTCGTCTCCTCGGCCCGAAAACCGGGCTCATCGACCTCCGGGGTCGTCTGGTATTACCGGGGTTTATCGACAGTCACACCCATTTTCTCGACGGCGGTTTGGCCCTCCTCAGCCTCAAACTCGGAGATGTTCGAAGCAAAGCGGAGTTTATCTCGCGAATCGAGCAAAAAGCGGCCGAGCTCGCGCAAGGCGAGTGGATTTTAAAAGGAGACTGGGACGAACAGCAACTCGACCCTCCGGAGCTTCCAAGACGGGAGTGGATCGATGACGTGACTCCCCACCATCCCGTCTGCGTCAGCCGCCATGACGGCCATATGGTCTTGGTAAACAGCCTGGCTCTTCAAATTGCCGGGATCGCAAAGTCCACGCTCTCCCCGCCCGGAGGAGAAATCCTCAAGGATCCGACGACGGGGGAGCCGACGGGAATTCTTAAGGATGCCGCCATCGCTCTGGTGGAGAGGCACATTCCCGAGCCGTCTTTCGAATTCAAACTCCAGGCAGCCCGGGCTGCGCTTCGCCATGCCGCCGCCTGTGGGGTGACTTCTCTCCATGAGATGGGTTCGAGCACGAGCTTTGAGGTCTACCAGGAGTTGTTGCGGGCCGGGGAACTGACCAGCCGGATTTTTCTCTATCTTCCGCTCAGCGAGGTCGACCTCTATGCCCGTCTCCGCCTGAAGACTCCGTTCGGCAACGAATTTCTCAAGATCGGCGGTCTCAAAGGCTTTATCGACGGTTCTCTCGGCAGTTCGACCGCGCTTTTTTTCGAGCCGTACGCGGATCATCCCGGCCAGTCCGGTCTCCTCAGTTCAGAGATGTATCCCCAAGGAAAGATGGAGGAGCGAATTTTGGCTGCCGATAGGGCCGGCCTTCAGCTCGCAGTTCACGCGATCGGCGATCGGGCCAACGCTATCCTCCTCGACCTCTATGAAAAGGCGATCCGCAGCGGCGGCCCAAGGGACAGGCGCTGGCGGGTCGAACACGCCCAGCACCTTCGACCGCAGGACTTCGAACGGATGGGAAAACTGGGCCTGATTGCCTCGGTCCAGCCGTTTCATGCGATCGACGACGGGCGGTGGGCGGAGGCCAGGATCGGCCGGGAAC
>CAZNVB010000050.1:0-7893 GCA_964576265.1 uncultured Eubacteriales bacterium | reverse complement strand
GCTGATCAAAGAAATCTCTGATCGCTTTGATCAGCTCCGCCCGGACTTGGAGAATGGCGTGCTGTTTGCTTGAACGGAGCCAGAGATGCCGATGCTCCATCAAAAATGGAGTGCTGTGCTCTTTGGGAGTAATCGGGTAATCAGCCGCGACCTGGAGGGTTTCCAGGTCCCTGATTTCCAGCTCATACCCGCCGGGCGCGCGGCGATCTTCTTTGACCACCCCCCGAAGAATGAGCGAAGATTCCTGAGTCAACTCGTTAAACTTCTGGAAAAGAGGATGGTTCTTATCAGGACTGAAAAGAGTCGCCTGAAGAATCCCAGTCCCGTCCCTGATCAGGAGAAATCGGACCTTGCCGCTCGACCTCTTGTTGTAAACCCAGCCGCGGATTTCAACCTCCTGGTCTTGATATCCGCCGATCTCCTCGATATAAACCCATTTCATGACAGCCTCATTATATGAAATCCGTTTGCATTTTGCCAGCCTTAGAATTACTCTTAATTCCGCCCATGGCAGAAGCGAAGCCTTTCCCACCGGCCAAGCTCATCGCCGGGATCATCTTCTCTCAGGCGGCCCACAGAGAGGCGGCTGAAAAATCCCTGGCCCGTGAATACGGCCTGATCGACCTCAAGAGCGGTCTTTTCCCCTTCGAGTTGACAGATTATTATGAGAAAGAGATGGGAAGTCATCTGACGAGGATGTTCCTGAGTTTTGCCGAATTGATTGCTCCCGAAGAATTGAGCCGGATCAAGCTGCGGACGAATGAGCTCGAGGAGGATCTTCGCCTGGGCTTTGGCGAGGCGAGGAGGATTGTCAATATCGATCCGGGCATCCTGACCTCTTCGGCCTTGATCATGGCAACGGCAAAGGACTTCTCCCACCGGATTCCCCTCCAGCACGGAATCTACGCACATCTCGAGCTTCTCTTCACCAAGGCAGGTGTCAGAGTTCTCGATTGGACCTATCCCGATTTTAAACAGCCGGAATATCAAGAGTTTTTTTTGTCTGCGCGCCGGATTTATCTGGCGCAGCGCCGGGCCATCCGGTCGAACTCGCTTCGTTAGCGTTTGACGAGGGCGGCCATCCGGCGGATATATTCGGGATCAGTGCCGCAGCAGCCGCCGATGAGATTCGCCCCCGCGGCGATGATCGACGGCACATGGCGAACATAATCTTCGACGCTCTGGGCATAGACGACCCCGCCGTCCGGAGCGAACCCGGGCTGCCCCGCATTCGCCTGGACCAAAATGGGAAGGGCGGTTTCCCTTCTCATTTCCCGGACAAGATCGACCATGGCGGCGCTGTCCAGCGTGCAGTTGGCGCCGAGGACAGGCACGTCGTTGGCAGCGATTTCCCGGACGCACTGCCGGACGCTATTCCCCATAACGGTGAAAAAACCGCGCGGCGTCAGACTGAACGTCATAGTGACGAAGATCGCCAAAGAGCACGCTCTTCTCGCCCCCCGCAGAGCGCAGAGGGCCTCCCGTAGGTCGTACATCGTTTCGATAAGCAGAAAATCGACTCCGCCCTCGGCCAGAGCTTCCGCCTGGGTTTGGAAAGCTTTTTCCAGATCTTGTTCCTGAAGCTCGCCGATCGGCCTGAGAAATTTTCCGCTTGGCCCGATGCTCCCGGCGACAAACTTTCCTTGCGGCCTGCCGCTCAGGGCGTTTTGAGCTGCCGCGATATTGAGCTCCCGACACCGATCTCCTAGCCCGTGCGCGGCGAGCCGGAAAGGATTTCCGCCGAATGAGTTGGTAGAGACGACGTCCGAACCAGCCTCGAAATAACGCCCGTGGATATCTTGGATGACTTCCGGCCTCTCGATATTCCAGAGCTCCGGACATGCCCCCCGTGGAAGGCCTCTCCGAAGAAGTTCCGTCCCTAGGCCGCCGTCAAAAAGGACGACGCGTTCCCTAGCCAACTTCCAGAAAGCGTCCATCAGATTTTGCTCGAATTATGAGTCCGGTTCAAAAGCCGAGATCCGGCGCAGGCGGTCCACGATTTCCGGCAATTCGGCAAGGACCGCCTCAATATCGCCCTCGGTATTGAATCGGCCGAGAGACAAACGAATCGCCGAGCGGGCGATCTCCGGAGGAAGGCCGATGGCCAGGAGGACATGCGAAGCTTCCTCTTCTTCTTCGCTGCAGGCCGAGCCGGTGGAAACCGAAATTCCCTTGGTGGCCAAGGCGAGGAGAACGGCCTCGGCTTCAATCCCCGGGAAAGCGACATTGAGCGTATTTTTGACTCTGTTTTCGGGATGGCCGTTGATGTGGACGTTGGGAATTTTCTCCCTGATGCCGCTTTCGAGCCTGGCAGCCAGTTTTTCAATCCTTTCCTTATCTTTTTTCCCGCGCTCTATCAGGACCCGGGCGGCCTCTCCGAAACCGACAATTCCGATCGTATTCTCCGTCCCGGCCCTCCGGCCTTTCTCCTGACGGCCGCCGTAGATCAAGGGACAGAGGTCCACCCCCTTGCGAATAAAGAGAGCGCCGACTCCTTTCGGGCCGTAAATTTTATGGGCCGAGATGGACAAAAGATCTACCCCCAGTTCGCCGACATCCAGCGGAATTTTGCCGAATGTCTGAACCGCATCCGTATGAACAAGAACGCCGGATTTTGAGGCTATCCGGACGATCTCTTCGATCGGTTGGATCGTTCCGATCTCATTATTCGCATGCATGATCGAGATGAGCGCCGTCTGCGGAGTAATGGCGTCGCGAAGGACATCAAGGTCGACCGTCCCAAATCGGTCAACAGGAACATAGGTGACTTTGAATCCTGTTTTCTCCAGATGATTGGCCACACGCAAAACAGCAGGATGCTCAATGGCCGAGGTGATGAACTCTTTTTTCCCCGGATTCGCTTCGAGGACGCCGCGAATTGCAAAATTATCGGCCTCTGTTCCCGATCCCGTAAAAACGATCTCCGAGCTCTGGGCGCCGATCGCCCGGGCGATGTTTTCTCTGGCCTCGGCCAGGATCTCTTTTACCGCCCGGCCCAGTGGGTAGAGAGAAGACGGGTTGCCGAAGTGTTCTTTCAGGAACCCGATCATTTTTTCGGCCACGGCCGGGTCGAGCGGCGTCGTGGCGTTATTGTCCAAATAGGCCAATTTTTATCCTTTGTTCGTTTATCCTTATTTTCCCTCACAGAGGTTCATTCTTTTCCAAGGCAACCTGAAAAATGCCGAAAAAAGGAACTCGCAAGAGCCGATCAAATCAAAGCTTCTTTGAGGATCCGGACAACCTCCATTCCGGCCCTTTTCTGGCCTTCTTCGGCGGCAGCGCCGATATGCGGCGTCACCATGACCTTGGGATGATCGATCAGAGTGAAATCAACAGGGGGCTCCTTCTCGAAGACATCGATGGCCGCGGCTCGGACTTTGCCGGAGTTCAGAGCTTCGAGAAGCGCCGTTTCATTCACGACTCCGCCTCGGGCGGCATTGACAATGATCACCCCGTTCTTCATCTTTTCAAATTCCGGTCGATCCAGGATGGGCTTGACCTGCTTGGGAACATGAAGGGTGATGATATCTGCCTCTGAGAGGAGCGTCTCTAGGGGAACTTGTTTAACAGGAAGCTTCGTTTCGATGGGAATCACATCGTAGGCGATGACGTTCATTCCGAAAGCCAGCGCTCTCTCCGCGACGGCCAGGCCGATCCGTCCCGCGCCGATAACACCCAGCGTCTTCCCGAAGAGCTCGGTGCCGGAAAACGTCTTTTTTTCCCACCGGTGCTGCTTCAGAGAGAAATTTGCTCTTCCCAGCTCGCGGACCGCACTGAGCATCAAACCCATGGTGAATTCAGCAACGGTGATGGTCGTCGCCGCCGGCGTGTTGGCCACGCGAATCCCGCACTCTTTTGCCGCCTGGGCGTCGACATTGTCCAGGCCGATTCCGGCCCGGACAATCATTTCGAGTCCGGTCGCAGCCTCGATGACCCGGCGAGTGATTTTGGTAGCGCTCCGGACAACCACCGCCTGAAACCCTGGCACAGTCCTGACGAGCTCGTCTTCATCCATTCCTGTCTTGATCGTAATTTCGAACTCGGGACAGGACTTCAACTCCTCAATAGCCTCTTTGTCCAGAGGATCCGCCAAAAGGATTTTTTTCATTTCCAATTCTCCCTGAGAACGGTTTCCGCCGCCCTGATCGCGCTCCCTTTTTCGAACACGAAACCGAGGTCGGCAAGCGTCATCTCAAGAGCCGACAGGGAGGTGATGACATCAAACCCGCCCATATATCCCAGATGGGCGATGCGGAAGAATTTTCCCTTATTGGGATCCTGAGCTCCGGCGATGTAGGCTTTATATTTCGCCTGCATCGTCTTGACGAGCTTGGCGCCGTCGATCCCGGCGGGCGTTTTGACCGCGGTCAGGATATTTCCCGGTCTCTTCGCCAGAAGCTCCAGGCCGATCGCCTGGACGCCGGCTCTCGTCGCCTCGCCCAAAATGCGGTGATGCTCGAGGTAAGTCTCGAGCCCCATGCTGCGGATGATCTCCAAGGCCTTTTTTTGCTGGATGATGAGAGAAACCGCCGGGGTCCAGGGAGTCGTCTGTTTCTCCAGATTTTTCCTGGCTTTCTTAAGATCAAAATAGAACCTGGGAAGCTTTGCCGACTCGACGAGCTTCCAGGCCTTTGGGCTGAGAGCGATATAGGCCAGTCCGGGAGGGATCATGAACGATTTCTGCGATCCCGAGACCATCACGTCGACTTTCCATTCGTCCATCGGGCAGGCCGTGGCCCCCAAGCCGGAAATGCCGTCGACGACCAGAATCGCCTCGCTCCGGCTCACGGCCTCTCCGAAACCCTGGATATCATAAATCGCCCCGCTCGAGGTCTCCGACAAAGTCGAAAAGACCGCCTTGATCCCAGGATTGGCTTTAAGCTCGGCGGCGAGTTCTTGCGGCGTGAAGTCGGCGCCCCAATCGAGAACGATTTCTTTGACCTGGACGCCATAGCTGCGGCAGATGTTACCCCAGCGTTCGCCGAACTTTCCGCCGTTGATGGTCAGCACGAGATCGCCGGGGCTGAGGAGATTGACGACAGCCGCCTCCATCGCACCCGAGCCCGATGAAGTCAATATATAGACATCCTCTTTTGTCTGGAAGACGTATTTCAGCCCTTCTGTGACTTCCATGAAAATGGAAGAAAATTCGGGAGTGCGGTGATGGATGATCGGCTCCGCCGCCGCCGAAAGGACACTGTCCGGCACGGGTGTCGGACCGGGGGAAAGCAAATAATACTTTTTAATCATATGATTCCTCCGTTTGATGAAAAAAAATCATGATAAAGCTAAGTTATCAGATTAAGTTTGGAGAGTCAATTCAACCGCTTCCCGAAAAATGTGCCCCGGTCGCTTCTCCCGGCGCGCTCAGAGGCCGAGAAGGAGCTCGGTCAGCAGAGCCGTGCGCTGGATAAGAGAGGGAAGAATCAGATGTTCGTGCTCGGCGTGGATCCCGTCGCCGTCAGGCCCCAATCCGTCGATCGTCGGAACACCGATGCTCGAGGCAATGGAGGCGTCCGAGCCTCCGCCGGTCTTTCCTTCGGTGAGTGTAAGATTCATCGCTGCAGCGATTTTTTTCGCCCGTTGGAAAAGCCGGGCCGAGGCTTCGGTTCTTTCCATCGGAGGAGTGAAGCTTTCCAAGCTGGATTTGAATTTCGCCCCGGCTTCTGAGAGCTTGAGATTTCTGAGGGCGGCGGAGATTCTGTTTTTCTGCTCGGTCGTCCAGAAGCGAATGTCCATGACCGCCCAGGCCGATTCGGCGATGATGTTCGCTCTCTCCCCACCTCCGATCTGGTTGACGCTCACCGTAATGCCGTTTTTGGCCAGCTTCTTCAAGCTGCGGAGACCCTCCATGAGTTCTTCGATGGCGTTGACTCCTTTTTCCGGCGTCCCGGCATGAGCGGACTTTCCTCTGACTTCAAGCCGCGAAACCAAGCGTCCTTTACGCCGCGTCTTAAGTCCGCCTCCAGGAAGCGCCGGTTCAAGACAGAGGACGGCCTTGGCGCGTCTGGCCAACCGGAGAATCATCTCATAGGCAGCAGGATGACCGATCTCCTCTGCCGAATTGACGAAAACCACCACTTGACCTGCCGGCCGAAGGCTCAATTGATGAATGGCCTGCAGAGCGCAACAGACCATGGCCAGACCGGCTTTCATATCGAGAACTCCAGGCCCAAAAACTTTTCCGCCCGAAATATAAAAGGGCATCCTGGCGATCTTCCCGACGGGCCAGACCGTGTCGATATGGGTTAAAATGAGAATTTGGTCTTCAGTAGCGGCTTTAGATGACGAAGGAAATTCCGCCTGAAGGAAATCTCCAATTCCTTTTTGAGCCAGGCGGTTGACGCGAGTTCCCGATTTCTTGAGTTCTGCCGCCAGAAAAGAGGCGCAAGCGTCAACGGCCTTCTTATCCTGAGAGGGCGATTCCCGCAAGACGAGCTGTTTGAGCAAGCTGATTATCTCCCCCTGGCGGGACTTGAAATAAAGGTTGAAATCCATCTTCCGGCCTCCAGCGGCCCATACTCTATCATAAGTGCAGAAATTGGGAAAGTCGCTCAGGTCCGCTTGATGATCGATCATTCGCCGCCCGTCCCGGTCGCGATTAAAGCCTTCTCCATCTCAGGTTGAGCTTACGGAAAATGTCTCTTCCGGCGTTGATCAATCTTCCAACCGGACGTTGCTTCAGCCGGATGGCCTGGCCGGGACAGGATTCATGACAACAGAGGCAGTGAATGCATTTTTCCTCCACGATCCAAGCTTTTTTGCCGTTAGACTGGGCAGCCCCGGTCGGGCAAATCCGGATGCACTGGCCACATCCTGTACACCGCTGAAGGACGACCGCCGGGGTAAGAAGAAGCTCTTCTTGGATCCGTGCGTACAGGACCGACGGAAGCCGATTGCGAAACAGGTTAACGGCCGCCGCAGAAGGCCGAAAATCTCTGACTTCCACATCCTGAATGCGCTCCCCGACGATTTCGATCCGTCCGAGATCGCCGGCCCCGAGTCCCCTGGCTTCGGCAAAGGCGGTGGTAAAGACTTCCGCCGGGTCATAGCCGACCACCCGACTCGCCACCGCATCCACGGCCACGGCATCGGCCGAAGCCACGATGAGACCGACCGCCTTCGGCCTACCCGCCGATGGGCCTTCGCCTTCCATCCCGACAACCGCGTCCATCACCGTCAGCCGGGGCGGAACGGCGGAAAAAAGGTCGACGAGCATCTGGGAAAAAATGTCGTTGCGGAAAAAACGGCGGTGGAGATGAAGCCGCAGCCCCAGAGGGATCAGACCAAAGAGATTTTTCACCGCTCCGGTAAAAACTGTAAAAGAATGCGTCTTGAGTTTGGGAAGGTTCAGCCACGTTTCCGCTTCCAGCACCGGGCGCGCAATAAACACCTTTTCCAAGACAGCTCCCCGAATCACCGTCTCAACAAAACCGGTCTCCTTCAGATTCACAAGACGGACACCCAGGCGATCGCATATTTGGCGGATTCCCGTCGCCAGAAAGCCGTCATCTCGCCCGCCGGCGATATCGTCACCGACCGTAATCCGGGCGCCCTGATCGACCAACAGCTCAAGCATTTTCCGCAAGAATTCGGGATGAGTGTTGATCGCTTTCTCTGCCGGCGCCGAGGAAGAAAGATGATTGATTTTGACGAATACCCTGGCTTGACGGTTGATGAACCGGTCCAGCCCGCCGAGTAATTCCAATGAATGGTTCAAGCCGGCAGAGAGCGACCGAACATCGTAATCCCGACATCTGACCAGGGCAACTTTCGACCGAGTCATAAGGTTCTATTTTAAAGGAATGACGTCCGGACTCCAAGTCTGATGTCGAACTCGATCCTTCCGCCTTCGCCCCGTTGATTTCGGGCGGACAATATTCTAAATTAGTG
>CAZNVB010000049.1:0-3525 GCA_964576265.1 uncultured Eubacteriales bacterium | reverse complement strand
AGGGTGACCGGCCGGGAGAGCGCCTCGAGCGGCGAAACGATGAACTGAGAGCCGGCTTCGGCGAGCGTCTCTTCCCTTCCATCAAAGAGGGCGAGGCGGAGCTCGTAATAGTCGGGAGGAAGCTCCTCGATGGGCAGCGGCCGGGAGATGCCGATCGTCCGGTTAAACGGGACATCTCTCAGCCGGATGGAAAGGGACTTTTTGGCCGGACTCGTTTCCCTGAGTCCGCCGATGGAAACCAAAACCCTCCCCTCGCGCCAGAGATCCTCGCTCAGGCCGACGACATTAAAAAAGACGGCCGGACGGTCGTTCCGCGTGAAGGTGTTCGTGGGGTCGATCTGAAGCTGCTGGTCCATGATTTTGAAGGGAGAGTGAGCGTCGGTCGGGAAGGTCTGTAGGCCGTAGCCGAGAAGAGGCCCGAGGATCTTCGGCCCGCCGGCCGCGGGCACATCGATCGTTTTTTCGACGACCGTAAATTCCTTGCCCACCGAATTCTGAAGGAGGACGGTCAGTTCATACCGACCCTCGACGACCGGAAAGACATCCTGCAGGGCGATCCCGTTGGCCTCGACATACGGCAGCCTGTCCGGGTGGAAATAAAAGGGAAAATCCTTGGGGTACTGGTAAACGATCTGATCACCCTGGCGCAGGCTGACATCGATCTTGAAATTGCAGTAGTACTGGTCTTGAGGAGCGAAATAATCGACTGAGATTTTCTTCGGCGCCACAGAGAAGTGACAGAACGAAATGCCCAGAAGAGGTTCCTGAAGAACGACGGCCAGGGCCGTATTTTCGATGTAGTTCGTCAGGTACTCCGTGCTGACGATTCCTCGGTAGTTGAGAAAATGAGTCGCATAAGACGGGCTGATATTTTTCTTCGGCGATTCGAAAATCTCGGCCAGAAGAATATTCGACTGCGGGGACGGTTGGAAATTGTAAGGATACTGGCCGGGAATCAAGGAAATGGCGACATTGGCCAGGGTCGGCGCCAGCTCCTTGATCTTCTCGTACTGGGCGCGGTAATCGGTGATATCGATGCCCAGAGGATTCTCGAGAAGGCTCAGCGGGCCGTCCGAGGTGGGATTGTAAAGCTTGAACTCTCCCGACCCGCCGCGCTGGAAAAAGACCAGAGCGAAATACGTCGGGAGTCCCTTGGTCTGATCGCCGTAATAGTACCAAACGTGACAGGGGCGAATTCCGGCCGTGCCTTCGAACCGCTCGTCGCTGTTCGGCGGGCCGAGGATGATATAAACCCGGCCCATGTCCGTTTGCCATCCCTCGCGGGGTGTTCCCCGGCCGTAGCGGGAATTCGCGTAATTGAAGCGTCGGATGTGCTCGTCGCGAAATTCGTTCTGCGGTGTGCCCGGCGTCGGGTCGCGCTGCTTCCAGAAGGACTCGATGAAGATGTCGCGGTCGCGGTCGTTCCCGAGCCGCAGAAAGACATCCCTTTCCTGCGGCAGGATGATGTAGCTGACGAGTTTCAGCCATTCCCGGTATTTGACCGCCAGGTCCTTTTCCCCGACCGCCTGAGCGGCGATCGCAGAGGGAAGGAGCAAGAGCATGGCGAGGAGCAAGGCGACGATGCCCTCCCGATGAGATGGCTTCGCTTTTGCTCGCCATGACGGCCGCGCGTTCGCTGGGGAAGAAATAGGCACCTTCGCTTTCAATAATCCTATTTGCATTTGGCGATCAGCTCGTCGAGCTTGGCCTGTTCCTGGGGCGGGAGCTGAGCATAAAATTGATTTTTGTATCGGCTCAGATAAGCAAGCGCTTCCGTTTTATGGCCTCTGAGGAAGCAGGCGAGACCCAAGTTGTAGAGGGCAAACGCGTAGTCCGGCTTGATCTCCAGGGCCTTTTTCCAGTTCGCGATCGCGCCGTCCAAATTACCCGCCTGCCTCAGGGCCACTCCGAGCCCGTTATAGGCGGAGGGATATTTCGGGTCGAGCTCGATGGCCCGCCTGAAATGGGCGACGGCCTTCTCGTACGCAGCCAGGTCCTGGGTCTTGAGAAAGACGGAAAAATAGAGCGATCCCAGGTTGTTAAACACAACCGGGTAGTTTTCATCCAGAGCGAGCGCCTGATCGTAGGCCTTGAGGGCTTCGTCGAACGAACCCTGGTGATAGTAAGCGACGCCAAGATAATTCCAGACTTCAGGATCGTAGTCGATCAAGGCGAGCGTTTTTTTCAAAACCTCGATCGCGGCCTCGTAAGCCCTCGCTTCGACGAGGAAAATTCCGTAGGTGGAGAGAATTTTGATGCTCCGGGGATTATTCTCCGCGCCCTGCCGAAGGACGGCCACGGCTTCTTTGAGTTTCCCCTGATCTTTATAAATCGTCGCCAGATAAGAGTAGGCCAGATCGAAATCCTTCCGCTCATCGATGATCCGGCGGAGCAGAGCGGCTCCTTCTTCGAGGTCGCGGCGGTGGTAGGCCGCCATGGCCTGCTGAAGCATGTTTTGATAGGGGAGGAGGATTTTCAGGTCGTCCTGAGCGGTGAAGTTTCTCTCTCTGAGCGCCTGCGGGCTTGAAATATAACCCAGAGCCTGCAGCCTCTCTCGCGCCTCCCGGTCGAGCGGACGGCTCTGAGGCGAACGCGGCGCGGAAAAACCGGCGATTAGGCCGGCGAGGTTTTTTCTGTGTTTCGCCAGATCGGCCTTTTCGGCCAAGTTGTTTTTCTCGTCAAAATCCGCCTCGAGATCATAGAGCTCGGGGATGGGCGACTCGATGAACTTCTGTTTTCCTTCGATATAGCCTTGAAGAGGAGCCCAGCCCCGGCTGTAATGAGGATAGAGCGATTCGAAATAGATCCTCCGCTGAGGAAGCTTTTTCCCATGGATGGCGGGCAGAAGAGACACCCCCTGGAGGGAGTCCGGCTTTTCGATGCCCAGGAGATCGCAGATCGTCGGAAAAATGTCGATATGGGCGGAATTCTCATTCACCCGGGCCGGCTTGCTTCCCGGGAAGGCGACGATCAGAGGAATCCAAATCGTCGCGTTATAAGCGAAATAGCCATGAGTGGATTCGCCGTGTTGACCGAGCGACTCGCCGTGGTCGCCGGTGAAAACGATCACCGTGCTCCGGAGGAGATTCTTTTCTTCGAGATAAGTCAACAGCCGGCCGAGGGCAAAATCCACATAGGCAATTTCGCCGTCGTAAGGACGGTCCTTGTACTTCGACAAAAAAGGCTCCGGCGGCATGTAACGCTGGTGAGGATCAAAACAATGGACCCAGAGAAACCAGTGACGGCGGAGGTCGAGGGAGTCCAGCCATTTCACCGCCTCAGCGACCACCGCTTCGGCCGGCCGTTCGACAAACGTGAACTCCTGATCGGCCGGGGTTCCGTAGTGATCGTCGTAGATATCGAAACCCCGGGTCAGACCGAAGCGCGAATCCAGCGGAAATGCGCCGACAAAAGCCCCGGTTAAGTAGCCGTAGGACTTGAGATGAGCCGCCAGGTTGAGAAATTTCTGATCGACGATGAAATTGGCATTGTCATGAACTCCGTGGGCGACGGGAGTCAGGCCGA
>CAZNVB010000048.1:0-4674 GCA_964576265.1 uncultured Eubacteriales bacterium | reverse complement strand
GGCGGTCACCACTCCGATGGGAAATCGGCGGACAAGACCCCAGCGCCCGGCCGTTGCGGCGCTCAGGTCGAGAGGGATGACGTCGCCGCCGAGCCGCTTCGCTTCTTCTGAGGCGATGTCGAAGGTCATGGCGGCCCTGTCTACTTCTGCCCGTGCGTCCCGGATAGTTTTCCCCGACTGGAGCGTGATGGAACGAGCGAGTTCGTCCTTTCGATTCTCGATTCCGCAGCGAATCTTGTCGAGGATTGCGGCTCGCTCGAAGCTCGAGAGCCGACGGGTTTGCTCGAAGGCGGTCTGAGCTGCGGCCAGCGCTTCCTCGATCTGCTCTCGGGAGGCGAAATGGACTCTGCCGACGATGCTCTGGTCATAGGGCGATTTAATCTCTTTGATCTGGCTTGATTCTTTCCATGAGCCATTGATCAGCAGCCTAAATTCCTCCATTTGTTTCTCCTCATCAACGAATTCTGTTATTGTGATTTGCCTGTTTTGCCTTAAGTGGGTGACGCGATGTTGGCGACAGCATGAATCATTGACGATTTTCGCGATTTTTCAATACGGGTGAAAATCTGTCTCATCGCCTCAATTTCGCTGTTTGAATATTGGCCCGGGCGGATGACGAATTTTTTTCTTTCTGCCGGCATCAGTGATCTTCGGCCCTGGCAGCGGCAGCTTATTATCAGGCGAAGGCGAAGCAAGGGAAGAAATATAGGAACCATGGATGCTGTCACCATTGAAAAAGTATCGTGACATCATTTTTTATGATTTCTGTTCATAGGAATTGTAAAGATTTTTCAGCATCAGGGCGTCGGCCTCAAGGTTGGGGCTCTCGCAAATGACCGTTCCGGCCACCTCCGCATCTTTCAGTGCTTCGAGCCAGTCGTCGAAATGAAAGTCTGAATCGATGAGGTCGAGATGCTTGATTTCGCCTTTTTCGCTGTAAAGAACGCCTGAAATATGAAAATGGACGTTCGTCAGGCTGCTCCGGCCCAGCTTTTTTTCGACTTTCTCCAAAATTTTTGAAAAATAGCGGTAGGAATTCTCTCCCGCTTCCCGGGCGTGGATGTGCGAAAAATCAAGGCAGGGGAGGAGTCCGTTGAGTTCGCGGCAGAGGGTCAGGACCTCATCGAGCGTGCCGAATTGGGACTTTTTTCCCATCGTTTCGAGACGGAGGGCGACTGGGTTTCTCTCCGACCTGAGAACGGAAAGGACATTCTCCAGGCTGGTCTTGATGTTCAGGGCAGCCCGTTCGGGCGAAACTGAACCGTAGTATCCGCCGTGAAAGACGAGGCTTTTCGCGCCCATCGCCTGAGCCAGGCGGGCCGAAGCGGTCAGGCGCTCCTGGCTGGCCAGCCGGATTCCCGGATCATCGGAATTCAGGTTGACCGAATAGGGGGCATGGACGCTCAGTCGGATCCCGAGAGCGGCGGCTTTTTCGCCGATCTCTCGCGCCGTGTCATAACCCATCTTGACGCCTTTGACGAATTCCACCTCAAGGGAGTCGAGACCGATTTTCCTGATATGCTCGATGGCGGCCAGGGTCGAAGAGACCGGACTGGAAAGGGGAACTCCGGCGGTGCCAAAAAGCAGCTTCTTCGCCGCCGCCCCCGATGTCCTAAAAGCAGAAGTCATCGACCTTGCCCCGGGAATTGAGGAACTGGCTGACGATGCGCATGGCACAGAATTCGCCGCACATGGAACAGGCTGCGGATTTGGATTTTCGCTTTTTTCGGATCTCCTCGAATTTATCGGGGTCGATGACGAGCTTTTTCTGAGCGGCCCAGTCGAGGCGTTTGCGAGCTCTGGAAAGAGCGAGGTCGCGCTCGACGGCGCCTTTGACGCCTTTGACGATATCGGCGGCGTGGGCGGCGATTTTCGAAGCGATCAGGCCGTCGCGGACATCGTCGATCGTCGGCAGACCGAGATGCTCGGCTGGCGTCACGTAGCAGAGAAAATCGGCGCCGGCGGCGGCCGCGATCGCGCCGCCGATGGCTGAGACGAGATGGTCATAGCCGGGGGCGATATCCGTTACCAGAGGGCCGAGGACATAGAACGGCGCGTCGTGGCAGACCCGCTTCTCGAGCTTGATGTTCATCTCCACCTGGTCGAGAGGGATGTGGCCCGGGCCCTCGACCATCACCTGAACGCCGGCCTCCCAGGCCCGCTTGACGAGCTCGCCGAGCGTCAGGAGCTCTTCGATCTGGGGGCGATCCGTAGCGTCGATGATCGACCCGGGACGAAGGCCGTCGCCGAGGCTGAGCGTGAAGTCGTATCGGCGGGCAAGGTCGAGGAGGCGGTCGAATTGCGCGAAAAGGGGATTTTCTTCATCGTGGTGGAGCATCCAGGCAAGATGGAAGGCTCCGCCGCGGGAGACGATATCGGCAACCCGGCCCTGATTCTTGAGCCGCTCGATCGCTTTCCGAGTGAGGCCGCAGTGGACGGTCATAAAATCGACGCCTTCCCGGGCTTGGGCTTCGATCGCGGCGAAGAGGTCGTCAACGGTCATCTCGACGATCGAACCACGGCGATCGATGGCCTCGATGGCGGCCTGATAGATAGGAACGGTTCCGAGCGGGAGGGGGGAGCGGGCGAGGATTTTGCGGCGGATTCTCTTGATGTCGCCTCCAGTGCTCAGATCCATGATCGTGTCTGCGCCGAAGCGGAGCGCAATTTCGACTTTGCGGAGTTCCGCGGCGAGGCGAGGGAAGTCCGCCGAAGTCCCGATATTGACATTGACTTTGGTGCGCAGGGAGCTCCCAATGCCTGTCGGTTTTTCGGGACCGCCCTGAGCATGCCGCGATCGGCGGGCGGCGGAACGGAAAGAGGACGGGTGGTTGGGGTTAAAGGGGATGACCACCCGGCCGCGCGAGACGAGCGCGAGAAGGTCGTCCGGGGCGAGGCCCTCGTCCGCGGCCACTTTTTTTATGGCGGAGGTCGCGCGTCCGCGCCTGGCGAATTCGAGCTGTGTCATATCTTTTAATTATAGTTTAACTTGCCTTGTGAACTCAATGGCCGCAATGATGGCCGAGACAGTTTCCTTCGTCATCTGCCATATCGAGCGAATTAAATTTCCGCAAAATCTCTTTTCCGGGCCTAGAACTGGTCTCTATGGATTTGATATTCATGAAAAGGGAAAAAAGATCAAAAATTTAGCCCGAGCCGCTCTGCCAATTCCCCGGAATAGCAACTGGGGTTTTGGATCGAAGTTTCTTAATGATCTATCTGGATTCGCTTCCTGCCTTGGATTTATCTCTCTCTTTTTCTACAATTTTCCTGTAAATCATCCCATTCCTGATCTTTACGTTTTGGAGATCATCATAGGTAGCGATCACCGTCAGGGGACTGTTATCCATAATTTCGCGGCTCACTCTAAAAATGAGCGTCGCAATGATGGCGACGGATGAATTCGAAGAAGCTGTCGGTCCGAAACCTCCAATTCTCAGCACGCCAGGCGCAATTTCCTTTGCCTCAAACTGCAAGAGATTTTCAGAATATTCTGTTTGCTCCAACCGAATGAATTCGATTGCCTCCCGTGGAAAGGCAAGATCCAATCCGAAGGCTTTAATGGAAGAAGGCGAATTGATGATAATGGGGACAAGGATCTCTCCTTCATGGATTGTTCTCCCATCATCAAGACTGAGAAAGAGGTTTTGCCGGTTGAGAGGATGCCCGGCCAAAGCCGCCGACCTTGAATTCCCTGAACAATCGGATGGCAATTCGCCATTATTGAGATATTTATTGAATATCGCCTGGGCGTCTGCGGGAGTCACTTTAGGATTGGATTTGGTTCCGTCACTATTGACATCAGCATTTTCTTTTTCACAATCCGTCGGATTGCTGATCTTACCGAGAAAGATATCGAAAGCTTTTTGAGCGTCGAGGGGAGTGATCTTCAGATCTCCGGTAACATCACCACATTTCGTGCAGAAGTTCGCGGATAAAGCCTTATCTTTGTCTATGACGATGGTTGGCTCAGGGATGAAGATATCGGGCTCGAGGATATCTCCTGTCCATTTAGATAATCGATAATCCGGATTGGGGATCGATTTCATCTGAACCGCGCTTCCGCTCGAAAAGGAATACGTTCCAGGCGAGGGGATGGTGGTTCCTCCCTCCCCGGGTGCCGGGGCTCCTGTCACAGCTGAAATGGATAAGGCAAAAGCATTTTGGGCTGTGGCTGTGATGTTTATGCTGGCTGTGGCTGTGGAAGGTTTGCTGTCGGTTGCGGTCAGGGTCGCTGTAAAGATCCCCACCTTTGAATAGATATGAGTCGTATTTTGAGCCGTCGAAGATTGTCCGTCTCCGAAGGTCCAGTTAAAAGAATAAGGAGGGCTTCCTCCGGTCGCGGTGCCGGTAAAATTGACCGTCAAAGGGACTTTTCCTGAAGTCGGAGAAGCCGAGATGGATAAGCGAATCGGATTATCCGTCACATACTCGTACGCACCGATATCGGGGGCAAGGCCTGAATAGGCCAGTGATATTCCTTGGTTCAAAGACCAGGTCAGGCTTGTGTTCAGATGGAGAATGTGGTTGGCGTAATCAATCCTGATGATTCTTGCTTTTTCCGATTGTCCTTCGAGCTGGATCCAATCGCCCTCGACGATACCGAAGCCGTCGCAGAAATAGCCGGCATCCTCCACCGGAAGCTGCGTCCCGCTGCCGGAGGAGCGGGCCTTA
>CAZNVB010000047.1:0-4548 GCA_964576265.1 uncultured Eubacteriales bacterium | reverse complement strand
GTCCTGGACGCCGAAGCACAGCCAGACGATTCCGCCGACCGCAGCCGGAAGCCAGCCGCGGCACTGGGTGATCGTCGTATATTCCGCCGTCGGGCTGCAGATCGTCCGGGTCAAGCCGTAATAGTTCGGGTTAGCGAACGGTCCGCCTCGAATCCCTTTCACGCGGTCGAAACGGGTGCCCTGGGCCCGGTCTCGGGTCATGTTCATGACATCTTCGACTGAAATTTTTTGATCGGGTTTGACCGAGAACGGGAAATCCATGTTCGGGGTTTCGGGGCTGAGCTTGAGGGACGGCGCAACGAGGTCAAAGAACCGCCACATCCTCGCCCTTCGTCCCTCGGTGCTCGAGGCGCTGCCTTCGGCGGGAGAATAGGCGCGTTTCCAGCTGAAGGGCTGACCGCTTTTCGGGTCGTAGAGGCCCTGCTCGATGGCAAAGGAAACGACGTGCGCCGACGCCATGAAGCGATCGCTGTCCTTGAGGTCGATCTCGCCGATCCGGCTCTCGTTCGGGCAGACCGAGACATGATCGTCGGGCACACGCTGAGCACACCAGACGGCGCCGGGCTTGCCGCTCTTCGGCGTCCACAGCGGGCCGACCGGCATGATTTCGAACACCCAGACCTCATTCGGGTCGTGGACGGCCAGCATTTCCCCGTGATCATTGTATCCATAGCCGTATTTCTCGGCCAGCGACCCCATAAGCTTGATCGCTTCCCGCGCCGTCCGGCACCGTTCCATGGCGATCAGGGTCAGCATGGTGATGTCGAACGCCGGGGTCGGCGTCGAATTGATCAACTTGCGGACGCAGCCGATCGTCGATTCGCCGATGCCGAGCTGCTGATCATTCATATAACCGAACATGCCGTGGTGATAGCCGTAGGTATGCGGGACTTCCGGAATTTCCAGGCCGGTAAAATCATTCTTGTAAAGATCCCACTTCAAGCCCTGTTCGGGCGGCCAGGTTTTATACTGGTTGATATGATAGATTTTCCGCGTCTCGCCCGGTTTGTGATCGGCGGCCGGAACATGACGCCAGGTCCAGTCGCAGGTTCCGCAGTCGCAAGTGTGGGTGGCCATGGTCGAGCCGTCTGCCGAAGCGGCCTTGCCGACCATGATGACTGTGCAACCGAAATCGGAATCGTCGATCTCTTCAGCGACGAACGCGCGCCGACCGTCTTTCCGGGACGAGGCGAGGGCATAAAGAAAAAGAAAAGAGACGACAAGAACAAGGAAAACCGCCCATTTTTTGGACTTCATTCAAACCTCCTTCCGACCCTTTTCTCGCTGGAGAACGAGAGGGCCGCCCTCGTTTGCCGCGGCGTGTCGAGCCAGGAAGCTAAGGTTCATAAAAACGCCTTCAGGCCGCTTCCCCTGCCGACGGCATGATCTCCATCGCTCGATCGCGGTTTGTTCAATCCAAAAAAACACGGTCCGGGGGAGCTTGTGCAGGATCATGGAAATATGACCCGACCCCCTTTTCGACGACTTCGGCGTATTTCGGTACCCCCTTGACGACGATCTCTTTTTCCGGGTTTCGCCGCCCGAACTGACGAAAGATTTCCAAAATGACGGAGCAGTGCTGTCCGACTCTCTTTTCCAGAGGCCAGCCGGATTCGTCATAGGGAACAAACAGCTTTTTTTTCTTGGCCAGGCTTAGGAGAAAAGGGTCTTTCCCGTCGATGAGGAAGCGCTCGGTTTTTGGGCCCGTCGGCTGATCAAGGAAAGGGATAGGAGCTTCAAGCAGAAAGGGAAGGGTTTCCGAGTAATCGCCGATCTCTCGGTGGCTGAGACCCCGAAATCCCTGCGGCGAGGGCTCGACATGGCTGTCGAATCCTTCCCTGGCCTTGACCGTCATCGAAGCCAGGGTGGCGATTTTGTTCGATTTTTCCGGGGCAACGATACAGTTCGTTACGGGGAACATCGTTTCCGCTCCGTGAATATCAACCGCAATATCCACGGTCTCCCGGCGCAAAAGTTCCATGGCCGCATAGGTCGTTTTTTCCATCAACGGGCCGTTCGGCCGGCCCGGCCAGGTGCGGTTGATGTTGCGGACATCGATATAGGAGAGAAGCTGCCGGTCCGGATAATGGATGTAGACATCAGGATCAGGCCATTGGTCGAGAGGCGAAGCCTCCCGGTTTCCCAACCGGAATTTTTTCTTTCCCCAGGAAGTTGGGATTTCAAAATAAAGGGGATAGCCGTCACCGGGTTTCGTGTTTCGGCCGGCGCTGCGGTTGAACTGAGGGATGACGAACAGAGTTCCTTTATCGACCACCGCGTTCTCGATGATGATGAGGGCGACCAGCAGGCCTTCCGGCTCGTTGGCATGGGTGTTGGCGAGGACGAGGGCTTTGCCTCCGGGTTCTTTTCCCTGCAGAATGAAAACCGGTGTGTCGGCAATCGTCCCCTTAATCCGGGGTGAATATTCGCTCAGGCGAGCGACGCGCTGGACACCGGGGCCAGCGACCATGGGAACATGGAAGTGCCGGTGGTGGTAAAGTTCGATCCCGCCGTGGATGAGAAGATAGAGGAAGGGGATGAGAAGAAGGATTTTCGGAACCCAGGGTCGAGAGCTCAAGTTCGTTCCTTCGCTCCTTTATTTAATTCGCAGGATCCTCAGAAGGAGGGGAATCAAGACAATCAGATATTGGGCCAGATCTTCGATTTTTTTCCTCTCTCGGAGGAAGTTCCAGCCGACCATAGCGGCGAGATAAGCACTGATCAGATAATAAAAAATCATGATCATCGCTCACCCACCTCCTTCTTTACATGCTCCAGCGGACGAGGAATTCGAGCTTGGCGCTGAAAGCGATCATCAGGATTCCGGCGACGGTGATGACCACCCAAGGAAGCCAGGTCGTCCGCAGGAAGGACCAATAAGATTCTTTGTATTCGGAGACCATGACGCTCAGACGGCCGATCAGGGCGGTCGGCGGCAGACCGTCGCCGAGCGGCCAGAGGAGCGTCAATCCGGCGATGGCCACGGTGGCATGAAAACCGATCGAATCCAGGTACCAGATCAAGGGGATGCCGAGAACGGCGGCCGCTCCATAGGTCAGGACGCCTTCCGAAACCGGAATGACGACGGCCAGCGAGACGAGGAGATAAATGAACGGGATACTGATTACGGCGAAAGATAAAAGGCCGCGCACCCCGGTCGCCGTCATGATCTGCTGGAGCATGCCGACGATGACGATCGTTGAGAGCAGAGGAAGGAGACGCCTGACCGTGGCTCGAGAAAGCTCGAGGAGGCGGATTCTTTTTGGGCTGACAAGGAGAGCGGCGAGCGCAGAGAGGACGAATTGGAGAGGGAGGCCGAGAATCGGCATCCGGAAAGGCCAGATCCGGTAGGCCAGGACGGAGCCGAAAAAAACCAAGAAGGGGATGAGAACCCGCCACCAGCTCATTTTTGCCGGCACCTCGGGCATTTCTCGAAGCGCCGCTTCGAGGTCGACCCGGCGCTCTCTTTTCCATCCGAGAACGAGCATAGTAAAAAGCCCGAGGATGAGAACCGGCAGAGCGAGAGGGAGCTCAAACCCGACATAGGGGATGGCTGTTCCAGCGCACAGAATCATGGCCCAGATATTGACCGGCGGCGCGGCCGCGCTCAGTCCGGCTACGATGAACAGGATGGCCGCCACGCGTCGTTCGGAAATCCCCAAGAAACGCAGAGCCATGGCCACCGGCGCTCCTACAACGAGAAGAGAAATGCTTCCTGCTCCGGTCAATGCCCCCGGAATCAGGATAATGATCATCAGAACAACGAGCGCTCCAAGGCGTTTGTTGTATAAGCTCCGGATTGTCGCCCGGACGACATAATTGACCCCGCCGGATTCACTGACCACGGCCATGAAAATCGTCGCGGTGGTGAAAACAAGAATAACGTCGTAATAGGTGACGGCTCCCTCGGCAAGGTGCCGGGCAAGTTCGCCGAGCGGCGGGGTGCCGAAAAAAGCGCCGGCGATCCCGCCCGCGACCGCGGCCAAAAACATGCTGATCTCGACGGTCAGTCGGCTGATCTTGGCGGCGACATAGGCCAGGACGATTACGGCCAGGATGATTCCGATTTCGAGCGACATCGTCATCGGCGTGCGGCCATCTTATAACCGCGGGGAGGAGAAGTCAATACGCGGCCGAACGGTAGAACGCCCCGTCCGGTTGAGGGTTTCATTCCGACTTGAAAAACTTTTGATTATGATTATAGTTGAAGCGGAGGCGGAGATGTTCTGGAAATGGAAATGGAGAAAAAAGAGACCCCGGCTCGAGTCCGAACGGCGCCGGGAGCCCCGTCATGAGGATGCGACCGAAATTATCCTCCGGGCAAGGGAAAATCCAAAACTCAAGGTCGAAGCAGGAGTCTATCGCGCCTGGTCGAAAAACGCCTCGCCCAGCGGGCTGAAGGTCGAGTGCGATTTTCTCTTTCCCGTCGGCACCGTCTTCGATCTGAGAATTCTTCCCTCGAGAAGAGGGAGAGAAATTCAAGCCGCCGGCCGGGTGATCTGGGTCAAAAAAATCAAAGAAATCGAAGCCTACGAGATCGGTCTGGAA
>CAZNVB010000046.1:0-2483 GCA_964576265.1 uncultured Eubacteriales bacterium | reverse complement strand
GTCGAAAAGACTCTATCCGATCGGCAGCGTCGTCAGGAGCGGCGCACTGGTCGTCGCAGGAAGCGATTGGTCGGTGTCGTCGCTCAATCCGCTCGATGCCATTCAAGTCGCGGTGACCCGGAGGGCGCTCGATGATAACGGTTCCGAGCCCTGGCTTCCCGGGGAGGTCATCGACCTGGTCACCGCCCTTAAGGCGTATACGATGAACGGGGCTTTCCTCAGCCGGCAGGAAGCCTTGACCGGCACCATCGAAGTCGGCAAAGCGGCAGATCTTGTCGTCCTTGACCGCAACCTGTTCCGCGTCCCGGCCAGGGAGATCCACAATGCGGTTGTTCTCCTGACAATTTTTGAGGGGAAGGTCGTCTATGAGGCGAAATCGCCCCTCTTTTTCCAGGATCGGTTTTGATTTGAATGTTCCAAAAGAGAAGATACGGTCTCCAAGGAGGATGATGATGAAGCGTCGCGTTTTTTCCGTCGCTTTGGGGATGCTGTTTTTGATGCAGCTTCTGGCAGCGAGGGCTCAAACCCGGACCGTGTTGAGCCCGCAGAACGCCGACATGATCAGCACGGCCGAGGCCGGAAAGAGGATCGGGATAATCGGCCTCGACACTTCGCACGCCCCGGCCTTCGCTCGAACGTTCAACGCCCGGAATGCCCCGGCCGAGGATTACAGAGGTTTCCGTGTCGTGGCCGCTTATCCCCGGGGGAGCCGGGACATCGAATCGAGCACATCCCGGGTCCCCGGGTATGTCAAAGAGATGCGGGAAATGAACGTCGAGATTGTCGATTCCATTGCGACGCTCCTCGAAAAGGTGGATTTCGTGCTCCTCGAGAGCAACGACGGCCGCGTGCACCTGGAGCAGGCCTTGGAGGTCATCGGAGCGGGAAAGCCGATGTTCATCGACAAACCGATGGCCGCTTGCCTCGCCGACGTCATCGCCATCTTCGAGGCCGCACAGGCAAAAAGGGTCCCCGTCTTCAGCGCCTCTTCGCTGCGCTGGATCCCCCGGGCCCTGGAGCTCCGGAGCGGCGCCCAGGGGGCAATCAGGGGTGCCGATGCCTTCAGCTGGGCCTCCCTCGAACCGACCCATCCCGACCTCTATTGGTACGGCATCCACGGGGTCGAGATTCTTTACACCGTCATGGGGACCGGCTGCCGGTCGGTGAGCCGGTTCCAGACGGAGGATACGGACTTCTGCGTCGGACAATGGGAAGGAGGCCGCATCGGGACCATGCGCGGACTTCGTTCCAGCGAACACAGTTATGGAGGGACGGTCTTTGCCGAGAAAAAGATCGAGTATCTGCCGCAGGTCCATAGCTACGATCCCCTGGTGAAAGCAATCGCCCGGTTTTTTGCTGACGGGATATCGCCGATTCCCCGGGACGAGACGATCGAAATTTACGCTTTCATGAGCGCTGCCGACCGGAGCAAGGAAAGAGGCGGCAAGCCGGTTCTCATCGCCGACATTCTCGCCGAAGCCCGGGTGGAAGCGGCCGGGCGCGGGAAATAAGCCTGTCCTTTGCTTCCGGAATCTCGCCGTCATTCATCGCTGACGAGGGAAAAAATCAAGATCGGTGCCCGGAACGCTCAACCGTCCGGTTCAAGATGCTCCAGATTTTAAAGCACGAGCTCCAGCGCCTTCCTTTCCAAAGCGTGAACGCTCATCCTCCGGAAAATTTTCCTTGACAAGCGTATTTGAATCAAATATTGTCCTTTATATTTAAGCTCTAAGATGTCGAAGAAAAGCGGGGCAAAAAATTCAATGAATGAAAAAGGAGGTGCAAACGCGGAAAACGTGAGTTTAGGTCGTCGGTTTTGAGAGAATATTAAGAAAAGGAGGCATCAGTGAAAAAAGGAATTTGTTTATTCGGACTTTTTATTTTAATGGCCGGTTTTTCGCTTGGCCAGGATCCGCAGCAGAGCCTGAGAGGCTCTCAGGTGCCGCCCGAGCAGGCGGCGGGCGGAGCCGAGCTGATCATGGGTTACGCGGCCACCCCGCCCAGCGTCGACAAGACGGAAAGGGAGCTTGGCTTATACTCCGTAAATTATCCCACGAATACGTCTCTCGGCTACAAGGGAGTCGTGTTGGCGAATCTTCACAGCGACACCGCCGATGACGAGATCGTGGCCGACTTCGGGAGCACCGGGCTCTGGATCTATAACAACGGCACCTGGTATCAGCTTTCCGGAGCCAATCCCGAGGGGATGATCAGCGTTACGTGGTATTCCACCATAGACGACGAGCTCATCGTCGATTTCGGCTCCATCGGCCTTTGGAGTTGGAATTATTCGGGATACCCGGGATCCTGGACCCAACATAGCGGCGCAAATCCAGAAGGGATGTTCGGAACGGATGACGACAATGACGGGTTCACCGAAGTCCATGTTGATTTTGGGACGCTCGGAGTATGGCGCCTTGACGGTGACGGGACTTGGACTCAGCTCTCAGGTTTGAATCCTTATAGGGGGCTCAGAATGGACT
>CAZNVB010000045.1:0-6748 GCA_964576265.1 uncultured Eubacteriales bacterium | reverse complement strand
CCGCAAGCCGTCATTGCTGATCAGCCGCTGATGTCTTTGGAACCACCCATTCCTCCTCAAGAAAAAGAGCGGCCCTTGAGGGTGAGAATCCCCGCCTTTTTAAGGAAAAAACATTGAGCCCAAGGAAGATAAAAAAATTGTTGACAAATGAGCTAACTTATTATTATAATTATAAATGGATCTAAGGAGGATTTTATGAAAACGGGGGCAAAAAAGATATTTAAAGTTTTTGGAATGGCGTTTCTTGTCTTTTTGCTCGGAATTTGCGCCTTATCGCTTATGGCCGAAACGGGAAGCATCGTTGGATTCGTCTATGACCAGGACGGGACAACGCCGTTAGCAGGAGCCGTCATCCAGTTCAAGAACCTTTCGACCGATAAAATTTTTGAGAGCCGCCCCACGGACGAAAACGGGATTTTCAAACTGCCGGGAATTGAAAGCGGCGTTTATGTTTATAACGTCCGTACAGATGCCGGGAATTTTAGTTCGGAGGGTTTTCTGGCAGTAAATGTTGGAGCCAATGAAACGGCAAAGATGCTTATTTCCTTAAAACCTTATGACGAAAAAGAGACGGCAGCCGTAAACGGAATGTTCAAGGAACTCGAGCTGGCGGGTGAATCTTTGGTCGGGACGATTTTGGGTTTCGACCCCTACAGCCGAATGGCTGAAGTCAAAATCGTCAAAGGAAGAATTCGCCTGAACGATAGGATCCATGCTAAAGGAAAAACAACCGATTTCTATCAGGATTTAAGCACGCTTAGCAAGGGCGGCGCTGCCTCGACAAAAGCCGTCGCCGGGGAGAGTGCGGCGATCAAATTGAATCAAGATGCACAACAAGGAGATCTTATTTACGTTGTCAAAAAGAAAGAGCTTTTTCCGATCGTCCTTGCCCCTGTGATCGGGTTTGCAAGTTACGTTGCGGGTAGTTCTGTCATTCAAAGTCATATTCAAATCAAGGAAGAATTTAAGCAGGCGTCTCCATTTAAGAACTAAGGACGGATTGGCCTGTTCTTGAAGAGAAATTTCGAACTCTATTCAAAAGCTAAAATCGCTGAGGCGTTCACTCCGGTCCAACCCGGATTCTAAAGAACGGAGGGGGAAATTGATCATAGGGTTTTATCTTTCCGTTTAAAGAAATAGGGTTCAGTCAATGTCGATCTTTTCCAGATCTGGTTTCAAAGGAGTGATCCCGACCATTGAATTAAGGGGAGTGTTAAGTGCTCTATTGTCGCCAATTTTTTAATGAAAACTGAGATCATTTCGCCTTGGTGTCGAATATCATTTCTTTCCCTCCAGCCTTTTAGTTTAGAACAGAGAGTGAGCTTCTAATTCCGGCTGATTTTCCTCTTGTCTTGGCTCTAAGATTTGTCTATGATAAAAACGCCTATCGTTGATAGGGCGAAAGAAGGCCATTTTATTTTCTTGAGAGAAGGAAAACAAGGGTGTTTTTCCGACGGACAAGATATTTCTCTCTTGACAAAAATAAATTCGGTTGCCTATTGAGATTTTCTTTAAGAGGTGAGCGATCGAAAGCCATTGCCATCTTTGCCCTCTTTGGATGGATTCTCGTCGGTCAATTATCCGCCCAGCTGCCAACCATCCAATTTGCCTCCACCATTTCGAGCGGCGGCGAACAAATCAGCCTGGCGAATTTAGAACTTCAACTCTCCGAGATTTCTGCTTCAGATGTCACAGTTAATTATATTGTGAGCGGCGGGACAGCGATCGGAGGGGGTGTTGATTATCTCTTGGCGGCCGGAGTGGCGACGATCACGGCCGGGAACTTGACGACCTATATCCAGGTCACGATCATCGATGATGCCTTGGACGAAAACGACGAAACGATCTTGGTAACAATTTCTGATCCCACGAATGCCACCTTGGGAGTCAACACGACGCATACCTATACAATCCTTGATAATGATGATCCGCCGACGGTGACTCTAAATCTGACAGGAAGCCCGCTGGCAGAAAACGGGGGTGTGGCAACAGTGACAGCCACACTCTCGGCGCTTTCAGGACTGGATGTAACGGTCAATCTCGCTTTCGACGGCACGGCGACGCTGACCGCCGATTACACGCGGAGCGGCAGCCAAATCGTGATACCAGCCGGAAGTCTAAGTGAGAATATCACCATTGCCGGACAAGACGACGCGATAGACGAATCGGATGAAACGGTTATTGTCGATATCGATTCTGTAATTAATGGAATTGAGAGCGGCGTCCAACAGGTCGTGCTGACAATTATCGATGATGATATTCAGAGCTTCGTCACGAGCGTTGATCAGGTTAACGTTCCAGAGGGTGGGACGGCGCAGTTTCAGGTACGGCTGACGGCGCAGCCCGGGTCGGACGTGGCGGTGACGGTGGCGCGGGCAAGTGGGGATACGGACATCACGGTGCAAACTCCCAGTCTGACGTTTACACCGGCGAACTGGAATGTATATCAGGGGGTGACGCTCGCCGCGGCGGAGGATGCGGACATTCAGAACAGTCAGGCGGTGATTCGTCTGAGCGCCGCGGGTGTGCCGAATAAGGACATCACGGCCACCGAGCAGGATAACGACACGCTTCAGTTTGAGACGAACGTCGATGCGCTTTCTGTTCCGGAGGGTAGTACGGCGCAGTTTCAGGTTCGGCTGACGGCGCAGCCCGGGTCGGACGTGGCGGTGACGGTGGCGCGGGCAAGCGGGGATGCGGACATCACGGTGCAAACTCCCAGTCTTACGTTTACACCGGCGAACTGGAATGTATATCAGGGGGTGACGCTGGCTGCGGCGGAGGATGCGGACATTCAGAACAGTCAGGCGGTGATCCGGCTGAGTGCCGTAGGGATTGCGGATAAAGATATTCTTGCCACCGAACAGGATAACGACACGCTTCAGTTTGAGACGAACGTCGATGCGCTTTCTGTTCCGGAGGGTAGTACGGCGCAGTTCCAGGTTCGGTTGACGGCAGAGCCCGGGTCGGATGTGGCGGTGACGGTGGCGCGGGCAAGCGGGGATACGGATATCACGGTGCAGACACCCAGTCTTACGTTTACACCGGCGAACTGGAATGTTTATCAGGGGGTGACGCTCGCCGCGGCGGAGGATGCGGACATTCAGAACAGTCAGGCGGTGATTCGTCTGAGCGCCGTGGGTGTGCCGAACAAAGAAATCACGGCGACCGAGCAGGACGATGACGTTGATAATGGAGCTATCGCCATAATCCTTAGCCCGGCCGAAAGCACATCAGGCCTTTTTGTCAACGTCGCGATTCAAATTTCTAATAATCCCAATTCTGTCGGGGCCTTCGGCCTGGATTTTGTATTTGATACGACGTTTTTTGTTTACAAAGCCTCAAGCCTCGGTTCATTGACATCGAATTGGAGCTTAAGCGTCAACAGTATCGCACCCGGAAAATTGCGGCTCAGCAGCGTTGGAGGGACCATCATTCCTCCGGCAAGCTCCGGAATTCTTATCAACCTCAACCTTCAAGTCCAATGCCTGAGTCTTCCCGAGCAAACAATCAGCCAAGTGCGTATCGAAAACTATACGGATGATCTTTATGACGAATTTCTTCCGCTCCCATGCACGACCAATTTCACCTTTCATCCCTGTTCCATCCTCGGCGATGCCAACAAAAGCGGGACGATCACGCCCGGAGACGCTCAGGGGGCATTTGAGATCTACTTGGGGATTCTCGCCCCCGATTTTTGCCAACAGATGACGGCCGATGCCAACTGCAGCCAAAGTGTAACTCCAGGCGACGCCCAGATGATCTTCGAACACTATCTCGGGCTGAGGACATTGCCCTTATGTTGCACAGCCGTCTCGTCCTCGTCCATGGAGTTTTCAGCTCAAGACCGAACTCAGATTCAAGACCAATGGATTCTTCAAGAAAACCCTGACTCCGACTCTAAGGATGCGGCAGGCAAGTCCAGGCGAGAGAGCGGCCGCTCATCCTTTGAGCGCAAGGACGGTAGAGCGGAGACGATTTCTCGACGGAAGCTTTATCCGCTGGACACCATCGGGCGTCCGGGGGACATGGTGAACATACCGATTCTGATTTCCAATCCGGAGGGCATCGAACGGTTTGGCTTTGATGTCAATTATCCAATCGAGATTCTGGAGTTTGTTGGCTGGCAGAGAACTTTCTTAACTCAAAAATTTCATGATCTTTCCGGCGAGGAAGGAGTGCCCGGAACCGTTCGAGTTGAGGGAGAGAGTCGGATCGGTATCTCCCAGAATGATCTCGGGGCGCTCGTCATGCTTGTTTTTCGGGTCAAGGACGGCGAAGACGTGAGTCTGCCGCTCGAGGTCTATAATCCGAGAGGGGATATCTCTTCGGCCGATGTCCGTGGGGCCTCCTTCCTGAGGATGAGAGATTATCCGACGGAATCCCGATTCATCGGCTTTGGCGAGCCATCGATCAGCCAGGGAAACATGGTCCGAGTGCCTGTCTTAGTAAGCAGTCTGTTTCGTCTCAAAGCGTTCGGCTTCGAAGTAAAGTACGCGACTGACCGCCTGGATTTCTTAAGCCTTCTCGGACAAGAATCGGGGGAAGATATTCTTCATCTCCGGGCCGTCGAGATCCATCCCGGCTTGATCAGAATTGGCGGATTCCGGCTGAATGAGAGTCACGAACGCGGCCCCGGCGAGCTGGTGGGACTCCTTTTTCGTTGGAAACAAAAGGAGGCCGAAATCTCCTTGGGTCAGCTCGTCGATGACATCGCTTCGGCGATCATTTTCAAGGATAGCTTAAAAATCAAATAGGGTGAGAAATCAAGCGCCGAGAAAATCTGGAGAATACGGTCATGCGATCTAAAAGAACAGCGGCCATCTTCTTGAGCGGTCTCTTCCTTCTTCTGGGTTTTCAGACAACCTGCAAGGGGCCTTATCAATATGAAACGCATCCTGTCATCTGGGTAAACGCCTTTGAACTGATCTTCTCTGCCTCTGAGCTGGGCGCCAACCCCGCTCCCAAGGTTCTCCAGATCAAGAATACTGGTGTGGAGACGCTGAACTACACTCTCACCGCAAACGCGAATTGGCTGAAAGTTTCCCCGACCTCAGGCACTTCGACGGGTCAGATTAACGAGCACCTGGTGGCAGTGGATAAGACCGGGATGACAGCCAAGGAGGAGGGTTACGAAGCGAAAATTGTCATCTCGAGTCCGGATGCCTGCAACAGTCCTCAAGAAGTCAAAGCCGTCCTCAATTTGACCAAAGAACCTCCGCCGGAAATCTCTGTTATCCCCCGGGAACTCAAATTCGTTTCCAGTATTGGAGGTCAAAATCCGTCTCCGCAAACGATCAAGATCAGGAATAGCGGGCAACAGACATTGAACTATACGATCGTCGATGATGCCGCTTGGCTTGAGGTTTCTCCGAGCAGCGGCAGCTCGACAGGGGGAGAAAACACGCATTCCGTGTCGGTGAATATCTCCGGTCTGGCCACCGGGACCTACAGCGGAACAGTGACCGTCTCCGACCCGAATGCGGTGAACAATCCCCAAACCGTGAGTGTGACCTTGGAGATCGGCACCGCGCCTCCGCCTACGATTGCGGTGCGTCCTTCGAGTCTTCGGTTTGAAGGCAGAATCGGCGGGCAGAACCCTTCTCCGCAATCAATCGGAGTGAGAAACTCCGGTCAAGGGACTCTCAACTACGTCATTGACGACAACGCCGCTTGGTTGGATGTTTATCCGAGCAGCGGCACGTCCTCAGGGCAAGAGAACGGGCATACCGTGAACGTCAACATCAGCGGCTTGAGCGTTGGAACATATACGGCGAGAGTGACGATATCCAGTTCCGGGGCTTCCAACAGTCCTCAATATGTGGATGTCATCCTGGTCATCAGCGATATCCCCACGAGCAACAAAATTGAAATCTTCTGCAATCCGACATCAGGATCATCAGGGCAGGTCGTCGATATTACGATTGCCATTGACGGGAATACGAGCGAGATCAAAGCATTCGGCCTCGACGTGACCTTCGACACACCACAATGTTTGAGTTTGTCAGCGGAAGTGGGAGTAAAGGGAGCTTGACAGGAAGCTGGGGGTCGGTGGCAGCAAATCTGGTGAGCGCAGGGAGGGTAAGAATCGGCGGCTGGGCGGGGGATCCTTCCGCGGCGATTCGTGTCGGGAGCTCCGGCAGCATTGCCGTCTTCAAGCTTCGAGTGACCTGTTCCGGATGCAACGATGGAACAGCAAGCCAGGTTTGCATGAGCAATCTTACGGATGATATCGCTTCCATGAACATGGGTTCTGGCTGCACGACGTTTACTTTTAAAAAATAAAAAGTTCCGGAAACGGAACTCAGAGAGCGGCTCCCCGCTTTATCAAACCCGCCTTTCGTCCCTCCTCCATTCTTTCCCCTGAAAGCGATTTTTATCGAATTTGCCATTTGGGCAGCGAATCGTGTATTTATATTTTAGCAGGATCAAATAAAGATGCTGTCGAGGCAACGCTCGGAAATTCTCCGTCTGCCTGCCCTCTTTGTCTCCTTAGTCTTATGGGTCCTCGTCCTCAATCCACAAAACCTGCCGGCCTTATTGACGCAGGCGCGTCCGGAAGGCGGCCCGTCCTACTCCTTGGAAGATGCGCGGAAAGTCCTCCAGGCGATCGACAAGGTTTCGGCCGCGACCCAGGCGCCCTGGAACGGGAAACTCCGTGAGGTCGTGATCACGGAGAGCGAGCTCAATTCCTACATCGCCTACCGGATCGAGGTCGAAAAAGAAGAGATCATGAAAGAGCTCAAAC
>CAZNVB010000044.1:0-6817 GCA_964576265.1 uncultured Eubacteriales bacterium | reverse complement strand
CTCCTGCCCCATCCGATCGCCAACGCCAAAGGATTCCCCCTTTCCAACCGCTTTCATTATCACCACATCCTCGCCCGCCAGTACGACCAGCTCGGGCTCGACGACCGCGCGGAAGCGGAATACGAAAAGGTCAGAGCTCTTGCCCCCTCTGACCCGGAGGCGGTCCTCGATTACGCCAACTTTCTTCTGAAGGTCAAAAAATTCGAGCGGGCCTTGGCCGTCAACGAACGGGCGAGGGGCGAGGAGAAATTCAAATTTGAATACTTCCTCATCCGGGGAAAGGCACAAATGGGAATGGGAAATTACGGCCAGGCGATCGAATCCCTTCTGGAGGGGAATAAAATCTACAACAGCGACACCCGGCTGCTCAACGCCCTGGGCCTCTGCTTTTTGAAGACGGGCGAGAAAGCGAAAGCGCTCGAAACGCTCGGCTCTTCGCTTCGGCTCAACCCGAATCAGGAAGACATCCGGAAGCTCGTTAAGGAAATCGAGAAGAATTGACCTGCGGCGGTCCGGCCGGCGCCGTCATTTCATTTCGAAGTTTACCGTTTTCGCTCCCGAATTTCCGGAAACGAGGTCTTTGATCGAGATGGCGAGAGTGTAATTCCCGGGCGGCAGATCGCGTTGCTCGGTCCTCTCCCCTTTGTCGTCTTTGATGCGGACGGTCTGCTTGAGCGGCAGGGGCTGGCTGATCAGAGGATTGGGATAAGTCTGGGGTGACCAGCGGATGGCAAATTCCTCGCCTTGCTTGACTTCGAAATTGACCTCGATCTGGAATTGCTGCTGCTCGTTAGGCCGGGCGCCGAAAATGAAGAAGAAGATATCCATCATATCTCCCGGGTTGAAGATCAGGTCGGTATTGGGGACGATTTTGTAGTTGGCGTAGGTGAAGAAGCCTTTATGGAGGAAGGTCTGCTGCTCGACGCCTTCCATCTGGTCCATCTGCTTGATGAAGAAAACGCTCGTCGTCCCCAGAGACTTCGCGAACTGGCCGGGATCGGGAGTTTCGATTTCGGCGTAAGCGACGCCGATTTTCTGGAGATCCAAGGAAGTTACGGCGATGGCGACCACATAACGACCGAAGGGCATCGGATAGCCAAGGGAATAAGTCTCCACTTTTTCCGGGTCATACTCTGCGCCGGGAATCTGGATGGTCGCAGGAACGAAGACTTCCTTGGCAATTTGGGGCTCGGCGATTTCGCCAAGCTTGTTGAATTGAAGGAAAACATTGAAGCTCGCTCTCAATTCGGCAGGCGGTTCCTGGGGGACAGCCTCTTGAGGGCCCTTTTTCTGAGGCGGCGGAGGAGGGGGGGCGGCTTCGACCGGAACGAACCCGAGGTCGCCGTTCTTGATTTTCAGGAAAAAAACGTTATGAAAGTTGCCCGGATCCCGCGTCGGAAGAAAAAGGGTGTAAAAAATATTGACAGGAATGTCCTGTCGCCCCTGTCTGGCTTCCAAACCTTCTTTCATCACGGCCTGGACCTGAGGGGGGATGAAAATTTGCGGCTGGGCTTTGGCCTGGGCTCCTTTTTTGTCTTTGGCTTTGTCTTTCTGTCCGGCGCTCAGACCTGAGACAAGGCTGACGGCCACAGCCGCGATCACGAGGGGAACGACGATGTGTTTTAATCTCACATTTCCTCCTTTAGCCCGGGCTCATCATCGAGCCGAACAAAGATTCTTGACATCCACGGGCTCTTATAATTCGAAACGACAATATAGCAAATCTCATGCCAATTTCCTCTCGATAGGAACCCCGATCGGGAAGAAAGAGTCATTACTATAACAAAATTCCAGCATTTTTCAAGTCGAGTTGACGGCGGCCGCTTTCCAGGCGAGCTCATGAGACTGTTACTCGTGCTTCTGATAGCGGCGGACGGCGGCTTGATGCTCGGCAAAGCTGCGGCTGAAATGGTGACTTCCGTCATTGCGGGAGACAAAAAATAGGTAATCTGCCGCCGCCGGGAAGAGGGCCGCCTGAAGAGCCTCTCGGCCCGGGTTGCAAATCGGACCGGGCGGCAAGCCGGCATAGCGGTAAGTATTGTAAGGCGAATCGAGCATCAGGTGGCTTTTGCTCAGCCGGCCGTCATAAGAGCCGGCTTGTTTAAGGGCGTAGATGATCGTGGGATCGCAGTCAAGCTTCATGCCCCGGCGAAGACGGTTGTGAAAGACGGCCGAGACGAGCCTTTTTTCTTCGGCGAGCGATGTTTCTTTCTCGATGAGCGAGGCCAGAATGACGACCTGACGGAGATTCAGTTCGAGGTGCGGCGGTCGAGCCGGCCACAGGCCGTTCATCACGGTCCGGAATTGCTCGACCATGGAGCCGACCGCTTCCCGGGAAGATATGCCCCTGGGGAAGAAATATGTTTCCGGAAAAAGGTAGCCCTCGAGGTCGGCCGCTTTAGGGTCCAGGTCGGCCACGATCGTCGGGTCGCGAAAAGCGGCGACAAACCCGTCCTTTCCTTCGGCCAGGAGGTTTTCGACAAGAGGGCTGATTTCTGAGGCGGTCAGGCCTTCGGGGATCGTCACGGGGTGAAGAAGGACTTTTCCTTTGACCAGCATCTCAAGGAGATCTTTGGTCCTGGCAGGCGAAGAGACGGAATATTCGCCCGCCTTGATCGTTCCGGAATGGAAAAACAGGCGGTAGGAGGCAAGAAAAGCTGACTTGCTTCGGATGAGACCGAGCTCGGCCAGTTTCTCTCCGACCGCCGAGACACCGGTCCCTCGTTCGATGTCTAAAACGACTTTCCCTTCAGGAAACTTCACCGGCCGGTAGAGCGCGTTCGCCAGCCAGACGACGGCGACGAGAAGCGCGACGGCGGTGACGGCGGCGGCGGCCTTAAGAATCCGGGAGAACATCGCGCTTGAGGCGGCGTTGATCCAGGTAGCTCTGAAGGATCAGGGTGGCCGAAATCTGGTGCTCCAGGCCTTTTCTGGCTCTGTCTTTGACTTTTTGTTCCTGCATGATGCCGATCGCCTGCCGGGTGGTCAGGCGTTCATCCCACAAGATAACCGGCAGCCCGACGGCCGCTTCAAGCCAAGCGGCAAAATCCTTGGTCGTCTGAGCCCGCGTCCCGGAGGTCCCGTCCATCCGCAACGGGAATCCGAGGATAATTTCTCCGACTTCGTGCCGGCGAACGATCCGGTTGAAAAACTCCCGGTTTTCCGCTTCGTCGGCCAGTTTGTACTGACCGAGCGGCTGGGCGGTGAGGAGGAGAGGATCGCTCAGGGCAAGCCCGATATTCCGATCGCCGAAATCGACGCCGAGAATTCTCATTCCCCCCGCCTTTCCAGGCATCTTTTCTTTCTCCGGTGCCGCTCGAATCCGAGCCGGATCAGTTTTTCGATGAGCGAAGGAAAGGAGATTCCGCTCGCCTGCCAGAGTTTGGGGTACATGCTGATTTCGGTGAAGCCGGGAATGGTATTGATCTCGTTGACGTAGAGTTTACCCGTTCCTTCTTCGAGAAAAAAATCGATCCGCGCCATGCCGGCGCAGTCCACGGCGCGGTAAGCCTCGACGGCCAGGCGCTTGACTTCATTGACGGTCGCTTCGGGGAGGTCGGCCGGAATCCGGAATTGAGTTTTGCCCTCGATGTATTTGTCCCGATAGTCATAGAAGTCGCGATGGGGAATGACCTCGCCGGGGAGCGAAGCTTTCGGCCGGTCATTGCCGAGCACGCTGCACTCGATCTCCCTTCCCTGGACTCCCTGCTCGACCAGAATCTTCCGGTCATAACGGAAAGCCCGGCGGATGGCCCGAATCGTTTCGGCGCGCTCTTTGACCTTGCTGATGCCGACGCTCGAGCCGAGGTTGGCCGGTTTGATAAAAAAAGGCAGGGAGAACTCCCTTTCGATCAGAGCCAGGACGGCAGCCCGATGTTTCTTCCAGTCGGTCTCCACCAGGGTCGCGTACTTGACGACGGGCAGCCGGTTCATGGTGAAGAGGGCCTTGGCCACCGCCTTGTCCATTCCCGCCGCCGAAGCCAGAACGCCGGCCCCGACATACGGCACATCGGCCATTTCGAATAGGCCCTGGATGGTCCCGTCCTCGCCGTAGGGACCGTGAAGAACAGGGAAATAGATGTCGGCTTTGAAGTGCGCCGGGAGGAGATCGGGTTTGCCCGAAGCCGGAGGAGGTTCCGTCGACCAGGGGAGGAATGAGCCGGAGGTGCCTGCGGCGAGCTTTGCCGGCGGGAGAAGGGGGGTGGCAACCCGTTTCCATTTTCCTTCTTTGCTGATAAATAGAGAAATCACCCGATATTTGTTTTTATCGATATTTCTATAAACGGCGGCGGCGGAACTCAGGGAAACTTCGTGCTCGGCCGAACGCCCGCCGAAAAGAAGGGCGACCGTCAGTTTCTTTCGATGCTTCAATGGTCTTCGAAGCGGCCATTTTAAGAAAACCGGCCGCTTTTGTCCACTCCAAGAAAAGCGGAAACCTCAGAGGGCCGTCTTGAGGTTCTTGCTCGGGTTGAACTTGATTCTTTTTTTCGGGGGGATGGGAACCTCTTGTCCGGTTTTCGGATTGCGGCCCTTGCGGGCTTTGCGCTCTTTGACCTCGAAACTTCCGAAGCCGGAAAAGGTGACTTTTTCTCCTCTTTTGAGGGCCGTGGTGACCGAATTCATCAGGGAAGCAAAGGCCTTGGCCGCCTGAAGGCCGGTGATTCCCGAATCCTTAGCCATGCGGGCGATTGTTTCTTTTTTGTTCATTTCACACCTCCTTTACCCTGTTGCGACTAAATTAACGGAATCAGCGTTTTGTTTTTATGTTAAAAGGAAGTCGCCGGGCTGTCAAGTCGGAAAGGAGCCGAAAGAGGGATTGTATTGACAGCCCGAAAAGCGTTATCTATAATCGAGAAAAGTGATGACCTTGAGGTAAAGGAGCCGAAATGATGAGATTCCCTAAGAACGTGGCTCTCTCCGTTTTTTTGATTCTTTTGGCCGCCTTCATGGTCGCCGCTCCGGCGCAGGCTCAAGCCAAGCTCGGGGAAGAACGGGTTCAGCACCAGATCGAGCGGGCCAGAATTTTCCGGGAAGCGTATCCGCTGATTTCCGAGACCGATTTTTACTGCTCGATCTATGTCCAGGAAGGAGAACTTCCGGATTTGAGGATCGTGGCGGCGGAAAGAGGAGAAGAAAAAATCCTCCTCAGCGATGCCGACCTCTTTTTTATCAATAAGGGCAAGGAAGACGGGATCGAGATCGGGCAGGTTTTCTTGATCGTCGAAATCGGAGGGGACATCGGCGGGTTCGGACATCTGGCCATGAAGCGCGGCCGCGGCCAGGTGATCTTTCTTGAGGACCGGCGGGCTGTCGCCAGAGTCGAAAAATCCTGCGGCCAGGTGATGATCGGGAATGTCCTTCTTCCGTTTGAGGAAAAAGAAAGCCTGCTGGGGAAAGATTTGGGGTATGAAGCCTTCACGGAAGGAGACCGCGGAACGACCGGAAAGATCATCTACACTCAGGGTGAATATAATCAGGTCGGATCCGGCGGCTGGGCGATTATCGATATCGGGGAGGAAGCCGGCGTCATGGTCGGTCAGCAAATGACCGTTTTGAAGCAAATCAGAAAAGATTTGCCGGTCGAGGGAATCGGCAACGTCGTCGTCATCGACACTCAACCGAAAACCGCCACGATCAAAGTCCTCTCTTGCGCCGATCCGATCCGCGTCGGCCTTTCGGTCCGCGCCAAATAACCGACGGGGTCAGGTCTGAACATTTAGCAAATTTTTTCGCCTGACGTTTCTCTCATCTCTTTCCACCGGGGTCGTCGATCCGGGGTTCCATTTTTCCCTTTTGTGCCCTTTCTCGTCGGACTTCTCGGCGGAGAGCCCGGTTAAGTTGACAGAGCGAGGGGATTCTGTTAGTTTTAACAAGGAGCGCGGCCTGAGAAAATATGTTGCGGGCGTAGTTCAGGGGTAGAACGTCTGCTTGCCATGCAGAAGGTCGTGGGTTCAAATCCCATCGCCCGCTCCAGAGTGTGCGAGGTCGAGAACGAACTTCAGGCCGATTCCGAGAAGAAAATATTCCTTCAGATGAGCGGAAAGGCGCGGTACCCAAGAGGCTAAGGGAGAGGTCTGCAAAACCTCGATTCGGCGGTTCGAGTCCGCCCCGCGCCTCCATTCTCCCGTCCGGGTTCGCCTGTTCTTGGAATCAACATCAGATCAAGCTTGATCCCAAGTTCCGTTCAAATTTCAGTTGACTCCTCAGTCCAATCATCATATAGTAGCAAGAAACGATAAAGGAGGCGCTTATATGAACATCGTTTCCCGAGTGCAAGGAATTCTTCTCAAACCTAAGGACGAATGGCTCAAAATCAAGGACGAGCCGACAACGATCCAGCAACTCTTTACCCAGTATGCCGTTATCCTGGCCGCTATCCCGGCCGTCGCCCAATTTCTCGGCTGGGCGTTTATCGGCTTCGGAATCCCTTACCGCGGCGGGAGCTGGGTGAGCCGGGCCCTGGTTTATGCGATTTTCTCTTATGTCGTCGGTCTGGCCGTGGTCTACGGGGTGGGATTCGTCATCAACACCCTGGCGCCCAATTTTTCCTCCGCCCAGAATCTGACCCAGGCGATGAAGCTGGCCGTTTACAGCATGACGCCCTTATGGATCATCGGCATCCTTTACCTCATTCCTGCGATCGGCGCCCTGGCACTTCTCGGTTTCCTTTATTCCGCTTATGTTCTTTACCTGGGTTTCAGCACGCCGCTGATGGGGACGCCGAAAGATAAAGTCGGCGTCTATTTCATCGTCAGCCTGGTCGTGATTCTTATCGCTTATTTCGTCGTCGGGGCGATCCTCGCCGCCGTGTTCGCCA
>CAZNVB010000043.1:0-9970 GCA_964576265.1 uncultured Eubacteriales bacterium | reverse complement strand
GAAAGACCAGGCGGGCCTGCGAGGGTGTCATCTGGAGGGTCCGCGGAGTCGAGGTTTTCGGCTGGATGGAGATCAGGTCGGCTTCTTCAGTCAGCCAGTTGAGGACATTGAGGAAGAGATTTCCGTTGCCCGAGAGGTTGTAATAGCGGTTGGTGGCGAAATCCGAATCGCCGAAGACGGCCAGGCGTCCTTCTTTGCTTGCCGTGGACTCAGGGGGTGTTTTTTCGCTCTTTTCTTCAGACTCCTCTTTTTCTTCCGTTTTCGGTTCCTCCTGGGCCTTGACCGTGGCGACGAGTGCCAGGGAGACTGGGCCCTGGCTATCGATCTCCTTGTCCAGGCTGACCCGGCCCTTCTTCATCTCTTCCTCGAGTCTCATCTCCGACCAAGAATTCGGGCTGGTTTTGCCGATGACCGAAGTCGTGATTCCCTCCGGTTTCGTGTCGGCGGGCTCGACTCCCCGGGCATAAGGGAAAAATGTCGCGTAGCGAAAATTCCTGGTGATTTCGTGGTATTCATATTCCGTGATCACCGGCATCGTATAATCGGCCCCGAAGAGCCGGGAGATCGCATCGACGACCACGCCCTCGCGGAGTCGGATGCCGAATTCAGCCAGAAAACCCTTCATCCCGGGCGCTGAGTCCGGGTCGACTAAGAAGAAAACCCGGCCGCCTTGGCGGATATAATTCCGAATGGTCTCGATCTCGTTGGGAAGAAGGTCTTTGCGCGGGCCGGGAACGATGAGAAGATCGCAGTCCTGAGGGAAAGTCTCGGAAAGAGCCAGGGTGAGTTTTTTGACATCATAGGCAAGTTTTTCCAGATCCTCTTTGGCGAAGGAGTAGCCGAGATCCTCCGTCTGCTCGATCGAGCCCTCGCCGTGCCCCTCGAGAAAATAGACGGTCTTTTTCTTTTCCCTGGTCACCTTGATGATCGCGTTGGTGATGTCCTCCTCGCTGGCCGTGGTGATCCGGTTTTCTTTGTCCCGGCAAGTGAAGATGCTCGTCCCGTCCTGGGTGATGTTGAAGGCCCGGACCAGGCTCGGGTTCTTATCGGGATCGATGAACTCGTATTTCACCTTGTCCGAGTGATAGGCGTAGATCTTGAGCAGATTTTCCATCCGGGCCCGGCTGTAGTTTCCGTCGGTGAAGAAACTTTTCACCTGAACCTCTTGCTTTAAATTTTTTAAAACTTGGACCGACTGGTCGGACAGGCTGTGGAGCTTGGCTTCGGTGAAGTCGATCCGGTAGTGATGGCGGGCGAGGAAGTAATTGATCAGGACGAGAATCCCGAGAACGAGGATAATGACGAAGACCAGATTGCTCGAATAGAGGAAGGATTTGCGTTTAAAGCCGTGCTTGAGCGAAGACAGGTTGAGGATCATGTAGGCCGCGATCGCCGCCACGCCGAGGCCGGCGGCGATAAGAGCCAGAGTTTTTCGGTACGGCCAGATCCACTGGATGAGCATCGCCAGGACAATGAGAAAGAGCCCGAAATAATTCAGGGATTTCTTGATCGCGTTCATGATCTACCTCCATCTCCTGGACTGAATCACCGAATGCGTCAGGAAAAGTCCGAAAAAGGCGAAGCTTAAATAATAGACAAGATCCTTGGTATCCAGGATGCCTTTGGTCATGTCATCGAAGTGCTGGAAGATTGAGACATAATTTAAGACATCCTTCCAGATGCCGGGAGCAGAATAGCTGGCCCAACCCAAGACATAAAAGAGAAGAAGAGCGCCGAAGGTCAGGATGGCCGAGACAATCTGGTTCTCCGTCAAGGAAGAGAAAAAGACGCCGACCGCGATAAAGGCCGCCCCGAGAAGAAAAAGCCCGAGATAACCATTCAAAATCTGGGAAATCTCCGGATTGCCGTAGGCAAAGCTGAAAATCGAAAGGAGTCCGGTCAGGCCGAGCATCGCCGCCAGGACGATCAGGGCGGCAAGGTATTTCCCCAAGACGATCTGAACGACGCCGATGGGAGAAGTGAAGAGGAGTTCGTCCGTTCCCGTCCTTTTTTCCTCGGAAAATAGGCGCATCGTCAGCAGAGGAAGAACCAGGAGGAGAATAATGTTCATATTGTGGAAAAGCGGTGCATAGACCATCTGGTTGATGTTCATCTGCTGCATGTAATAGGGATTCTGCGCCGCTTGGATGGACTGAGAATTGAACCACCAAAGAGCGCTGTAGAAAAAGAATCCGACAAGAAGAAGAAAAACAGCAATGACGGCGTAGGCAATAGGCGAGGAGAAATATGTTTTGATCTCTTTTTTAGCGATCTGCCAAATGTTTTTCATTGGCCTTCACCTCCTGAGACAATGCGGAGATAGAGCGCCTCGATGTCCATGGCTAAAGACTTCATTTCAAGAAGTCCCCATCCTTTCTCGACGGCCATTCGGGCCACGGTCTCGTGGAGGTCGTTTCCTCGACCCCATTCGATGCTGATCTCGCCGTTTTGGCGGGAGATTTTGGCGACACCGCGGATTTTTCCCAATTCGGCCACCGCCTCCTCATGCTTCTGACGGAGGCGGAGAACGAGCCCCTCTTTTTCGCGGAAAGAGGCGGTCAGTTCTTGCAGCGAGCCGGAGGCCATCAGCCGGCCTTCGTTGATGATCACGACTCCGTCGCAGGTTTGGGTCACCTCGGCCAGGATATGTGTCGAAAGAATAATCGTGTGTTCATCGCGGAGGGATTTGATCAGTTGCCGGATCTCGACGATCTGGGCCGGGTCGAGGCCGATCGTCGGTTCGTCGAGGACCAGGACCTGAGGGTCATGGATCATGGCCTGAGCGATCCCCACCCGTTGCTTAAACCCCCGGGAAATATTCTTGACGAGCCGTCGGCGGACTTTTTCCAAACCGCTGATGGCGATCGCCCGGTCGAGGGCGGATTTCCTTTTAGCGGCCGGGACCTGCTTGATGGCGGCAACAAAATTCAGGTAGTCGGAGACGGTCATCTCCGGATAAAGGGGGACGACTTCAGGAAGATAGCCGATGATTCTCTTGACTTCGTTCGGCTGCTCGAAGACGTCATATCCGCCGACCGTCGCTTTTCCTTCCGTGGCCGGAAGGTAGCCGGTCAGGATTCGCATGGTGGTTGTCTTTCCCGCGGCGTTCGGGCCGAGAAGTCCCCAGATTTTCCCTTTCTCCACCCTGAAGCTCAAGTCGCGGACGGCCACCAGCTCGCCGTACTTCTTAGTGAGGTTTTCGACTTCAATCATCCGTTGACCTCCTTTCCAGCGGTTCGGCGCGTCTGTGTGTCCGGGTCTTCCGCTTGCCCTTTACATTTTCTCGGGAAGCGGAATGCCCATGAGAGAGAGCGCCTTTTTCAGAATTTCTCGGATGTAATATGCGGTCAATATCCGGAGCTTTTTCAGTTCCGGATTGGCTTCCCCAAGAATTGAATAAAGGTGATAATAGCCGTTGATCTTCTGGCAAAGGTTGAAGGTGAATTTTGCGAGATGGGAAAACTCGAGGGAATAGACCGAATTGAGAACCTGCTCCTCAAACTGGCTGGCGTAGAAGACGACATCCCAGAAGTCTCTGAACTCTTGGTCGCTTAAAAGTTCGAGCGGCCTTTCGCCGTCCGTAAGAAGCATCTTCAGGCTTTCCGCTTTGAGACCTTCTCGCTCCTCGAGCTTGCGAAAAATGCTGTTCAGACGGACGCCGGTGTATTGGAGATAGGGACCGGTTTCGCCTTCGAAGCTTAGGGCCTCTTCGAAATCAAACACGATCAAAGAATTTCGAGCGAATTTGAGCATGAAGTAGCGAAGGGCGCCGGTGGCGATCTGGCCGGCGATCGAAGTGATCATGTCGTTGGGCAGTTCGGGATTCCGTTTCTCCACCTCAAGTCGCGCTTTTTCCTCCAGCCGGTCAAGAAGATCGTCGGCCTTGACGCCGAGTCCTTTCCGACCTGAAACCTCGAGGAAGCTGCGCTCCTTCTCGGCTTCCGAAATCTCGTAATTCAATTCCTTCAGGCTTCTAGGGGAGAGGGCGACCATTTCGTAGGAAAAATGGATGGATTTTTCCGCCTGCTCCTGATAGCCCAGCGATCGCAACCCCTGGACGACGATTTTCTGGAGATAGGATTGCCGGGTATCGATGACATTGTAGACTTGC
Source organism: uncultured Eubacteriales bacterium (assembly GCA_964576265.1). Lineage (GTDB taxonomy): Bacteria > Acidobacteriota > Aminicenantia > Aminicenantales > UBA8522 > CAZNVB01. The sequence continues at coordinate 5,859 of CAZNVB010000043.1, read as the reverse complement.
GAAGCCCGGCCGAAAGAAAGTCTTTGGCCATTGGGTGAGGTCGTCGTGATCCAGAGCGTCTTGTCGTTCTCCTGGCTGAACGGCTCATAATAAAAATCCTGTCCCAGAAGCCCGAATTTCCACAGCTGATAGGCGATGTCTTTGCCGACATAGGTGACCGTTCCGTCCGAGCGAACGATGATTTTTTCCCGCTCGGCATCGCCCTCGAGACGCATCACCCAGCAGCCCGAAGTCTCGCCCGTGGTCGAGAGGTAGACGGCACCTTTTTCTTTCAGCAGTGCGAAAGCCTTCTCCCAGAATCGGAGTCCGAGAATGCTGCTTTCGCAAGGAAGCAAATCATACTCGACATCGATCCGCTTCATCGTGGCGAGGTGCGCCTTGAGGATGCGGCGCGAGACGGCGTGACCGAGGGCGGCTTCAGGCAGGCCGCCGTGCTCGATCTTTCTTAAGATCTCCGCTCGCCTCGCCTGAGCTTCGGGATGGGCCTCGAGATAGGCGGAAGCGCGAGCATAGAGATCCCAGCAATAGTAATCGAACTTGCCGGGAATCGAATCCAGGTCGGCCTCTCCTTTTTTTTCCAGATCCATCAGTCCGAAGACGACATCGACGACCTGAACCCCGGTGTCGTCGATATAGTTTTGAACCTCGACCTTCTCGCCCTTATAACGGAGGCAACGGGCCAGCGTGTCGCCTAGGCAGGCGTTCCGGAGATGGCCGATATGAGCCGCTTTATTAGGGTTGATGTTCGTATGTTCGATGATGATTTTTTCCTGCTCGGCATAAAGACCGGTCTGTTCGAGGCGGCTGAGAAGGCGGCGGAAAAAAGTTTCCCGGTCGAGAAAAAGGTTGAGGTAGCCGGGTCCGGCAACCTCGACCCTGGTTACACCCTCTAGGGAGGAAATAAGGGGCAAGATGCTTTCGGCCAGGCGGCGAGGGTTCGTTTTCAACCGTTTGGCCAGTTTGAAAGGAAAAGTCAGACTCAGGTCGCCAAAGCTCTGTTCCGGAGTGTAGCCGATGTCGATATCCGTTTCATTAACGGGAAAGCGGTCTTTCAGCCGGGCGGCGATCGTCTGTTTGATTTTTAATTTAAGCTCGATCATCTGGGGTGTTTATTATAGCAAATTAAAGGTCAAGGACAAGACGGGTATCCTCCGTCGCCAATGCTCACGGATTTGGAGATGTTTCCCTGAGCTTGGAGGAGCTTGCCAACGGGGCGACTTTTATGATAGGTAAAACCTTTGCTCCAAAAAGGAGAAAGCCAATGAAGCGGACTCGATTCTATGAGTTCCATCAAAAAGCCGGAGCCAGACTGATCGAATTCTTCGGCTGGGAGATGCCGGTCGAATACAGCGGGATCATCGATGAGCACCTGGCTGTCCGGAGCCGGGCCGGTCTTTTTGACGTCAGTCATATGGGAGAGATCGTCGTCTCGGGGAAGGACGCCCTGGCGTTTGTTCAGTACCTCACCCCGAATGACGCCAGCCGGCTGGCGGTCGGTCAGGCGCAGTATACGGCATTGACGACTCCCCAGGGGACATTTGTCGATGACATGCTGGTCTATTGCCTCGGGTCGAAACGCTATCTCCTCGTCGTTAACGCCGCCAATGCGGAGAAGGATTTTGCCTGGGTCGTGGCGCATCGCGAGGGGTTCGACGTCAGGGCTGAAAATGCCAGCGACCGCTATTCCCAGCTCGCCCTGCAGGGGCCGGAGGCGGCTGCGATCCTCCAGCCGCTGACCGACGTCCATCTGACAGAAATGAAACCTTTTACGGCAGCCGAAAGTAAAGTGGCCGGCGTCGATTGTCTTGTTTCCCGCACGGGCTATACCGGAGAAGATGGGTTTGAGATTTACACCCTTTCGTCCGAGCCCGGGATCGTTTGGCAAGAAATCATGGCGGCCGGGAAAAATTACGGGCTTCTCCCTGTCGGACTTGGCGCAAGAGATACCCTTCGACTGGAGGCCAAACTCATGCTCTATGGGAATGATATCGACGAGACGACGACCGTCCTCGAGGCGGACCTCGGATGGATCGTCAAGTTTAAGAAGGGAGATTTCCTCGGCCGGGACGCGTTGGTCAGGCAAGCAAAGGAGGGAGTCAAACGAAAAATTGTCGGGTTTGAACTCGTGGAGCGAGGAATTCCCCGTCCCCATTATCCCGTTTTCTGCGAGGGACAAGAAGTCGGAGCCGTTACCTCCGGGACCTTTTCTCCTTTTCTGAAAAAGAGCCTCGGTCTGACCTACTTGCCGATCGAATACACCGAAATCGGGACGTCGATTGAAATCGGAATCCGAGACAAGAGAATCAAGGCGGTCGTTGTTCCGACGCCCTTTTACAAACGTTCTAAATAGACGGATAGAGAGAACCGGGTCGGTCGTTCCCGTCTACAATTCGTCGCCGATTTGATGTAGAATAAAGCGACCAAATCGGATTGAGGACCGGATTTTAGCGGCCTGAGATCGATTTGGGGAGCTGAATTCTGAGAGGAGGAAGAAGATGTATCCGGATGATTTTCGTTATACCAAAGACCATGAATGGGTCCGGGTCGAGGGAGACCTGGCGACTATCGGCATCACCGATTTTGCTCAGAAGCAACTGGGCGATGTCGTCTATGTCGAGCTTCCGGCCGTCGGGACCAAGCTCGATGTTCATCAGACCATCGGTGTGGTCGAATCGGTCAAAGCCGTTTCCGATATTTATTCGCCGATCTCCGGCGAGGTGACGGCCGTCAACGAGGATCTGAACAACAGTCCGGAGATCCTCAACCAGGATCCTCATGGGAAAGGCTGGATCATCCGCTTGAAGATCGGAAATCCAGACGACCTCGAAAAACTGATGAGGGCCCCAGAATACGAGGCTTTTCTTGAAGGCTTGGAATCATGAGCTATATTTCCCTGAGCGATTCAGACAAGAAGGAGATGCTGGCCGCAATCGGCGTCTCTTCCGTCGATGAGCTCTTTTGCTGCATCCCGGAAGAAATCAGGTTGCGGCAGAAGCTGAATCTCCCATCTCCTATGGCCGAGCCGGAGCTCATCCGTCATTTTGAAACGATCGAAAGGAAAAATACGGTCGGCAGCTATCTTTCTTTTTTGGGAGGCGGGGCCTATCGGCATCTCATCCCTTATGTCGTTGATTACCTCAGTTCGAGGGGAGAATTCGTCACTCCTTATACGCCTTACCAACCCGAAGTCAGTCAGGGAACGCTTCAGGTCATTTTTGAGTACCAGACTTTGATCTCCCAGCTGACGGGCCTCGATATCTCCAACGCTTCTCTTTATGAAGGGGGTTCAGCGGCAGCCGAAGCGGTCCTAATGGCCTTCCGGATCAATGGCCGGCCGAAAATCTTGATTCCCCGAAGCTTGAATCCGCAATACACGGCTGTCATTCGAACTTTTATCCGCCACCTGCCGCTGCGGGTCGTGGAATATGGCTGGACAGAAGGGGGACAGGCCGATCCGGATGTTCTGGAGTGCGAGCTGGATGAGGAAACCTGCGCGGTCGTTTGCCAATCGCCGAACTTTTTCGGGGTCGTCGAGGACCTCGAGCAGATGGCCGAGCGCGCTCACCGAAGCCGGTCTCTGTTCGTCGTCATTGTCTCCGAAGCGATGTCGCTCGGACTCCTCAAGGCGCCGGGCGATTGCGGAGCCGATATTGTCGCCGGCGAAGCCCAATCCTTTGGCCTGCCTCTGAGCTATGGGGGACCTTATCTCGGTTTCATGGCCTGCCGAAAGGAGTTTTTACGGCAGCTTCCCGGTCGGCTCGCCGGCGAAACCCGGGACGCCGAAGGCCAACGCGGATTCACCCTGACCTTCTCGACCCGAGAACAGCATATCCGGCGAGAAAAAGCGACCTCGAATATCTGCACCAACCAGGCCTGGTGTGCGCTGCGGGCGACGATCTTCCTTGAGACTCTGGGTCGAATCGGACTTCGCGAGATGGCTTATCAGAACGTCCAGAAGGCGAATTATGCCCTGGAAAGGCTCAGCCGGATCAAAGGAGTCAGGAAGAAGTTCGGCGGACCGATTTTTAACGAATTCGTCTGTGAAACAAGCGGCGGATGGAAAAGAATCGATGATCATCTCCGCCGCCACGGTGTCCTCGGGGGGATTCCTCTAGACGGGTATGCTCCGGAGCTCAAGGATTGCGCGCTTTTTTGCGTCACTGAGGTGCACGGCAGAGCCGATATCGACCGCCTCGCCGAATTGATCGAGGAGGCTCTCCGATGATCCATCGCCAACCCTTGATTTTTGAGCTCGATGCTCAGGGCAAAAGGGCGTTTTCGCTTCCGCCGTTGGATATTCCGGAGAAAAAGGATTATCTTGCCGGGCTTCCCGTGAGAGAGGACATCCCGGGCTTTCCTCGAGTTTCGGAGATGGAAGTCGTTCGCCATTTTACCCGTCTTTCTCAGACGAATGCGAGCGTCGACACGACCTTTTATCCGCTCGGCTCCTGCACGATGAAGTACAATCCCAAAATCAACGAGAAAATCGCTCAAATTGAAGGCTTTCTTTCTTCCCATCCTCATTCTCCGCAGGAGCTGGTTCAGGGAAACCTCGAGGCTTTAAAGAGGCTCGAAATTTACCTGGCCGAAATCACGGGGATGGACGCCGTCACGCTTCAGCCGAGCGCCGGCGCTCAAGGTGAACTTGTGGGGATGATGATCGTCCGGGCCTATCTCGAGGAGCAGGGCGATCCCCGTCGGGTTGTCCTGATTCCCGATTCGGCTCACGGCACGAACCCTTCGAGCGCTCACATCGCCGGCTATCGCGTTCAGGAAATCAAATCGAATGAACACGGGACGATCGATCTGGCCGGTCTCGAGAAGGCCATGACCGCGGAGGTGGCGGCGCTGATGATCACCAACCCGAACACGCTCGGAATTTTCGAATCCGACATCCGGCCGATCACCGAAATCGTGCATGCCCGGGGCGGACTGGTCTATATGGACGGCGCCAACATGAACGCCCTGGTCGGGAAATTCCGACCCGGCGATATGGGAATCGACGTCCTTCATCTCAACCTCCATAAGACCTTTTCCACTCCTCACGGCGGGGGAGGGCCGGGCGCGGGGCCGGTTGCAGTCAAGGCCCGTCTCGAACCCTTTCTTCCTATCCCCGTCATTGAGCAGCGTTCGGGCCTTTGGGTTCTCAATGAACAGCGACCGAAGAGCATCGGTCGGGTAAGAAGTTTCTGCGGAAATTTTCTCGTGGCCATCAAAGCCCTGGCTTATATTCTTTCTCTAGGTGCGTCCGGCCTTCAGGAAGTCGCCGAGGTGGCTGTCCTCAATTCCAATTACCTTCGTCGCTCGCTGGAGGGTCTTTACCACCTGAAATACGCATCGCCGACGCTCCATGAATGCGTCTTTTCAGATAAGTTCCAGAAGGAACACGGGATCCAGAACATCGATATCGCCAAACGCCTGATCGATTACGGCGTTCATCCTCCGACCATGTCCTTTCCTCTGATCGTCCCCGGAGCTCTGATGATCGAGCCGACCGAGACCGAGAGCAAGCGCGACCTCGATCAGTTTATCGCCGCCATGAAGGCGATCGCCAGGGAAGCGATCGAAAACCCGGAGATCGTCAGGTCGGCACCACATCATTCTTATGTCCGGCGGCTCGATGAGACCGCTGCAGCCAGGAAACCGGTTCTTCGCTGGGAGGGGAGATCCGACATCTGATGGCCCTTCAAAACCTGATCATGAACTTGCAGAGATTCTGGGCCGCCCAGGGCTGCTATCTTGCGCCTTCCTACGACCTCGAAGTCGGCGCCGGGACGATGACTCCGGACACGTTCTTTCGCGTCCTCGATCGCCGGCCCTGGCGCGTCGGCTATGTCCAGCCTTGCCGCCGGCCAACGG
>CAZNVB010000042.1:0-4546 GCA_964576265.1 uncultured Eubacteriales bacterium | reverse complement strand
AAAAAATTTTATTATCTTATTGGGTACTAGGCGTGCATTTCCAGATCAAGAAAGCAAGCGCGATAAAAGAAATCGAAAATTGTGCCGAAACTATAGGATTTATTCATTTCTATGAGGCCCGATGACTTCCGCACATCGAAGTTCGCACCCACGCCCTCAAACCGAGCGCAATCAGCCGCGGATCGGCGACAGCCAACCTCCATATTCCCCCCGTAAGTTCGTCGCGGCTCCAGAGGCTGAGAATCCGGCTCAGGCGGCCGTTGACAAGGGAAAGGAGGCGGTCGTAGTCGTCGTGGTCGAAGGTGCCGAGGACGGAGCGCGCCAGAAGATGAAGATCGAGCTCGCGCTTGAGGGGGCGGAGTTCGCGGTGGTAGTGCCGGCCGTTGAGGAGCGCGCTCGAGAGCGAAGCGGCGCCGCGAAGGCCCGTGACCAGGCCGCCCACGGTCGTGGCCTTAACCTGGCCCGCCGCGTCGCCGACCGTGAACACGGTGCGTGACGGCGAAGCGAGGTTTCCGTTGGAACGGAAGCGGTGACCGGGAACCGGCGCTTCCTGGAATTCGAGGGGAGTGAAATCGTGGCGCTCGAGAAAGGCGCCGAGTGCGGCGCGCGCCTCGGGCGCGCTTTCGGCAATTGTCCCCACAACGGCCGTCCGCCCGGATTCCGGAATAAGCCAGATAAAATAGGGGGTGAGGCCGGGATCGAACCAGGCGCGGATTGTATCCTTCGGGTTATCGGGAGACAGGAGAATTCTTGCCTGGGACAGCGCCTTGAGACGCCGGCCGCTGCCGTTTGTCGGATCGTCCGGCGCCTTGGGCCGTCTTTCGGCGCCCGCCGTGGCTTCCTTCTGAGCGAGCGATAAGCCCACGACATTCGTATGGCCGTCGGCGCCGATGAGGATGTCGGCCGAACGGCGGATCGTTTCGCCCGTGGCCGCGTTGCGGAGGCGGATGAAGACCTTTTCGCCGCGCTGCGGAGGGAAGGCGAATCCCCGGAATTCGTGACCCGTCAGGATGTTCACGCCGGCCCGGGCGGCCAGGCGCCCGAGGAGAAGGACGAGTTTTTCCCGCTCGACGACGAGGTCGGGCCGCCGGAGCTCGATGCGGCAGGAGCGGGAGCGCGAAAAGACTTCGATGCGGCGAACCTCGTTGAGGACCGCTTCGTCCGGGAAAAAGCCGAGGACATCGGCCAGCCGGCGGGTGGCGATGAGCGTGCGGCGGGGCGGGCCGAGGGCCGCGTTCCGCTCGAAGACGGTGGCTTCGACGCCGGCCCGGGCGAGGAGGTAAGCGGTGTAGAGGCCGGCCGTTGAAGCGCCGATAACAGCGACGTTCATGATGGTAGGCTACCGCCCTTGGGCCTCGAAGGCCTTGCCGTCTCTTCAATCAGAAATCGCAATGTCTTGTCTATAAGCGACAAGCCGATCTACGGCTTGCTGATTCCTTCTTTTATGGCGAAACGCACCAGGTCGGCCTGCTTGCGGAGGCCGAGCTTCTGCCTGATGTGCTTCCAGCTCAATCAGCAAAAAACCTCAACGCTAATTCTCGGCTGCCGTTGATACCGACGGCAGCTTTACCCCCACCCCCCTACATTAAACGCAAATAAACCGTAGATACAAGCCCGGCAAAATTCTCAGAAGATTTCTCATCAATCCTCATTTAACCTAAATTGGTTAGCCCAATTGAGGCATAAATATATAAAGATCGCCTTGGCGTGTCAAGTTGTATAGAAAATTTTTATTTGACAAGAGAAACGGGAGTCCGTTAAAATTGGGCGGGCGCCGAAGCGCCTGGCAGAAACTCTATGAGATTCAAAGGAGGAGAACGAATCATGAGTCGAAAAGCCTTCATCCTTGTCTTGGCCTGCGCTCTCATCTTTCTCTTTTCCGTAAGCTGCAAGCCCAAGGTCAAAACCCAGCCCGCTCCGCCGGCTCCTCCGGCCAAAGAACAGCCCAAGGTGGAAAAGGCTGAGGAAGCCGCCGCCGTGAAGAAGCCCGCGCTGACCGAAGAGGAAATCTTCATGTCCAAATCCCTCGATGAAATCAACCTCGAAGCTCCCCTGAAAATGATCCATTTCGACTACGACCGCTTCTTCATCCGCGAGGACGCCAAGCCGGTGCTCGAGGCGAACGCCGCCTGGCTGAAAAAATTCAAGAGCGCCAAAATCCTGATCGAGGGCCACTGCGACGAGCGGGGAACCGAAGAGTACAACCTCGCCCTGGGGGAAAAGAGGGCGCGGAGCACCTTCGACTATCTCGTTTCGCTCGGCGTCCCGCAGGATAGGATGAGGATCATCTCCTACGGCAAGAGCCAGCCTCTCGACACCGGACACAACGAGGTCGCTTGGCAGAAAAACAGGAGAGCCCAATTTCTCGTCATCGAGAAATGACGTCTTTTCGATGAACATCAAGCGGGCGGGGTGGAGTCTTTTCTTCCTCGCCGCGACCCTTGCCTCGGCCTCGGCCCAGGACCGAAGCAAAAAAGCTTACGAGCTGATCTATGAGGACATCCAGGTCCTGAAAAAGCAGCTCTTCGCCCTAGAAGAAAAAATCGGCCTGGCCGCGGAGGCCATCGAAACGCTGAAATCCCAGGTCCGGGACCTCCAGGCGCTCGTTCGGCTTCTCCAGTCCGACCAGTCCGGCGTTCAGGAGGGAATCAAGAACATTCCCACCCAGTATCAATACGTCCTCGATAAGCTCGACCAGATGAATCAGGTCCTGACGCGGACGGCGGAGGATGTGCTGACTCTCAAGGGCGCCCCGGTCCAGCCGGCGGGGGTGGCGGAGCCGGCGCCGCCAGAGAAGAAGCCCGGGGAAGAAAAGAAAGCGGCGCCGCCGCAGCAGAAGCCGGAATCTCCGCCGCCTCAGACTTCCTCCTTATCGCCGCAGGAAGTCTACAACTCGGCCTATTCCGATTATCTCAAGGGCAACTTCGACCTGGCCGTCGAAGGCTTCAAAGTCTACCGTCAGGCTTTCCCGGACAGCCCGCTGGCCGACAACGCCCTTTACTGGATCGGCGAGTGCCTGTTCAGCCAGAAAAATTTCGCGGCGGCCATCGAGGAATTCAACAACCTGATCCTCCTCTATCCGCAGAGCGATAAGACTGCCGCGTCCTACCTGAAAAAGGGAATCGCGCTCGGTGAACTCGGGAGAAAGGACGAAGCGATCGTTACCCTGAAGCTCCTGATGAGCAAATACCCCATGGAAGAGGAATCGCGGATCGCTCAGGATAAAATCAAGGAATTGAGCGCCAAATGAGGGATATCAACAGCCTGAACAAAGTCATCCTGATCGGACGGCTGGGCGGCAAACCCGAAATCCGGTACCTCCCCCAGAAGGAGCGCGCCGTGGCCCGTTTTTCATTGGCGACGAACGAACGCTCCTTCAACCCGACGACGAACGAGACCCAGGACCGGGTCGAATGGCACCGCATCATCGCCTGGGGAAAACTGGCCGAATTCTGCGAGAAATTCCTGGTCCAGGGAAAGCAGGTCTACATCGAGGGAAAGCTCCGCACGCGCGCCTGGCAGGACCGCGACGGGAACAAGCGGTCGACGACGGAGATCGAAGCCCAGAACATCATCCTCCTCGGGAAGCGCGAGGAAGCCGCCGAGATCGAGGCCTTCCCCTCCGAGCCCGCCGCGGCGGCGGTGGCCGACCTGCCGGCCGAAGAAGAGCCGGGCTTCCAGGATGAGGGCGGGGGTGACGACGAAGTCCCGTTCTGAGCGGGCGAAAGCCCGGATCGAAGCCGGGATTGCCGAAGACCGAAGACCGTGGGGGAAATTCCGCTCTTTTCCGCTCGGCGGAGCGACAAGCCTCAAGATCATCACCGTCAGGCCGGGGTCGGCGCTCTCCCTCCAGTATCATAAGCGGCGCTCGGAATACTGGGTCGTCCTCGACCCGGGGCTCGAGCTGACGCTCGGCGCACGGACGAGACGGCTGAAAAAGGGGGAGGAAATTTTCATTCCCGAGAAGACGCCTCACCGCCTCCGCTGCGTCGGCCGCCGCCCGGGGCGGGTGATGGAGCTGTGGTTCGGATGTTCGGGGGAAGAGGACATCGTCCGCCTCAAGGACGACTACGGCCGCCTCACATCACCTGGCCGGTGAGAAACGCCTTCGGGTGCTTCACCAGGATCTTCTCGATGATGTGTTCCTCGATGTCCTGAGCCGTCTTCAAGCTCATCGCTTCCTCGACGGCCTTCTCCACCGTCCCGAGCTCGACCGAGCGGAGGGCGTTCTTGACCCGGGGGATGAAAATCGGGTTCATGCTGAAATGCCGCAGGCCGAACCCGAGAAGGACGAGGGCGGAGAGCGGATCCGCGGCCATCTCGCCGCAGACGGCCACCTCCTTGCCCTCGCGCAGGGCGGTGGAAATGATGAATTGAAGGAGTCTCAGAACGGAAGGATGGAGGGGCTTGAAAAGGTAGGAGACGAATTCGTTCGACCGGTCGACGGCCAGATGGTACTGAATGAGGTCGTTCGTCCCGATGCTCAGAAAATCGACTTCCTTGACCAGGATGTCGGTGATCGCCGCGGCCGCCGGCACTTCGATCA
>CAZNVB010000041.1:0-9028 GCA_964576265.1 uncultured Eubacteriales bacterium | reverse complement strand
CGGGCGCGGCCGGCACGATCGTCAACAACCTGGTTTCCCTGGGCGTCGGCGAACTTCATGTTATCGGCATGACGGGCGATGACGGCGAAGGCTACGAGCTGCGCCGGGATCTCCAACGGCTCGGCTGCCGGATCGAGGGCCTGCTCAAGATTCCGGAGAGGTTCACTCCGACCTACCTGAAGCCGAGAGATATTTCCAATCCCAGCCTTTTCGGCGAACACGAGCGCTACGACACCAAGAACCGGCGGCCGACGCCGATCGAAGTGCAGGAAAAAATCATCGGCCATCTGGAGCGGCTGATGCCCCGTCTCGACGGCCTGGCGGTCCAGGACCAGGTGGAGGAGGAAGATTGCGGCGTGATCACCGCGCGGGTCAGGGAATTTTTGGCCGAGCTTGCCCGGCGCTATCCGGAAAAGTTCTTCTGGGCCGACAGCCGGTCGAAAATCGGCCTCTTTCACGATGTGATGATCAAGGTGAACACCCGCGAGGCGGTTCGACAGATCTTCCCTTCGGGAGTGGAAGAGGAAGATGAAGAAATCATCATCCAGGCCCTCGCCGCGTTGCGTCAGCGAACCGGACGGCCGGTCTTTGTCACCGCGGGCCAGAAGGGCATCTGGATCAGCGATCCGGCACCGGCTCTTGTTCGGGGGGTCAAAGTCCCTGAGCCGACCGATCCCACGGGGGCGGGGGACAGCGCCACCGCGGGCGGCCTCCTCGCTCTTTGCGCCGGCGCGAGCCTCGAGGAGGCGGCGCTCCTCGCCAACCTCGTGGCTTCGATCACGGTCCAGGAGCTGGCGACCACCGGGACCGCGGCGCCGGAGGAGCTGGCGCCGAGGCTGGAGATGTGGCTCAGCCAAAAATGAAGGGAGGAGCGGCCATGAAGTTTGTCGTCGATTATCTTGAGGCTCTGAAGGATACGCTTGCCGGGCTCGATCCGCATTCGATCTGGAAGGCGGTCGGCTGGCTGAAAGAAGCCCGGGACAGCGGTCGGACGGTTTTTATCTGCGGTAACGGCGGCAGCGCTTCGATCGCTTCGCACCTGGCGGTGGATTTTGTCAAAGGGGCCTCTTACGGCCGCCCGTCGCGTTTCAAAGTGATCAGCCTGGCCGACAACCTGGCCACTCTTACCGCCTACGCCAACGACGTCAATTATGAGTGCGTGTTCGTCGAGCCGCTCCGCAACTTCGCCCAGAAAGGCGATCTCCTTTTGGCCATCAGCGGGAGCGGCGAGAGCCCGAATGTCTTAAAGGCGGTCGAATATGCCAACAGCATCGGCTGTCGGACGATCGGAATGACCCGGGCGGATGGGGGCCGTCTCAAGGATCTCGTCGCGCTCCATCTCGGCGTCCCCGGCCGCCATATGGGACGGCTCGAAGACGGCTTCATGATCATCGGCCATATCCTGACCTATGCCTTCATGGAAGGCGCCGCCGGATGATCAGCCTTTTCTCGGCTTGAACAGGCCTTGGCGGTTCGCCCCCAGCAAGCCCGCTCTCACCAGGTCCCGATCAGCCGGCGAAAGCGAGCGGATCATCGCCGGCGAGAGGACTGGGATGTGTTTGACGGCATTGAGCTTGTCGCCGATATACTCCAAATCTTCGTCGGTCGTCATCCAATGGCGGTTGTCGAATCGGGAAAGATCGAGAGGAAGAGAATAACTTCGCATCGTCTTCTGGCCGATGGGGTTGAAATAGACGTCGAAATAGGACATCACGAGCTCGCGCAGGCTCCGGTAGACGGGCTCGCGGAAACGAAGGACGGTGTAGTTGGATTTGGCGACGGCTCCCCAGTGATTTCGCTCTTTGAAGACGGCGAGGACATGGTCGTCATCGTTCCAGGAGCGGATGTCGACGAGGAGCGGCGGATGACCGAGCCAGCGCAGGGCGGCGGCGGCGAAGAGGGCGCCCTCGAAGCAGTGCGCTTTCTTCTCCCTGATCACCCAGCGGGGCGAACGGGCTCCGTAGTCGGAATCATAGTCCAGGCGGTTGAGGTAATTCTGGATCCTGGCGGGAGAAGAGAGTTTTGCGAAGAGCGCGATTTCTGTCCTTGTCCAGTCATTCCCCGGCGCTTTCTTTTTCTTTCGGCTTCTCATTGTCGCTCGGGCCTCTTTTCCGGCTTTCTTCAATAAACTTTTTAATGAGAAGACCGTCGAGTATCAAGGCTCGCCGGGGATCCCTGGTTTCTTGAAAAATTCCGCCGCCGGGATGATCCGGACGTTCTCCGGCCTGACATGGAGCGGATAGGCCTGGATGATCAGATCCTCATCGAGAATGTTTTTCGGCATATTCGGGTTGGCATAGGTGATGGGAGAAGGAAGGTTTTCGACCAGGGCCTTTTTCAGGCCTTCGGCGTCCTGGGTGATGACGGCGATATCGAGGTTTTCGAAATTGAGGTATTTCCTGATGGCGCGGTTGACGTCCTGGCGGTTGACTTTCGCCAGCTCGGCCTGAGCTTCGGCCAGAAAATCCTTATAGCCGTAATAGTGGGAGTCAATCTGCCAGCCGAGCCGCTCATCGAGGGTCTGCGCATAGAGCTTGGTGTAATTCAGGAGATAGGTCCTGGTGAGCTCGAAGCGTTCCTCGGAAATTCCCTCCTCGATGAGCTTTCTCAATTCCCGCAGCGCCTGACGGATGACGAAGTGGCGGTTGGAGTTGGCCAGCGGCCTGATCCAGATGGAAAAATACTGCTGCTGGCGGCAGTAATTCGTATCGGGGAATTTGTCCCGGCCCTGGACGAAGTGCTCGATGTAGGCGTAATCGCCGTAGTTTTGACCCCGTTCCTCGCGAATTTTCTGAAAGAGATGGGAGAGGTGCTGGCGGTGCTCGCCGAAATGCGCCCCGGCGATCCAGAGAGCGAAGAAATCCCGGTCGGCACGGGTCAGGTCGATCGGGAATCCCATGGAAATCGCCGTAGCCGGAGTCTGTTTCTCCGCCAGAATGAATCGAAGGCCGTCGGGTCGCCGGGTTTTCGGCAGGCTGAGGCGCGGCGTGAAGCTTTCCGGGAGGACAGAAAAATCGGCGGCCATCCTGTCCGGGAAATCGGGCGGATACCCTCCGGCCAGGCCGATGACGAGATTACCCTGGACCATCTGGTCCTTATAGAACGCCTTGACTTCGTCGAGCGTGATCCCTTCGACCGTTTCCACGCTCCCGGCGTCGTGATGGCCGTAGGGATGGCCTTCGTAGAGCATCAGGTTCAGAATTTCCTTGCCGAATTGCTCGTCCATGTTGCCGACCAGCGTCTTCCGGAGGAAATTGAGCTGGTTGGTCTTGAGGCGGATAAAATCGTCCTCTCTGAACCCGGGGTCGAGCAGCATTTCCTTGAAGACGGCATAAAATTTTTCCAGGTTGTCGCGGTGGATCGTTCCCGAAAAGACGGACATTTCTTTGTCCACCCGAAGGCTGATCGTCGCGGCCAGCGGATAGAACAGGCGGGCGATTTCCTGGTAGGATTTCGTCCTCGTTCCTCCGTTCGCCAGCAGATTGAATGTCAGATAGGCCAGGCCTTCTTTGTTCGTCGGGTCGTTGGCCGAACCGACCTTGAGAAGAACCTTGAGGTGAATGAGAGGCTGGCCCTCGACAGGCAAGAGTTCTGTGCTCAGCCGGTTCGGGTTCTGTTTGCCGCAGGCGGCAGCGAGACCGATGATTCCGACGAGGAAAATTCCCAGCCAGGGATAGGGAGCGAGTTTTTTCATTGGGTTTTTCCTCCGCTCAGAGTGGCGATCGTACAGTTTTCCTTAACGAAATATTTCTTCGCCATGATCATGATGTCCTCCGGCGTGATCCGGTCGTAGAGTCGGAAAAGACGATTGAGCGTCCCGGGGTCGGCGGTCAGGCTGAGATAGCCGACGAGCGTCCCGGCGAGGCCGTCCGTCGTCTCGAGGGCGCCGGCCATCGTGTACCTGCGGTTGGATTTGATCTCGGCCAGCCTGTCGGAGGCCACCGGCTCCGCCTTGAATCGTTCGATTTCCTGAAAAATCTGGCTCTCCACATAAGGCAGGTCCTCGTCTTTCTTGACGACCGCCTGAATGGTGAAGAGATAGGGGTCGCGCCGGTCGGGGAAACTCGCCCCGAGGGACTGACATTTTTGCTCCTCGACAACGAGCCTCTGGACGAGCGGCGAGGAACGGGAGAAGGCCGCTTCGGCCAGGAGGTCGAGCGCCGCTTTGTCGATCTTCTCATCGGAATAAGCCGGGCCGTGGAAAGCGACGGCCAGCCGGGGAAGGGTCGGCGTCGGCCAGGAATAATGAACTCTTTTCATCTCGGTCTGGGGCGGCTCGAGCGGCGTTTCCAGAATGTAGTTGGATCTTTCCCAGTCGCCATAATATTTTTTCACCATCTCCATCAACTGGGCGTGATCAAAATCACCGGCGACGAGGAGGATCGTTTGGTCGGGGGCATAGAATCGTTTTTTGAACAGCCGGCTGTACTCATACTGGTTGGGCATGTCCTGAATATCGGCCAGGTAGCCGAGAGTCGTGTGTTTGTAGGAATGTCGGACGAAGGCGGCGTCGCGCAGGGTTTCGGCCAGGCGCCGCTCCGGGCTCGAGACGCTGGCGTAATATTCGCCTTCGATGACCGGAGCTTCGGTCTTGAGCATCTCTTCATCATAGAAAAGGTTGATGAAGCGATCGGCTTCGGTTCGGACGACGGCTTCCAGGTTTTCCCGCCCGGCGAAGACGACAAAATAACAGGTCAGGTCATCCGAGGTAAAGCCGTTTGTCCCGGCTCCCAGGCGGGTCAGGAAATCGTCGTACGCCGGACGGGGGATCGCCTTTGTCCCTTTGAACATCATGTGCTCGAAGAAGTGGGCGAAGCCCGATTTTCCGGGCTCGACCTCATTTCGCGACCCGGCGCGGACGATCGTGTAGTAAGAGATGATGTTCGGGTTATTCAGCGGAATGGAGACGATTCTCAGCCCGTTCTCGAGCTCTTCGACCTTCCACGAGTAGGGGAAAATGTCCGAGTTCTGTCCCGGAAGAGGCGGGACGAGAAGGAAAGATAAAACGAACACTAAGGCGCCAAGCTTCAGCATGAAGGAAGCCTCCTTTGTTTTTTCGGAGCGAACCTCAGGAGAAATTCGACTCCGTGTCTATTCCGGGCGGCCGTTTTTCGGCCGGCCTTGTTTTCTTTCCCCGCGTTTCATCCAGCCGCGTCGAAAGACGCGCCGACGGTCTTTGGGTGTGTAAGGCTTGATATCCAAGACCGGCGTTCCCTCGAGCATGTCCACACCCGAGACGTGAAGAATGTTTCCGCGGCGGCCGCGGAGGCGAACGACGGTCATGCCGATGGGGTTGGGACGGTGGGGCGATCGGGTAGAAAAAATTCCTCTGGCCTGCGTTTGAAAGGGCGGTGTCGCCCTGAGCTTGCCGGCCCTGGAGCGGTGAAAAGCAAAGAGAACGATGAGATGAGAAAAGCCGTCGATGTCTTTCAGGCCGGCGGAATAAGGCTGAAAAATCTCGATCTCCCCGGCGATCCTGGAGAACCCTCCCGGACGGACATTCCTCGACGGGTCGATATCTTCCGGGTTCTTGAACGGCGAGTGGATAACTCCGATAGGCTGAAAAATAATCTTCTCCGGGATACGTTTGTTCACGGCCGGCCTCGCTGCTCCGTCGGGCGAACAGTCTGCCGACATTCGGCTCAAATGGTGGTCAGCCACTTCTTGTAGGGCTTGATTTTTCCTCGGACGGCGTCCAGATAGGCGTTTCTCAACCGGGTGGAAATCGGTCCCGGCTTTCCGTCGCCGAGCCGGTAGGTCTTCGGCTTGACCTGCGGCCGGGAGCCGTCCTGGACATGAGTGATGGCTACGACCTCGACCGCCGTTCCGGTGAAAAACGCCTCGTCGGCCTGAAAAAATTCCTCTTTCCGAATGGGCCCGATGCGGGTCTTGATTCCAAGATCCCGGGCGATCTCGATCAGGCTCGTTCGGGTGATGCCTTCGAGAATGGACTCGGTTTTGTCGTTTGTCTTCAGCACCCCGTTTTTATAGATGAAAATGTTTTCTCCCGGACCCTCGGCGATTCGCCCTTCGAGGTTGAGGAAGACGGCTTCGTCGCAGCCGCGGCTCCTGGCTTCGAGACCGCAGATCGTCGATTGGATATAGGCGCCGCCGAGCTTGGCCGTCATGTCGAGCTGGCTGTGATGGATTCTCTTCCAGGGGAGAAGATAGACACGGACGCCGTTGACGGCTTTTTCTCCGAGATAGGCGCCCCATTCCCAGGTGGCGACGGTGAGCTCGACCGGACAGAATTTGGGGACCAGGCCGAGATTCCCGTAAGCAAAATAAAGAAGAGGACGGATGTAAGCCGAGCCGAGGCGGTTTTTCCTGATCGTCTCCTTGATGATTTCGGCGACCTCTCTTTTGGTGTAAGGGACTTTCATTTTGGCCACGGCGGCGGAGTGGAAGAGACGGTCGACGTGCTCCCGAAGACGGAAGATGGCCGGACCCTGGTCGGTTTCGTAGGCGCGGATGCCCTCGAAGACCGAACTGCCGTAGTGGAGGGCATGGCTCATCGGATGGAGATGAGCTTCGGACCAATCGTAAAATTTCCCTTCGTGCCAGTAGAACCGGGCTTTGGGAAAATGGGTCGTCTCGTACATCAATCTTTCCTCCGCTTATGAGATTGATAAAATTGAGCTGAAGAGGCAGGCCCCCCTCGAATCACGGGAGAGTTCGAATGGCTCGAAACGATCTCTTCTGAAGGCGATCCCTCTTTCTTAAGGACTTAGGTTAGCACAATTTTAATCCAATGAAAACAAGAAATTATTCATCGGCCTGCTCGTTCGATTGATAGAAGAGGGCTCGGCCGTGTTTAAGGCGGCGGATCCGGCCCCGGCATTCGAGGAAGTCGAGGTGGGCGAGAAGCCGGGCCTCGTTTTCCCCGAGGGCGACCGCCATATCTTTCAAGGTCACCGGTCGTCTTCTCGCCATCGCCAGAATGGCCGAGCGGATTTCCTGTTCGGTTCCGGGGCGGGCTTTCTTTTTGAATTCGGCGATGATCTCGGCCCGTTCTCCAAGGGTCCGCTTGATTTTTTCGAGCGCCGCGGGAGAGAGCGGTCGGGCCTTCTTTTCAGCCGGGGGGCGGACGACGGTGTTGAGATGAATCTTGTCCGGGTGGATGCGGGATATCGCTTTCTTCAGGGCCGAGATCGCCGAGGCCGAGTCGTTGACTCCCTTGATGAGCATGACCTCCAACCAGATCTGCCCCTTGAATTGACGCCGGAATTTTTCCAGCCCGGAGATGATTTCATCGATTTTCATGGAGGCAGGAGGCCGGTTGACCTTCCTGAACAAGGCCGGTGTCGCCGCATCGAGCGAGGGGGCGACGACATCCGCCTCGAGAAGGGCCCGGCGGACGAGTGGGCGGGAAAGGAGAGTGCCGTTGGTCAGGACGGCCACTGGAATCGAGGTCAGGCTCTTGATCCGGCGGATGACACGGCCGAGGAGGGTATTCAACGTCGGCTCTCCGGAGCCCGAAAAGGTCACGAAGTCGATGGGCCGGCGGCTCCGCAGGGCTTCCCGGACCTGAGCCAGGATTTCTTCTTCTTGATAGAAACTTGCCCGACGGGAGGTCTTGCGCCGGGTCCTTCCGAGCTGGCAATAGATGCAGCTCAAAGAGCAGTGTTTGAAAGGGATGATGTCTACGCCCAGAGAAAATCCGAAGCGGCGCGACGGCACAGGCCCATAGACGTGCCGGACAGCCGTCTTTTTTCCTGCAGTCCCACGGGCGGCGCTCCGGGATGTCCGCATCCTCTTTGACGCGGCTCGGCGGGGCAAGCGTCGATCCAAGCTTTTGCGCTTTAGCACTTGTTTTGATAAAGCGAAATAAACCGGCCGAGCGAGCGGTCGTAGGTCCTTTCGACGGCATCAGGAAACAAGCAGGCCGGGAGTTCCCGCTGCGCCCAATGATAGGCCAGGCATTCGCAGCAGAGGCCCTTCCGGCTGCAGGGTTCGTAGGAACAATTGCAGTTTTTCAGATTCTTCTCGCTCCGGCATTTGTCCATCGTCGAATCTCCTGAGTCCGCCGCTTCGATCTGAAATCTTCGCGGAGACGTGATAAAAACCGAAGCTAAAGAATAGATGACGGGAAGCGAAAAGGCAAGTCGGCCGCGTTCGTTCTAAGAAAATCCCGCGCCGGCAAATCCTTCCAGGCTGTGGGTCCGCCCGTTGTCATCCTCCCGCTGTTCCGGTATACTGACCGGGAGACCGAGGAAATGCCGATGGCGAAAAAATCGTACGGAGAGAAAGAAGCGAGAGCGGGACTCAAGGCCCGCCTGCCGCACCTCGAGACGTTTCCCAACCAGTTTCCCGATTACGAAATCTGCATCGAGATTCCGGAGTTTACTTCCGTTTGTCCCAAGACCGGCCAGCCCGATTTCGGGCTGATCAGGATCCGCTACCGACCCAGGAGTTCCTGCCTGGAGCTCAAGTCGCTGAAAAATTATATCCAGGGCTACCGGAACTTGGGGATTTTCTACGAAAATGCGGTCAACCGGATTCTGGAAGATATCGTCGCCGCCTGCCGTCCTTCGAGCGCCGTCGTGACCGGCGAGTTCAACCCGAGAGGAGGAATCAAGTCCGTTGTCGAAGCTCGCTATCCGCGTTCCGACCAAAACCCGAAATCATAGCAGATACCCTTTTCTTCCGTTGCGCCGTGGCGAATAACGAAAATTCCAGCCGCTTCGGGACCACCGACCTCCTGATGCTTCTGGCCGTCCTGTTTTGGGCGGTCAATTTCTCGGTCATCAAGATCGCCCTGCGCGAATTTTCTCCTCATGGTTTCAACGGCCCCCGGTTGACGATCGCCTCGTTGCTCCTCCTCCTTTTTCTTTATAAAAAGGAAGGCCGGATTTCGGTGCGCAAGCAGGACTTCTGGCTTCTCGCTGGGCTGGGAATCATCGGCAACACCTTCTATCAGGTCCTGTTCATCAACGGAATCAGCCGAACCACGGCCTCGACGACATCTCTGGTCATGACGGTGACGCCGATCCTGATTGCCTTGATGAGCGCTGTCTTTATCGGGGAG
>CAZNVB010000040.1:0-6903 GCA_964576265.1 uncultured Eubacteriales bacterium | reverse complement strand
GTGATTATTCTCGTCGCCATGTGGGCCGGATCGTGGCTCAGTCACCAGTTCACCAGGCTGGGGATCACGCTGCCGGCTTATGTCGGCGCGATGTTCGTGGCCGCTTTTCTCCGGAACTTTGATGACCTGACCGGTTGGCTGAAGCTTTCCCAGCGGACGATCGACGACATCGGTCATGTTTCTCTTTCCCTGTTTCTGGCCATCGCGCTGATGACGCTGAAACTCTGGGAGCTGTCGGGACTTGTCCTGCCGCTCCTCCTGATCCTCGTCGGCCAGTTGATTCTGGTTTCCATTGTCAGCGTCGGACCGATCTTCCGGCTCATGGGCCGCGACTACCAGTCGGCTGTGATGAGCGTCGGGTTTTTCGGGTTCATGATGGGGACCGTGGCCAATGCGATGGCCACGATGAAGACGATCGTCGAAAAATACGGCAGCGCCAGGCATGCCTTTCTGGTCGCTTCCATGGTCGGGGCGTTCTTCATCGACTTTACCAACGCCGTGATCATCACCGTGTTTTTGAATATCTTCAAGTGATGGCAAACCGGTCTTGAGAACCTTTCCTCTGGGCAAAGCGTATCATTAGTAAGATCAAAACATGAGTTTGGCGCTTTTCTGTTCGGATATCCGGGGTCTTGGAGTTTGATCGGCAGTGGCGTTCCTGATGTTCAAATCAGGGCGGATCGATCGGTTTCTGCCTGGATTTTGGCCGCGGTTTGCTTTGAAAAGGAGGAGAAAAAATGAAAAAACGTTCCTGTTTTCTGCCGGTTTTATCCGTCGTTTTGTCCCTGGTCCTTTTCGCCTTGCCGGCCCGAGGGATCAACGCCAGGGACACCCGGTTTTTGGCCCAGCCGGCGATCAGCCCCACGCAGATTGCTTTTGTCTATGCGAACGACCTCTGGGTGGCCGACCGAGACGGGCAAAACGCGCGGCGGTTGACATCGGATATCGGAGTTGAATCGAGTCCCGTTTATTCTCCGGACGGGAAGTGGATCGCTTTCAGCGCTCAATATGAGGGCAACGTGGATGTCTACCTTATTCCATCGGAAGGTGGCGTCCCCCGCCGCCTGACCTGGCATCCCGTCGGCGATGCCGCGCAGTGCTTCAGCCCCGACGGTCGCTGGGTGTATTTCACCTCGAATCGAAACTCGGCGAACCTTTCAGAAATCCGGCTTTTTCGCGTTTCTGTCGACGGCGGATTCCCCGAGGAGCTGCCGATTCCGGCGATCTTTCGGGCGGCCGTTTCTCCCGACGGCAAACGGATGGCCTATAATCCTCTTCCCGATGCCTTTGTTCAGTGGAAGCACTATCGCGGCGGCCGGGTCTCGGAGATCTGGATCCTGGACATGGCGGATTTTTCCGTCGAGAAAATTCCCCAGCCCAAGGGCCGCTCGAACGATGTCCGGCCGATGTGGTTGGGCGACAAGATTTATTTCCTTTCCGACCGGAACGGCGAATTCAACCTCTTCTCCTATGACTTGAAATCCAAGGAAGTCAAACAGGAGACGAAATTTGCCGATTTTCCCGTGACCGGCGCTTCGATTGGCGGGGGGGAGATCATCTTCGAGCGCGCCGGCTATCTCCACGTTTTTGACCCGGCCTCGTCGAAGAGCCGGAAAATCACGATCGGGATCGCCGCCGACCTGCTCGAGCTCCGTGAGCGTTATGTCCGGGGGGTTCAGTGGGTACGGGGAGCGTCAATCTCGCCTTCCGGGGCGCGGGCTGTTTTCGAGTTTCGAGGCGAGATCGTCACCGTTCCGGCCGAAAAAGGAGACTTCCGGAATATCACGAACACGACGGCCGTCCACGAGCGATCGCCCGTCTGGTCGCCCGACGGGAAATCAATCGCCTATTTCAGCGACGCTTCGGGAGAATATGAGCTTTTCGTCGGCAGCCAGGACGGAAAGGGCGAGCCGAAGCGTTATAAGCTTCGCGGAGCGGGCTACTATGATTCGCCCGTCTGGTCTCCGGACAGCAAAAAGATCGCTTTCGCGGATAACTCCTGGAGCCTCTACTGGATCGACCTCGGAAACGGCGAGGCGAGAAAGATCGGGACAGAATACTATTACGGGCCGGCGGGGACAAGAGGGATCGCGGCGAGCTGGTCACCTGACTCGAAGTGGATCGCCTACACCCTGAACACGAAAGCGTCTTTTCAGCGAGTCTATGTCTATTCGCTCGAGGAAGATAGGTCTTATCCCATCACCGATGGGCTGAGCGAAGCGAGCAACCCAGTGTTTGATAAGAGCGGGAAATATCTGTATTTCTTCGTCTCGACCGACGCCGGCCCGGTCAAAAACTGGTTCGACCTGTCCAACGTCGACATGCGGATGACAAATGGGGTTTATGTGGCGGTTCTGCGGAAAGATCTTCCCTCGCCGTTGGCCAAGGAAAGCGACGAGGAGAAGGCATCGGAGGAGAAGGGGGGAGAAAAACCGGAAGAGAGACTCGCCGGGGAAAAGAAAGGAGAGGAGAGCGAGCGGCCCGGGGGCGGGGACAAAAAACCGGAGGATAAGCCGGCGGAAAAATTCAAGATCGATTTCGATGGGCTCGACCATCGAATCCTGGCCATTCCCGTCTCCCGCGCTTTCCACTGGAATCTCCAGGTGGGAGAGGAAGGACAGGTCTATTACCTGGAAGAGACGAGAACGGAGGGCGGAGTCGCTTACGGTCGCACTTCGACGGCGGCCCTCCATCGCTACGACATCAAGCAGCGAAAGGATGAAACGGTCATCCCGGAAGCCGAGCGCTACGAGATCTCTGCGGACAAGAAGAAAATTTTCTATTCTCTCCGCAACTCATATTGGATTGTCCCGACAACGGGAAAACCAGAGCCGGGAAAAGGAAAACTCAATGTCGAGGGGATCGAAGTGCGGGTCAATCCGCCGGCCGAATGGAAGCAGATTTTTCACGAAGTCTGGCGGATCAATCGCGATTATTTCTATGATCCCAACATGCACGGTGCGGATTGGCCGGCGATGAAAGAGAAGTACGCCGCTTTCCTTCCCGACCTGAGCTGCCGGAACGACCTCGGCCGCCTCATCCAGTGGCTGTGCAGCGAACTGGCCGTCGGGCATAGCTACAGCGGCGGGGGAGATGTCCTTTTCGAACCCAGGCGCGTAGCCGGCGGCCTGTTGGGGGCCGATTATACGATCGAAAACGGCCGCTACAGGTTCAAGAAAGTCTACGGCGGGCTGAACTGGAATCCGGAGCTTCGATCGCCGCTGACCGAACCGGGGGTGGACGTCCGGGCAGGGGAATACCTGCTTGCGGTTGAGGGAAAAGACTTGCGGCCGCCGACGAACCTCTACAGCCTGTTTGAAAACACCGCCGATAAGATTGTCGAGATCACCGTCGGGCCGAACCCGGAGGGGCAGGGATCGCGGACGGTCAAGGTCGTGCCCATCGCCAGCGAGTCCGCTCTGCGGAACCGCGACTGGGTCGAGGGCAACCTGAAGAAGGTGGATCAGGCGACAGGCGGGAGGGTGGCTTATGTCTACGTCCCCAACACCTCGACGCTCGGCCATCTTTACTTCAAGCGCTATTTCTTCCCCCAGGCGCACAAAGAGGCCATCATCGTCGATGAGCGGTTC
Organism: uncultured Eubacteriales bacterium; assembly: GCA_964576265.1. Lineage (GTDB taxonomy): Bacteria > Acidobacteriota > Aminicenantia > Aminicenantales > UBA8522 > CAZNVB01. The sequence continues at coordinate 3,313 of CAZNVB010000040.1, read as the reverse complement.
AACGGTGGCGGTTCGCTGGCCGATTATTACATCGATATCCTGAGGCGGCCGTTGATCGCCATGTGGGCCACCCGCTACGGCCACGACTACCGGACGCCGAGCGCCATGATTCCCGGACCCAAGGTCATGCTGATCAACGAGGTCGCCGGAAGCGGCGGAGACCTTCTGCCCTGGATGTTCCGCAAGTTCGGGCTGGGGAAGCTCGTCGGAAAGCGGACCTGGGGCGGCCTAGTCGGCATCCTCGGGTTTCCGGTCCTGATGGATGGAGGGACGGTCACGGCTCCCAACCTGGCCATCTGGACCGAGGAAGGATTCATCGTCGAGAACGAGGGCGTGCCGCCGGACATCGAAGTCGAGCAATGGCCCGCCGAAGTGGCCGCCGGCCGCGATCCCCAGCTCGAAAAGGCGATCGAGGTCGTCCTGGAAGAGTTGAAGGCGAACCCGCCGAAAAAGCTTGTTCGGCCGCCCTTCCCGGTTAGGGTGAAGTAGAAACTCCTCCGTCCTTCCCCCAGCGGCGGCGTTTTTTGGCCTGCTTTTTCCGGAGGGCAGCCGTCAGAAGGAGCGTGTTTCAGGCCGGGCGATCAGTCCTTGAAGTCTTCGATCCGCTTGTATTTTTTCCAGAATTCCCGGCTCGTCCGCGCCACCACGCCGCTCAGGAGAAAGAGGGCGATAAGATTTGGGATGGCCATGAAGGCGTTGGCGATGTCTCCGATGTAAAAGACAAGTTCGATTGAAATGATGGCCCCGATAAAACAGAGGCCGACGTAGATCACTCGGTAGGGGAGCGTGACTTTCAACCCGAAGAGATATTTCATGCACTGCTCGCCGTAATAATACCAGCCGATAAGCGTCGTGTAGCCGAAAAGAAAAGACGACAGGGCGACGACGAGGCCGCCGAAAAGCGGCAGGACTTTGGAGAACGAAGCCGCGGTCATGGCCGCTCCGTTGAGCCCGCTCTGCCACATCCCAGTCGCCATATTGATCACGGCGGTGATGGAGCAAACGATGAGCGTGTCGATGCACACCTCTCCAACTCCCATGAGCCCTTGATGGACCGGAGACGGGGTCTGGGCGGCGGCGTGGGCGATGGGCGCGCTGCCCAGACCGGCCTCATTGGTCAAAAGGCCGCGCCGGAAGCCCATTTGCATGCCCATTTTGACCGTCGCTCCGGCGAACCCGCCGGCAGCGGCGATCGGGGAAAACGCATGCTTGAAGATGAGAGCGATGACTTCTGGAATATGGCTGAGGTGAGAGAAGATGACGATGAACCCGCAAACGAAGTAAACGATCAGCATCAGGGGCACGATCTTGTCGGCGACCGATCCGATTCTCTTGATTCCGCCGATGATGACCAGAGCGACGAGCGAGGTGATGATGATCGCGGTGATGAATTTGGGGACTCCGAATTCGCTGTTGAAAGCGAGGCTCATCTGGTTGGCCTGCATCATATTGCCGGTGCCGAAAAGGGTGGCGATGGACCCGCAGACGGCAAACGTCGGGGCGAGGATTGTCGCCAGTTTCTTCGATTTGAGGCCGTTCTTGATATAGTACATCGGCCCGCCGGCGATCGAACCGTCCGGATAATGCTCGCGGAATTTCACGCCCAGAAGCGCTTCGGAATACTTCGTCGCCATGCCGACAAATCCGCAGACCCAGAGCCAGAAAATCGCCCCGGGGCCGCCCGTGAACAGAGCCGTGGCCACGCCGGCGATATTTCCGTTGCCGACAGTGGCGGCGAGGGCTGTGGAGAGGGCAGCGAAGGGGGAGACATCGCCCTCCCGCTTGATCCTAGATTTTTTCCCCAGAAATCCGGCGAAGATGAGCTTGAAGGCGTCGCCGAGATGCCGGGCTTGAACAAACCGCGTCCGGATGGTCAGCCAAATCCCTGCCGCGAGAAGGAAAAAAAGGAGCACGGACCAGATGCTGTAAGCCGTTTTGTCTACGAGCTGGGCAAGATCATCAAGAAAAGATTCCATCGCTGGCTCCTTTTATCCAGGTTTGCGGGCTCCGGGATCAAAATATCGGAAAAGAGAAGAACCGGGCCGGGAAAAAATCTTCACCACAATCACGGGCGCTAGTTATAGCATAAATGAACTCAACCAGGCAAATGGATCTTCGCCCCCTGGAAACAACTCCCTCCCTCGATAATTAGAAAATCGCGGATTCAAGAATGTCTTCTTTGTCGGTCAATTTCTTCTTATCGGGTTAGAATGCCGAGGCATTCGAGGTGGGGGGTGTGGGGAAAGAAATCGAAACAGGCGAGCCGGCGAAGACGATAACCCTGTTCAGTCAGCAGGCGGAGGTCGCGGGCAAAAGCAGCCGGATTGCAGGAAACAAAGATTAGCCCGGGAATGTTCAAGGCCAGGATGTGCTTCATGGCTTTGCCGCTGATCCCGGCTCGGGGAGGGTCAAGAACGAGAAGGTCGAAACCGGCGAACATCCTTTCTTTCAGGACCCCTTCCACCCGGCCTCTGATGAAGCGACAGCCGGTGATTCCGTTCAGGCGGGCGTTCTCCTCGGCCGCGGCGATGTTGGCCGTCTCCGAATCGATTCCGACAACCTCCGCCGCAGCGCCGGAGAGGAAAATCTCGATCGATCCCGGCCCGCAATAGAGCCCGAGCACTCTCCGCGCCTTGAGATCAATAGCCTCTTTTCTGATTCGATGGTAAAGAACCTCCGCCCCGCAGGGATTCGGCTGGAAGAACGTCTGAGGGAAGATTTTGAATCTCAAGTTGCCGAGCCGTTCTTCAATCCATTCGCGGCCGGCGATGAGGTTGATCCGGGAAAAGTCCACGACGTCGGAGAACCGGTCGTTCTCCGCCCAGCACAGGCTCGTAACGAGCGGCCCGAGGATTTCGGTTAGACGGCGGAGGTCGGGCGAGATTCCGCTTTTCGCCACCAAGACGGCCATAAGCTCGCCGGTCGATTTCCCTTCCCTAAGGACGAGATTGCGGAAGTGCCCCGACCCGGTCCGAGGATCATAGGATTGATAACCTGTTTCCCTGACAAATTCGAGGACGGCAGGGAAGACGGTCTTCACAGCGCGGCTGAAAATCGGGCATTCATTCAGCCGGATTGTTTTTTTGAGATAGGGATCAAGCGGCGAACTTCTTTCCCGCAGCCCGAGGACAATGTCTCTCGCTTCGCTTCCAAAAGCGAACTCCATCTTATTTCGGTAAAAAAAGATGTCCGGAGAGGGAGTTATAGGTTCGAGAGCGACATCCTGAAGGTCCAGACGTCCGATCGTCTCGAGGGTCCGAAGAAAATACTTTTGCTTGAGCTCCAGCTGTTTTTCGTAGGCGAGATTCTGGAA
>CAZNVB010000039.1:0-4639 GCA_964576265.1 uncultured Eubacteriales bacterium | reverse complement strand
CTGAAGCGTTATGTCGACGGCTGGGAGCGAAAAATGCTTCGGCCGTTTGCCATTCCCAAATGGAGCGACCAGGACATTTTTTATCCCTATCTGCCGAACGAGTGGCATGTCGGCCAGAACTCGATGTATCTCTCTCAAGCGTGGGCGGGACGGCTCATCAGCCGGGCGATGCCCGGGATGGCGGCCGAGGTCAAAAACCGGGCGGCGGGCTGTCTCGATTGGGTCTTCGGGCTCAACCCCTTCGGCATCTGCATGATGGAGGCGGCCGGCAGTGTTCACCTGAAAAAATATCATCATCGCTATGATCAAATTCCGAACGGCAAGGAAGGTCGCGTTCCCGGAGCGATCTGCAACGGAATCATCCGACAGGCGCCCGAGACCGATCGTCCCTACCTGGATCTCGAAGGGAACGGCTGGCCGACCAATGAGCCGTGGCTGCCTCACAACGCTTACTTCATGCTCGTCCTTTCCGAGTGGGATGAAGGAGAGCCATGGCTGAAAAAGATCCGGCGAGAAAGATGATAACTCGACCGGAAGAACTCGGGACCTTCGATTTTTCGCGCCGCTCCCGCAGAGTCCTCCCTCCCGCGAAGAGGCAGAGAAGCTTCCTTGACATCCAGTCAAACCAGACGATATGCTCTCCAAGGATGATCGCCCAGGAAAACGGCTGTTCGATCAAAGAAGAGCAATGAGCGATTATGACCTGATCATCATCGGCGGAGGGGAGGCCGGGATCTCCGCCGTCCTTCGGTCTGCTCAGCTCGGGGCCAGGGTATGCCTCGTCAACCGTGAGCCGGAGCTCGGCGGCGGCTGTATCGGACGGGGACTCTCTCCAGCAAGACCCCGAGCAATGCCGCCAAATTCCTGGAAAATTTGAAGAAAGGCAAACGCTACGGCTCCCAGGACGATCATCGCCACAGGGTCGCGGCCGATCGCCCTGCCCGAAATCCCTCTGTTCCGGGCATCTACGCCGCGGGCGACGTCCAGGCCAGATCCATGCTCTCGCCCATGGCCGTTGTCGAAGCCCGGGTCGCCGCCGAAAACGCCCTTGGCGTGACCGTAAAAATGGATTACACCTGCGCCCCGTAGGGTATTTATACCGACCCCGAAGTGGGCTCGGTCGGACTGACTGAAGAGTGAGCCCGGGCCGTGGGAGGCGAGATCGTCATCGGGCGGTGCGGCTACAATGACCTTGTCCGCTCCTGCCTCGACGGGAACGTCACCGGATTCTTCAAGCTCATTTTCGACGGCGGAGGACGCCCTGAAGAAATTCGAGTCAAGAACCTCCGGAGTGGAGTGTTGACAGTCCGAGCGGCACCGTGATAGGTTGAGTCCTGTCCATTCCGAAGATGAAAAGCGCGTTTCTCTCTCTCTCAAGAGGAGAGAGCTCGGGGAGAGGAGGAAACAGTGAGCATTCTCCCCTCCGCCTATTCCCTTCCAAACGAGAAAAAAAAGCTTGCCCTTTCTCGGAAAAGGATTCCAGCCGGAGGGTCTCGTTTCTCCCATCCATAGATCCGATTTTCGCTGACGGGAGGATATCATGCCTGGACATCAACCAAAGACTTCCCTGACCCGTCGGAGCTTCCTCAAGGCGGCCGCGATCTCGGTCGCGGCACCGGCCGTGATTCCCTCGACGGTTTTCGGCCGGCCCGGCCGCCAGGCGCCGAGCGACCTCATGCTCCTTGGTTGCATCGGTGTCGGCCGTCAGGGACAGAGCGACATGCAGGAGGCGATCTACCGCGGCCTCGAGGTCGGAGCTCGCGTCGTCGCCGTCTGCGATGTGGATACGCACCGCCTGGAAGACGCCCAGTGGCTGGCCGAAAAAATCTATGCCGTCGAGCTCGAAAAAAACGGCTCCAAAGGCTGCTCCGCTTATCGTGATTTTCGTGAGCTTCTGGCCCGCGAGGACATCGACGGCGTCCTAATCGTAACTCCCGACCACTGGCACGCCGGGCACGCCATCGCCGCGGCCAACGCCGGTAAGGACATCTACCTGGAAAAGCCTCTGACCTACACGATTGCCGAAGGCCGGAAGCTCGTCGAGGCGGTGCGTCGGAATAAGCGGATCCTTCAGGTCGGTTCGCAGCAACGCTCCTCGGTCTATTTTCGCACCGCCTGCGAGCTCGTGCGGAACGGGCGGCTCGGAAAGCTGCAGACGATCATCGTCACTCTACCCTCGGACGTCGGCACCGGCGACGGCCGGCCGATGCCCGTGCCGAAAAACCTTGATTATAATTTCTGGTTGGGGCCGGCGCCCGAGGCGCCCTTCAGCGAAGACCGCGTTCATCCCCAGCGCAGTTACGAACGCCCCGGCTGGCTGCAGATCGAACCCTATTGCCGCGGCATGATCACAGGCTGGGGTTCCCACATGAACGACATCGCCCAGTGGGGAAATGGAACGGACGACACCGGACCCATCGAGGTCGAAGCCACGGCCGAATTTCCCGACCGCGGCCTGTTCAACGTCCATACGACCTTCCATGCGGAGGCCCGCTACGCCAACGGCGTCCGCCTCGTTATGAAAACCGGCGAGCCGGCCGGCGTCCGCTTTGAAGGAGATCGAGGCTCGCTTTTTGTCGATCGCGACAGGATCGAGCCGTCCGACCCGGCCATCCTGCGGGAGAAAATCGGCGAAAACGAAACACGGCTCTACGTCAGCAACAACCACATGAAGAACTTCCTCGAGTGCATGCGCAGCCGGAAAGACCCGGTCGCACCGGTCGAGGTCGGACACCGCTCGAACACGATCTGCGTCCTGGCGCACATCGCCATGAAGCTGGGCCGAAAGCTGCGCTGGGATCCGGCGGCCGAGAAGTTCATCGGCGACGAGGAGGCCAACCGCGGGCTGGACTACGCCCACCGCTCGCCGTGGACCGTGTGACAGCACCTCAATGATTCAGGGGGGTTGCCATGACAAGCCAAAGTTGCGGGCGGAGCGCGGCATTTTAATCGAAAAGCGCTCTTCCCGCTTTTTGTCCTTCTTGCGTCGATCCTGTGGCTCGCCGCCATCGGGCAGCAGAGGGCGAGAGTCGAGCTGCGGCGCGATGACGAGGCCGGGCGGCTGGACGTGCTCGTTGGCGGTCGGACGGCCCTCTCCTATCAATACGCCGAAACTCTCGACCTCCCCCATTACTGGCCGCTCAACAGCCCCGGCGGAAAGAACATGCTGGTGCAAAAAACCGAGCCCTACCCTCATCACCGTTCCTTCTGGTTCGCCGACACGGTCCGGCTCGAGGGCGGGCGCGAAGTCAGCATCTATAATGCCTATTACAGCGGGCGGAAAGAAAGCGAGACGGGTTACCGACCGCCCTTCCGGGATCACGTTCGCCATCTCAGGTTCACCAAGCTGGCGATCGAAAACGACCGAGCCTCGGTCGATGCCGAGCTTATCTGGGAGATGGACGGGGACCGGCCGGTCCTGGCTGAAAAACGCCGGATGACATTTTATGCGCTGCTTGGCGGTGAGTCCTTCCTCGACCTCACGTTCATCCTGACCGCCTCGTTTGGGGATGTGGAGTTCGTGAGCGATGACGTTCATTACGCCTGGCCCTACCTTCGCCTCGAGTCGAGGTGGAGCGGCGAGGGCGGAGGCGTCATCTCCTCCGACACCGGTGCGACGGGCCAGGAAGCGACAAACATGAATGTCGCCAAGTGGGTCGATTATTCAAACACGGTCGATGGCGAAACCGCGGGCGTGGCTCTTTTCCAATGGCCGGACAATAAGGACCATCGCTGGTTGACCCGCGAATACGGCTGCTTCGGCCCGCGCCGGCCAGATGACCGGAGCGGCAAGCCGTTCACTCTCAGGAAAGGCGAGTCGATCAGCCAGCGCGTCGGCGTCCTGATCCATGCCGGCAACGTGGAGACGGGGCGGGTTGCCGAGCGCTATCGGCAGTACATCGAGGGCAGGAGGGTGCGATGAAGAGGCGGGAGTTTTTACGTGTCTCATCGGCGGCCGCGGCCGCCGTCCTGACCTCGCCACGTTTTCCTGTCGCCGTCCCATCCCGCAGGGCGAAGATCGAGCGCATCGACCTTTTCCCCGTGGTCTATCCGACGGTCGGCTATTTCAAATTTTTTGCCGGCCCTCGGGGCTCGACGGGCCGAGCCGCGGTCATCATCAAGATGACCGCCGACGACGGAACCGTCGGCTGGGGCCAGGCCCTCCCGATCCCCACCTGGAGCTACGAGACAATCGAAACCTCGCTCTCGGTCCTGCGGGATTATTTCTCCCCCGCCCTGATCGGCCGCGATCCGAAGGATATCGAAGGGGCCCACGCCGCAATGGATAAGGCGATCGCACCCGGGTTCACGACCGGCATGCCCATCAGCCGGGCCGGGATCGACCTGGCCCTCCACGACCTCAGCGGCAAACTCCAGGGAAAATCTCTCGCCGAGATGTGGGGAAAAACGAAAACCGGGCCGATCACTTTGAGCTGGACCGTCAACGTGACCAATCTTGACGACATCGGCCCGGTGGTCGAAGAAGGAAAGAAACGCGGCTACAAACACTTCAACATTAAGGTCGCTCCCGATCCAAATTTCGATGCCGCCCTCGCTCGGGAGGTCCGGCGTCTGGCGCCGGAGACATTTCTCTGGGCCGACGCGAACGGAGGTTACGACCTCGAGACCGCCCTGCGGG
>CAZNVB010000038.1:0-26759 GCA_964576265.1 uncultured Eubacteriales bacterium | reverse complement strand
TCCCCTCAACCTCGTCGCCCATAAGGTTGCGCCGGCGCTCGCCTGCGGGAATACGGTCATTCTGCGGCCGGCTTCCCAGGTTCCCATTACGGCCCTCCTTCTCGGCGAGATTATCACCGAGGCGGGCTACCCGGCCGGCGGTCTGAATGTCCTTCCTTCGGGCTATAAGGAAGCCGAAATCCTTCTCACTGCTGATGCCGTCAGGAAAGTGACTTTTACCGGCAGCCCGGCCGTCGGGTGGGAAATCAAGAAAAAGGCTTACGAGAAGAAGGTAACGCTCGAGCTCGGGGGGAACGCGGCCGTCATCGTCGAGCCGGACACCGATCTGAATTTTGCGATTCCGCGCATCGTCACGGGCTCGTTCGCCTACAGCGGCCAGATCTGTATTTCCATCCAGAGAATTTTTCTTCATAAGAATATTTATGACAGATTTATGGCCGATTTTCTCGCTCGGGCCAAAAAACTCAGCCTGGGCGACCCCATGAACGAGACGACCGATATCGGTCCGATGATCACACCCGCAGCGGCCGAACAAACCGAAGAATGGGTAGACGAAGCCGTGAACAAGGGCGCTCGAATCGCCTGCGGCGGCCGCCGCCACGGAGCCATGTTCGAACCGACCGTCCTCGAAAACGTCAGCCCGGACCTGCGGATCTCCTGGCTCGAGGCTTTTGCACCGGTTGTCGTGGTCTATCCGTATGAGGATTTTTCCAAGTCGCTCGAGGCCGTCAACAATTCGATCTACGGGCTCCAGGCCGGCGTTTTTACTACCGACCTGCGAAAGGCCTTCCAGGCTTACGAGCGGCTCGATGTCGGCGGTGTCATAATCAACGATATTCCGACCTTCCGCATCGATCACATGCCTTACGGGGGAGTCAAACAGAGCGGTTTCGGCCGCGAGGGCGTCCGGTACGCCATCGAGGAGATGACCGAGCTAAAACTCCTGGCGCTGAATCTAAAATAGTCGCGGACTTCCTCCTATCTCTTCGTTAATGAACTTCTGCTTTCAAAACGGAGGCGTCGAAATCGAGGTTGCGACAGCTCAGATGCATGTCTTTGACAAAGAGACCGCAAAAGTCTATATTTAATTCTGGAAGAGAGCGGCAAGAACCTACGCTAATAATCCGGAAAGCTATCCAGAATTCAGATGAAACATTTGATAACTCGTCGTTCTTTATTGATAAAGCTGCTGGTCGAATCTTTTCTCATTGCAATCATCACCTTCCCTCTCTCTCCCCAACAGAGCGACCCATTCTATGTCGGCCTCCTCGAGAAAGCGCAAAAGTCATTTCTGGCGAAAAAATACGAAGAAGCCGCCCGCAGCTTTGAGATTGCGGCGTTCGGTCTTCTTGACAACAAATCTATGAGAGCGAAAGCTCTTGTCTACCTTGGTCTCTGCCGTTATTACCTCAAGGATCTCGGTGCAGCCGAAAATAGCCTGCGCGAGGCTGCATCTCTGATGGGTGAGGAGGGATTTAAGAACCTGGCGATATACGAAACAGCCTGGCCCGAGCTCGAAAAGCTGTTGGTCTTTTTTAACCTTTCGCCACCGCAGAACATAAACGTCCCCAAGGAAGTAGAAAAAATCAGCCCAGATTTTGTTATCAAGCCTTCAAATGAGACCCCGGGCGATCCTTTGGCCAAACCGGAAAAGATCCCAGAGGAAAACCCGAGCAAGTCAAGTCCGGAGAATAAGCGGCAGGAAAGCGCAACGAAGCAATCTCAAGCCGATCCCGATTCGGCGCGCACCAATCTCAGACTTAATGAAATTAAAGAGGGGGATCTCGTCCCTCTCGAACTGCTGGATTCGCCTCCCAAAGTGATCAAGCGGGTGGCGGCTGTTCCTCCGATACTTGCTGGCGCATCTGAAAACGAAGGCACGGTGATTCTTAATGTTCTTGTCTCGGAGAAAGGCGCCGTCATCAAAACAGAAATCATCAAAGGGATGAAGCAGGTTTTCGGGTTCGATCAGGCCGCTCAGCGGGCCGTCAAGCAGTGGAAATTCGAGCCCGGCTCGGTTAAGGGAATCAAGGTTAAAGTCTGGATTCCGGTCGCCATCGAATTCAAAAAAAGCGCCGTCTCCTGATCGTCAAGGCCGTCAGCGGGCACATCGCGGTTTGAAATCCGCCTTCAAACTGTGATAAAAAATCTCCCTGAAAAGGATTTTTGCCATGATGAAAAAAGCTTTAGTATGCGGAGCGGGCGGGTTCATCGGCAGCCATCTGGTCAAGCGCCTGAAAAAAGACGGCTACTTCGTGCGCGGTGTGGACCTCAAGTATCCCGAATTTTCGCCGACCGCCGCCGACGAATTCCTGATCCTCGACCTGCGCGAGGAGGAGAACTGCCGCTGGGCGGTCAAAGACAGAAACGGCGTCCCATTTGACGAGGTCTACCAGCTCGCCGCCGACATGGGCGGCATGGGATTCATCGAAGCCGCCGAATGCGAGATCATGCGCAACAGCGCCCTGATCAACATCCACATGATCCATTCGAGCGCTTCGGCCGGAGTGAAGCGCTATTTCTTTTCTTCTTCGGCCTGCGTCTACCGCGACATGGAACCGGACGAAGCGGAGCTCAGCGAAGACCAGGCCTATCCGGCGCTCCCCCACAACGAATACGGCTGGGAAAAACTCTATGCGGAACGGATGGCCATGGCCTACGGCCGTCGCTACGGGATGGCCGTCCGGCTGGCCCGCTTTCAGAACACCTACGGCCCGGAAGGCACATGGCAGGGCGGCCGGGAGAAAGCTCCGGCAGCGCTCTGCCGAAAGGTCGCCGAAGCTGAAGACGGCGGAACGATCGAAGTCTGGGGAAGTGGCGACGCCATGCGCGCCTACACCTACATCGACGACTTGATCGACGGCATCCGCTTGCTGATGGACTCGAACCTCGAAAACGGCGTCAATATCGGCCGCCGGGAATACGTCTCGGTGGACGAGCTCGCCCGGACGATCGTCGAGATCTCGGGGAAGACGATTCATTTCCAACACGTCGAGGGTCCGGTGGGCGTCAAAGCTCGCAATTTCACCAACGACCGGATCACCTCGATCGGCTGGAAATCCCGCTTTTCACTCCGGGAAGGGCTGGCCAGGACCTACCCCTGGATCAAAGCTCAGGTGGAAGCCCAGAAGGAAGAAGCGAAAACACGGTGACGGCCGCGGCCTGGGACTATCTCATCGTTACCGCTTCGAACGAAGAGCAGGCTTCGGCCTTCAGGCAACAGCTCGAGCTGCGAAAGAGGCTCGGGTTTATTCCGCAGGCAAAAGAGATCCTCGCGATTTCAGATCCGGGGGGGAAGCGCGTCGGAAGCGGCGGGAGCACGATCCACTGCCTGATCGAGATCCTAAACAGAGAAATTGGAGGGGGCGGAGCGAGGGATCGCGGCCTACCTCCGAGGGCGGGCGCCGAGATTAATGATCGCGCCGGCCGGCTCGAGGCGCTGAAGCGGCTCCGGATTCTGATCGTTCATGCCGGAGGGGACTCGCGCCGTATTCCCGCCTATGGGCCTTGCGGGAAGGTCTTTATCCCGGTGCCTGGAGAATCCGACCGCGGCCTGAGCATGACGCTTCTCGACCGCCTGCTCCCGACCTATCTCGCGCTGCCTCCAGGAGGGATCAGACAGGGACAGATCGTCGTCACCACGGGTGACGTGTTGCTCATGTTCGATCCGGGCAAGGTGAAGTTCGCCGACCAAGGCATGACCGCGCTGGGGTGTTTCGTGGTGCCCGAGCTCGCCGCAAACCACGGGGTGATCTGCCCGGATGCTGAGGGCAAAGTGCGGCTTTTTCTGCAAAAGCCATCCCCCGCCGAACAGAAGGCCAAAGGAGCCCTCGACCGCCACGGCCGGGCAGTGCTCGACATCGGCGTGATGAGCCTCGATGCCCGCACCGCGCTCGAGCTCGTCGATCTGAGCGATGTCAGGCGGAGTCCATCCGGGAAAATCGCCTGGACGGGACCGATGGCCGAGGCCATCGAAACGCGGGGTCTCGATTTCTACCGCGAAATCTGCTGCGCGCTGGGAACGGAAACCGAATTCGAGGATTATGTTCGGTCGGTCCGGGCAAGCGGGTCGAAGCTCGAGGCTGCGCATCTCAGGCGCATCTTTGACACGATGTCGAAGATTCCGTTTTTTCTATCAGCCTTGCCCGAGTGCGGATTCTTCCATTTCGGGACTTCACGCGAGCTCATCCGGAGCGGCAACGATCTCCTCAGCATGGATGACGGTATCCAGCGAGGCGGTTCCTACCTCAGCCTCAATAACCATATCAGCGGAGACGGTCGGATCGAAGGCGCGAACGCCTGGGTCGAAGGGTGTCGGGTCGAGGCGCCGCTCACGCTTGGAGGCGAAAATTTGGTTGTCGGAGTCGACATCCGAAGCCCGCTCGCGCTTCCTCCGAAATCCGTCCTGGATGTGATCAAGGGAAAGGACAAGCGAGGCGCAGAAGTCTGGTTTGTGCGCTGTTATGGCATGGATGATGTGTTTCATAAGCCTCTGGAAAGGCAGATTGTAGGGCCTGCGGCGGACTCTCAATCAGGTTTCGGAGCGGGAGACAGGGATCGGCCGGAGGCAAATCCGGAGGGGACAACAAATCAAGAGGCAAAGGATGACACAAGAAAGAATTCGGCGGCCGGAGGTGGGGCCAGGTCCGCGGAACTTATCGAAGAAAAATTGCCCATAGGAGAAGGGGCCGATTCGGATAGGGAATGCGCCCGACTCGCCGGAATGCCGCTCCACAACTGGCTCGGTGTCATGGCCGCAACGGCGGATGATCTTTGGGACGCAGGAGTCCCTCCGGATGAGCGACTCGTCTGGAATGCGAGGATTTTCCCCGCGGTCGGTCGTCCGGAAGATTATCGGGAATGGCTTTGGATGCTGTCTCCCGAAAAGGCAACGCCGGAAATGAAAGCGAAGTGGAGGAAGGCGGAACGCTATAGCTTCGCGGAAATGCTCCAGCTTGCCTCCCAGGAGGACTTTCACAGGCGGCGGCTGGAAAACCGGGCGGAAGAGATGCGGCGCTCCCTGCGCCGTCTCTTTCGGCGGGGGAGCGGATTTTCGGCCTCTGAACTGGCGTTCATCCTCGAGTTCATAGGTCCGGAGAAAAAACAGGAGTGGGCGGTCGACCTGCTCCGGTTAACCGCCTCTTATGTCCCCGGAGATGCGGAAGCGAAAAAATCGGCCCCCGGAATCGAACAACTCGAGCTCGCCCGCATTCTCCATACCCTGGGCTCCGCCTTGCTCAAGGTCCCTCCGGGAAGCGAGACGCCCGCCGATCGCTCGAGCGGGGATCATGTGCCGCGAGCCCGCGAAATTCGTCTTCCTGATCGAAGCGGCTCCAAGGGCCCTCCCGGTTCGCCGGCCGGATCTTCTCGTCCGGGGGATAAAAATCAAGGCCTGGCCGTCAATTTCCTATCAGCAGCCTATCGGACGCTCTCCCGACGGGAACAGGCTGCGCTCACGGGAATCGGCCTTCCGGCCGAATTGGCCCATGATGCCCGAACCTGGGCCCTGCGAGCGCGCGAAAAAGCCTTCGAGCAAATCGGACGGACGATCGTCCTGAGCCGGGAGAGATTTCGCGATTTCCCAAAAAACTCCCTGCGGACCGACGAAATCATCTGGGGGCGAGCGCCGGCACGGCTCGACCTCGGCGGCGGCTGGTCGGACACGCCGCCTTACTCGCTCGAACACGGCGGATGCGTCATTAACGCCGCCGTCAACCTCAACGGCCAGCCGCCCATTCACGCCTACGCCCGGGTCATCAAAGAGCCTGAGATCCACATCAGCTCGATCGACCACGGAGCCCGAATCGTCATCGGCGAACTCGACGAGCTTCTTGACTACCGTTCCCCCGAGAGTGAGTTCGGCCTGGCCAAGGCCACGCTCGCCCTTTCGGGCTTTTCCCCGGAACATGCGGATTGGCCGCGCGGCACCCGCACTCTAAGAGACATGTTGCATCTTTTCGGCGGCGGGATCGAGCTCACCACTCTGGCCGCCATCCCGAGCGGAAGCGGCCTGGGGACTTCGAGCATCATGGGGGCTGTCCTCATGGCGGTCGTTCACCGCATGGCCGGACGCAGTCTCTCGCCGAAGCAGCTTTTTCACAATGTCCTGCGCCTCGAACAGGAGCTGACGACCGGGGGCGGATGGCAGGATCAGATCGGCGGTGCGCTCGGCGGTGTCAAAATGATCACCACGGAGCCGGACCTTGTTCCCGACCCTCACATCCGCTTCGTGCCCGACGATGTCCTCAACCCGAGGGTCAACGGCGGGCAAACTCTTCTCTACTATACGGGATTGAGGCGCCTGGCCAAGAATATCCTGCACTATGTCGTGGGCAATTATCTCGACCGCGACCGCGAAGCGATGGCAACGCTCCGCAGGCTCCACGCTTTTCCGCCCATGATGGTCGAGGCCATGACGAGCAAAGACATGAAGCGGTTCGGGGAACTCATCGCTGTCGCTTGGAATCTCAACAAGGACATCGACCCGGATTCGACGACCCCGGAGATCGAGGCCATCCTGGAGCGCATCAGGCCTCACATGCACGGCGCCAAGCTCCTGGGCGCCGGCGGCGGCGGGTTTCTGCTGATCGTCTGCAAATCTCCGGCCGCCGCCATGGTCATCCGGGCTGATCTCGAAGCGCGTCCGCCCAACGATCGCGCCCGCTTCTTCGATTTCGACATCAGCCCGGAGGGCCTTGCCGTAACCTCCTGCTGACCGGGAGTCAGTTCTTGACGATTGACAAATTGCTTTGTTCCCCCTTTACGCATCTGCCGCGTCCGGCGGAAAGAATAAAGCAGAAAAAGCCCGGCAGGGCTGAGCTCTCAAAATCCAACCCCTTTGCCCCGATCGCCGATGGCATATTCGACGAGGCACAAAATGGTTGACTCGCGCTTGACAGCCCCCCGCCTCCGTCCTAAACTAAAACGTCAATCCGGAACGAAAATTCTGCGAGGAGGTCTTTTTTGAAAGTCGTTAAATTATCCGTCGTCAGGGACAAAATAAAGGATCTCGTCCAGCAGGCGAATTTCGAGCTCCAGGAGGATGTTCTCCAGGTGATCAAGGACATGGCCGCTAAAGAAGAATCCCCGGCAGGGAAAGAGGTCTTCAATCAGATGCTCCAGAACGCCGCGATCGCCCGCGAGGAAAAGCTCGGTCTCTGCCAGGACACGGGTCTTGCCGTCTTTCTGGTCGAGCTGGGCGAGGATGTCAGGTTCGACCGGGATGACGGCCTGGGCAGCCTGCGCGAAGCCATCACCGAAGGGACCCGCCTCGGGTACGCCGAAGGATACTTAAGAAAATCCGTGGTCGAAGACCCCATCCGACGGAAGAATACTGGGACAAACACCCCGGCTTACATCCATTGGGAGCTCGAACCGGGCGATATCTTCAAAATCACCTTCATCGCCAAGGGCGGCGGCGCCGAGAACATGAGCGCGGTCCGGATGTTCGCTCCCGCGGCCGGTCAGGAAGGGATCGAGGATTTTGTCGTCGAGACGGCCGACAAGGGGGGCTCGAACCCCTGCCCGCCGATTGTCGTCGGCGTCGGCGTCGGCGGCAACTTCGAGTACGCGGCCTGGCTGGCTAAAAAGGCATTACTGCGGCGGCCCCTCGGCTCCCACAACCCGGACCCCTTCTACGCTGACATGGAGCGCCGGCTCCTCGAGCGGATCAACAAGCTCGGGATCGGCCCCCAGGGAATGGGCGGACGAATCACCGCCCTCGCCGTTCATGTGGAAGCCTTCCCCTGCCATATCGCTTCGATGCCGGCCGCCGTCAACATCCAGTGTCATTCGCACCGGGTGATGGGCTTCGAGCTCTAAACGTTATCTTAAGGGAAAAAATCGGGACCATGGAGCGCTCTCTTTTCCCTCCCCTCATCCTGCAGAGAAATTTAGGGGAACACAGATCGCCCTCCTCCTCGATCGATCGTCCCGAGGACATAGACAATAGCTTTCCACTCTAAGAGAATAGCAATTGGCGTGAGAGGAAGACAACCGGAAGGAGAATTCGATGATTGAGATCAGATTTCACGGCCGGGGCGGACAGGGAACGGTCGTCGCCTCCAAAGTCCTGGCCGACGCTCTGGCCATGGAAGGGAATTATGTCCAGGCCTACCCGGAATTCGGCGTCGAGCGGCGCGGCGCTCCGGTCTTCGCCTTTATCCGGATCGACGACAAGCCGATCTACGATAAAAGCCGCATCTACGCCCCCGACCACGTCGTCGTCGTCGACCCGACGCTCGTCGAGGCCATCGATGTCACCGAAGGACTGAAGGACGGCGGCGTCATCATCATCAACAGCGACAAAAAGCCCGAAGAGTTCAAATTCCCGTCCCAATTCCGCGTGGCCACGATCAACGCCACGGAAATCGCCGTCAAGCACAGGCTGGGGACTCTGGCCGCGCCGATCGTCAACACGGCCATCGTCGGCGCGGTCATCAAGATCCTGAACCTGACCCGGCTCGATCCGCTTCTCGAGGCGATCAAGGAAGGCGTGCCGATTAAACCGGAGGACAACATGGCCGCGGCCAGGGAGGCCTATGAGCTTGCCGAGAGGGTGGTGTGAGATATGAATAAAACAAAAAAGAAGACCGAAAAAATCATTTTCGAATCGGAAAAAGATGTGCCGTTGGTCCCGATGTCGCTCGGATCCATGCTTTACAACAAGACCGGCGCCTGGCGGAACATCCGACCGGTCATCGACACCTCCAACTGCCTCCAGTGCGGGATTTGCTGGAAATTTTGCCCGGATGTGGCCATCCTGATCGAGAACGAATTTCCCGTCGTCGACTACGTTTACTGCAAAGGCTGCGGGATTTGCGCCGAGGAATGCCCCTCCAAATGCATCGCCATGGTGGAGGAAGAGAAATGAAAAAAGTCATCATGGGAAACCACGCCCTCTCCTGGGGTGCCACCCTGGCCCGCGCCCAGGTCATCGCCGCCTATCCGATCACGCCTCAGACTCAGGTCGTCGAGCTGCTGTCCGAAATGTGCGCTTCGAAAAAGCTCGACGCCAAGTTCATCAAGGTCGAGTCGGAACATTCGGCCATGGCCGCCTGCATCGCCGCCTCGCTCGCCGGCGCCCGCACCTTCACCGCGACATCGGCTCAGGGTTTGACGCTCATGCACGAGCTTCTCCACTGGGCCTCGGGCGGTCGGATGCCCGTCGTCATGGGCAATATCAACCGCGCCATGGCCCCGGGCTGGTCGATCTGGACCGACCAGAACGACAGCCTCAGCCAGCGCGACACCGGCTGGATGCAGTTCTACTGCGCCTCGAACCAGGAAGTCCTCGATACCGTCATTCAGGCGTTTAAGGTGTCGGAGGCGCTGATGATCCCGAGCATGGTCATCCTCGACGCCTTCGCCCTCTCCCACACCTATGAAGTCGTTGAGATACCGGACCAGGATAAAGTCGACGCCTACCTTCCGCCGTTCAACCCGCCCGTGCGCCTTACGCCGTCCGATCCCCACGCCTTCGGCGGCCTGACCGGACCCGAGCACTATTTCGAACTCCGTTACAAGCTTCAAATCGACATGGAGAAGGCGCCGGCTCTGATCGAAGAGAGCGGACGCGAGTACGAGAGGATGTTCGGCCGCTACCTCGGCGAAGTCGAGGACTACCGCTGTGACGACGCCGAGCTTATTTTCGTCTCTTCGGGCACAGCCGGCTACACCGGCCGGGTGGCTGTCGATGCCCTTCGTCAGGAAGGCGTCAGAGCCGGGAACCTGAGGATCAAAGTCTTCCGGCCTTTCCCGTTCGAGAGGGTGCGCCGGATCGCCGCCGGTGCGAAAAAAATCGCCGTCGTCGATCGGAATATCTCTTACGGCCACCACGGCATCTTCTACCAGGAAGTGAAGTCGGCCCTTTACGGCAAGGATCATGGTGTACCGGTTTTCGGCTACATTACCGGTCTGGGCGGCCGCGACGTAACGCCCGACACATTCAAGGAAATCGCCCGGCACGCCCTGACTAAGGACGAGCCAGACGAGGAAATCGTCTGGATCGGAGTGAAGAAATGAAAAAAGAAAAAACGATGAAGCTCAGCTTGCCGACGGAAGAATTGATGAGCTCCGGCCATCTGGCTTGCCAGGGATGCGCAGCCACTCTGGCCATGCGCTATGTCCTCAAGGCGCTGGGGCAGAAAACCGCGCTCTGTATTCCGGCCTGCTGCTGGTCGGTCATCGACGGACCGTTCCCCCATTCTTCGCTCGACGTCCCGATCTTCCACTGCGCCTTCGAGACGGCGGCCTCTTCGGCCTCGGGGTTGAAGGCCGGGCTCGAAATGGTCGGCGACACCGAGACGACGGTCGTCGCCTGGGCCGGAGACGGGGGGACGTTCGACATCGGCATCCAGGCCCTGAGCGGCGCGGCGGAGAGGAATGACGACATCATTTACGTCTGCTACGACAACGAAGCTTACATGAACACGGGAATCCAGCGCTCGAGCGCCACTCCCTACGGAGCCTGGACGACGACGACGCCGGTCAAGCACTTTAAGAACCGTCCGAAGAAGGACATCGACGCCATCATGGCCGCGCACCGGATTCCGTATCAGGCCACGGCCAACACGAGCTACCCGGAAGATCTTTTCCGGAAGATGAAGAAGGCGAAAGGGATCAAGGGAACGCGGTTTTTCCACATTTACGCTCCCTGCCCGACCGGCTGGAAGTGCCGGCCCGAGGACTCGATCAAGCTCGGCCGGATGGTCGTCCAAAATTGCATGTTCCCTCTCTATGAGGTCGAAAACGGCGAAAAATACACCATCAACATCAAGCCGCGGGAAAAAAAGCCGGTGGCGGATTATATTCGGCTCCAGGGCCGGTTCCGGCATCTCACCGATGCGGACATCGCCTATATTCAGCAGGAAGTTGACCGAAATTGGGAAAGGCTTCTCAAACGGGCCGAGTGTTAGGCCGGAGGTCAGGTTAGAGTCGTCGCTTGATGGCGGCGGCAATCACTTCCGGCGGTTCGCCGAGCAGGAATTTCATCGGGATATCACGAATATAGTCGTCTTTCCAGGAAAAGTTTTCCTCGTTGAGGACGTTCTGGATTTCCAGGATTTTGTCGCCGAGAACCTCCTTTTTCTGGGCTAAAGACAGGCCCTCGGCAAAATCCACGTGAAAAAGAAGCAGGCGTTCGAGTCTATTTCCTGCTCCTAAAAGAGGGACGATCAGGATGGAGGCTCCATCCGAGCGCCCGCTTCCCGCGTACACCTCCCTGTTTTTTACGATTGTGCGTTTGGACCCCATCAGCGGGGCACCTGCTTCCGCTCTCGACCGCATTCCGGCGGCCATACCCCCCCGCCGTTCGACGGAAATCGTCGTCGCGTCAACAGGGAGACCGTCATCGTCGAGCCCGTCCAGCCGGTATTGGGTATAGCCTCGCACGGTCTCGACCGCAGGCTGGAGCCGTTTGATGGCCAGGACGGCCTTTTGCGTCAGGTTCTCGGCCGAAAAGCCGAGCGCTGCCAAGGCATCGAAGACGACGCCCCGAAGAGACGGGTATTTTCGGCTGGTGCCGACGGTGACGGTTTTGGCCTGATGGCGGATGGCGTCCACGGGGCGGCTCAACTGATCGATGGCCTTTCCCACCACCGCGTCGAGAAGATCGAGCGGCGTCATCCCCTGGCTCGCCGGGAAATCGCGCCTGAATTCTTCGGCCGGAATCCTGGCCGTGGCGTACTTGAGGAGAAGGGTCAGATCGGTGGCTGTATCCACATTGAGATTGGCCACATGGCCAGCGGCCCGCCAGAGGTTGAAAATCGCCTCAAATTCACCGACAACGCGATGAAGCTTCGGGTCGGTCGTGCTTTCGAAGATGTCGAGGCCTAACTCCTCCTGCCGGGAAAGAACTTCGGCGAGTTTCGAACGGAAACGCCGCAAATGGCCGGCCTGCTCGTCCAGACTCGTGGCCGCATAATAGCCCCAGAGGTGGCCGGCGAGCGTATTTAAGATCACCGACACCGGGAAATCGGAACGCGGCACGGAGATGACGTGATCGACGATAGGATCGAATCTCTTCTCTTCTTCATCGGCAATGACCACGACCCGGGAGGCGTGGGCTTTGAAAATCGCCGTGTCCTTGACGATATCCTCGAGCACGATTTCGGGGCTTCCGGCCGCCAGCACCAAAATCAGCGGTTCGGCGGAGAGGTCGATGTGCTTTTTGTCTTCGATGATGTCCGAAGAGATCGTCTTGTAGCAGAGCTCGCTAAGCTTGATCCGCACCTCGTCGGCGGCCACCTTGTTGGCGCCGCTTCCGACCACCGCCCAGTGCCTCTTAAGCCTGGCCAAATCCCAGGCGGTGCGGCGGATCTTCTCTCCCTCAGCGATGACCCGGTCCATCAGAGCGGGCGCGCGCTCGAGGGCTTCAAGCTCGCGGACGATCGTCTCCTCGGGCAGGACGTTCAGAAGCTGGGCCAGGAAAAGCGTCAGGACGCATCCCGCAGCGATTTGAGAATAGAAGGCTTTGGTCGAGGCGACCGACATCTCGATGTCGCGGCCGTCGCTCGTGTAGAAAACGCCGTGCGCTTTGGTCGTGATGTCGGACTGGCGCCGGTTGACGATAGCGATGACCGAGGCGCCTTGGTCCCTGGCGATGGCCACAGCCCGGTTGGTGTCGGTCGTCGTTCCCGACTGGGTTACGGCGATGACGAGCGAGCGCGCCAGGTCTTCCGCAGAGGCAAAGCCGCTCAAGTCGCTGGCTTTCTTCGCCCGGATGTTCAGGCCGGCGTTCTTGAGGTAAATGACCATGGCCTCGGCGATGGCGCTACCGGCAACAGCGGCGGTCCCTTGACCGATGATAAAGACATTCCGGATTCTCCCCGAGGCGAGGTCACGCCGCGTCTTTTCCGGGACGACTTCGGGCCCGAGGTTGAAGGCGACGTTCTTTCCCAGAATCCTACATTTACCGCGGAGAGTTTTTCGGAAAGAGGAGGGCGAATCCGAGATCTCCTTGACAAAAAAATGCCGGTGGAGGCCGCGGTCGATGTCGCGTGTCGTGATCTCGGCGCTCTTGATGTCCGAAGCGGTAAGCGTGATCGGGTGTCCGTCATAAGACAGGGCTTCGATCCCGGCGAGACCCGGCCCTCGATCGTTGGAAAGAATAAAAATTTGGCCCTGAGAGGCGGGATCGCCTTCGACCCGCGGCTTCTCGCCGTCCATCTTGATGAAGACCGGAGTCCCTTCGATCAGGCCGTAGACTTCCGAGGCGAAAATATACTGGCTGTCCGCGATGCCGACGAAAAGAGACTGGCCGCTGCCACGCAGCGCCAGGTAAACTTTCCCGGGTTCCAGGTTGGAGGTCATGGCGATGGCGTGGGAGCCCTCAAAGCCGAAGACGGCCCGGCGGAACGCCTCTTTGAGGTTGCATCCCTCAAGGAGGTGGGCCTCGACGGCGAGAGGAATGGCCTTGGCATCCGTTGTCACGCGCGGGTCGGTATGGCGCCCTTTCGCCTCGCTCGCCCGCTTGATTTCCAGGTAGTTGTCGATATCTCCGTTCAGGGCGACGTTGATCGACCAGCGCCCGACGCCGTAGGCGGGATAAATTCTTTCTGGGGCGACCTTCCCTTCCGGGCTGCGCGTGGAATTGTCCACGGGATGGCAATTGAAGATGTTGATGGCACCGACCGAGGCCCAGCGGGTGTGGGCGAGGCAGGTCTCGTCCAAAATCCCTTCGGCGGAAAAACATTTCAGGACGGCGTCGCCGGCGATCACCGCGCGGAGTTCGCGGCAATTTTTTCCCAGCTCTCCGGTGATCGAGGCTGTTTTATAAGCGAACCCGATAAAATCCTTGAAATGCCGGATGGACCTGTCCACGAGGTCGCCGCCGGTTGTCCGCTTTTCGAATTCGTCCATCAGACCCAACTGGCGAAGACGAATGAGCGCTCGATCCATAGCGTCCGGCAGGAGCCTGAACCCGAAATACACTCCGGTCGAGTCGCGGCCTCGGACTTCCAGCCGGTCCATGGCGTTGAGGACGAAATTCAGCCGGTGGAATATCCGAAATTCGGAGGGTCCGACCAGGCCGCCGCTCAAGGCGAGAATTTTTTCCTGGTTTTTGATGAGGTCTTCTCTCAATCCCCAGAGGATATCGTTGAGTTTGATAAGCCGCGAAGAGGCGGCCTCGACGATCGGCGTTGAGATCTCGCCGGCGAGTTTTTCCAAGAGCTCGCTCTGGTCGCGGACAAAAGAATCGAGCCTGTCGGCGAACCTCTTGAGCTCATCCCAACCGCCCGACTGATGGAGGGCATACTGCAGGTCGAGATCCTGCTGGACGGCGAAGATTGTTCTTTCCATTTCCAGTACGGCCTCTCCGCCGAGGAGGCTACGGGCGATGGCCCGAGAAGAGGGATCGGCGAGACTCTTGGCGCGGATGTGCTCGAACAAGCGGCCGAGTTTTTCCGTCAGACCGGTCCGGCGGACGGGCGTTTTGACGGCGACGATCCCGGCCAGCCCGCAAAAAAGCGTCAAAGGGACGTGGGGGAAGAAAATGATGGATTGGGGGGGGACCAAAGCCGGATTTCGACCGACGAAAATTCTCCAGCCTTTGATTCCCCGCCTCATCTTGCCGGTCATGCTAAGAATATAGCTTCGAGAGCCGAACTCTGTCAAGGCGATCCCGCGCTCGAGAGCGAAAAGCGGGCTGCGAGAAAGATCGCTCCGGTTCAGAAGGCTTGAAAAAAATTCCTATTAAATCTATAATTTTAGTGTATTTTGAAGCTCCTCCCGGTCGGCGGATGCTCCGAAAAGCGAAAATCCGTGCCGGGCAAAAAATTTAGGCCCCAAAGGAGGCTGTGGTGAGAAAGATATTCTTGGCGATATTCGCCCTCGCTCTTTTGACCGCAGGCGCAGTCTTCCATCGAGACGTCGCCGCTCAAGCCGGCTTCGCGGCCGCGCCCGACTTCCGTCTGACCGATCTCAAGGGCAAGACGATCTCCCTGGCCGATTACAAGGGCAAAGTCCTATTCCTTAATTTCTGGGCCACCTGGTGCCCGCCGTGCCGGGCTGAGATTCCCGATTTCGTCGAAGTCTATTCCGAAATGAAGTCCCAAGGATTGGAAATCCTCGGCGTCTCGCTCGACACAAAGGGGAAGGATACGGTCGTTGCCTTCGTCGAAAAGTACAAGATCAACTATCCGGTCGTCCTCGAATCAAAAAGAGCGACGGAAAAAATCATCAGCGACTTTCAGCCCGGACAGTTCATCCCGACGACGATCGTTATTGATAAGCAGGGCCGGATTAGAGACAAGTACGTCGGACAGCTGGACAAGGCCCAGATTCTGAAGTATTTCCACCAGCTCAGCAGCGAATAGCCGGGCCTTCCCCCCCGCTTCGCCTCCCCGGCGAATTCTTCGGGCCGTCCTGTGCCCCGGGCGGGGGCGATGCATGAACTCAAGCCGCGCGGCTGAGGGGCGCTGATCCCGCCGCCGGCAATCGGTCTCCCCGCGACAGCCCGCAGAGCCTGTTCGCGCCCTCGGCAATTCATAGAGCGGAATTTTCTATTTCTCAGGAAGCGAGAAGACGATGGGGCGCGGTTTATCGTGCGGCGCCCATCGCCTCGCTCATCCGGGCGAGCAGTGTTTCTTTTTTCACAAACCCAACGATCCGAAGCTCCGGCGCTTCTCGGCCGTCCGACTTCAGAAAGACGAGGGTCGGCACTCCCTTGATTTGATATTTTTTCTTCAGCCGGTTCGCCGCTGGATCCCGCGACGAGGTGAGATCCACTTTGAGCATGACGAAGCGGCGGGACAGGGCCACGACTTCCGGCTCGGGAAAAGTAAACCTGTCGAGCTCTTTGCAGGGGAGGCACCAGTCGGCGTAGAAATCGATCAGAACAGGCAAGGATTGATCCTTCGCCTGGGCCAGGGCTTCGTCGGAATAGTTCGACCAGCGGATTCCGGTCTCGGCGCTCGGCCCGCCGAGTCCGCCGGTCGAAGCGGCGCTTTCGATTCGCTCCTCCACATAACCCTGGATTCCCTGGGTGGCGATGATCAGCCCGACGGCAAAAAAAAGAATCCCTGTAAGTTGCCTGAGGACGGAAAACGCCCTGCCGGAAAGTTTTGTCGGCTCGATCCAGGCCATGTAGACTCCGCCGGCAATAAATATCATGGAGAGGGCCAGATGATAGGAGAGAGTCGAAGGAAAGAGCGGCCGGATAAAATAAACCGCCATGCCGAGAAGGACAAAGCCGAAAATCTTCCGCACCCAGACCATCCACAGGCCGGATCGCGGCAGGCGATCCAGGCTTCCCGAAAAAACAGCCAGAAAGAGAAATGGAATTCCGAGGCCGAGAGCAAGGATAAAAAACATCAAGAAACCGAGGACGGCATCGCCGCGCTCGCCGACATAAGTCAGGAGGCCGAGAACAAACGGGCCGATGCATGGGGCGGCCACAATCCCGACCGTCAATCCCATAAAAAGCGTCCCCAGATAGCCCTTCCGGTTTCCACCGGCGAGCCGACTCAGAAAAGACGGCAGACGGAATTCATAAAGATCGAACATGCTCAAAGCCAAAGCAATCATGACCGCGCTGATGATGAGGAGGACAACCGGATTTTGAAGCGCTCCGCCGAAAAGGCTTCCGGTCAGGGCGGCGGCGACTCCGAGGGCGGAGTAGGTGAACGCCATCCCCAGGACGTAGAAGAGGGCATGGATAAGAACGCCTCCCTTCCTTCCCTTCGCCTGTCCTCCGAAATAGCCGATGGTGATCGGAATCAGGGGATAAACACAGGGAGTCAGACTCAGACCGAGCCCGCCGATGAAGACCAGAATAAAAGTCAGAAGGAGCCCGCGTTCTTGGACCGTCAAAGCAAAAGCGCCTTCTCCTGTTGCGGGGGCCGCCTCTTTTTCCGGCAAGTTTTTTAATTCCTGAGCGGGGCGGTCAATCTCGGCGTGCTCTTGAAGAGCTCCGGACTCCTCCGCTGTTGCCTGGATCGTGGGCGATGAAGAAACGGGAGCGGCGACGGGAAAAACCTTCCGGAACTCGATTTCGGCCGGCGGCAAGCAGGTAGTGCTATCGCAGGCCTGGTATTCAAGACGGCCGTGGATCATCACTTCATTCTTCGCGAAACCTTTGGAAAGCCTGACGCTCGTGAAGATACGGACAGTCCCTTCATAAACTTCGAGCGGCGCCGAAGCAAAGTCGAACGTTTTGACGATCGGCGCCGGATATTCTATGCGGCCGAATGTCACACCCTCCGGGCCGGAAAAGCTGATTTGAGTGGGAATCAGGGCTTCATCTTTCGGCCGGGAAGAGTTGATATGGAAGGGAGAAGCGATCTGGATTTCGACCGCCAGCCGATGCTCCTCTCCTGGCCGGAGCTTATCGACCGGGCTGAGGAGGCTTAGCCGGACAATGTCGTCGCTCGCTTGCTTCCCGCCGGGGATCGGGACGGCGAGCGCCGCCAGATAAACTGAAAAAATTCCGCAGCAAACGATCGATCCCTTCTTCACTTTTTCTTTCCAAAACAGTGGAACCGCATTATAACACCCTCGGTCGAGCGGATCAAACTCATTTTCATCCTTGTCCCAGAGCGTTTTTATCCCTTTCAGGATCAGGTCGTCATAAAGGCAAAATTCTTCCTCGCTTTCGCTCGCCTCACCGGCAATGTTGGCTGAGCCGTAAAACGGCTGATTTATTCATTGTCAAGACCTGACCCCTGGTCGGACCCCGGTTTCTACCAGCGATAGGCAACGGCGGCCCAGGTAAAACCGGCGCCGAAGGCGTCCATCAGGACGATGTCCCCTTTTTTGAGTTTCCCGGCCTCGGCGAGTTCGTGGAGGCTGATCGGGATCGAGGCCACCGACACGTTGCCGTATTTCTGGATATTGACATACACCCGGTCGGCCGGAAGATGCAGCCGCTCTCCGGTGGCCTCGATAATCCGGGTGTTGGCCTGATGGGGGATCAGCCAGCGGACATCCTCTCTCTTCAGCCCCGCTCTCTTCAACGCCTCGACCGCCGCCTCGCCCATCCGCTTAACGGCATGCTTGAATACTTCGTTTCCCTTCATCTGAATGGTGTGGAGATTCTCGGCCACGGTCTCCTCCGAAGCCGGCATCCGCGTCCCGCCCGCGGGCACATAGAGGAGATGGCCGAGCGACCCGTCCGCTTTCCAGTAATGGCTGAGCATCCCCGATTCCCCGTGGCTCTCTTCGAGCACGACGGCTCCGGCCGCATCGCCGAAAAGGACGCAGGTCGAACGATCGTTCCAGTTCGTGATTCTGGAAAGGACTTCCCCGCCGATGAGAAGGACGCGGTTCGAGGCGCCGCTGAGAATCAAACCTTCGGCCACGATCATCCCGTAGAGGAAACCCGTGCATCCGGCGCTCACGTCGAAGGCGGCGACATGATCGGCACCCAGACCCTGCTGAACCCAGCAGGCGGTCGAGGGAAAAACCGTGTCCGGTGAAGCCGTGGCGACGATGATCAGATCGATGTCCTTGATCGCAAAGCCGCCGTTTCGAAGGGTGGCGCGGGCGGCTTTGACGCAAAGGTCCGAAGTCGCTTCTTCCTCCGAGGCGATGTGGCGTTCTCGGATCCCGGTTCGGGTAACGATCCATTCGTCGGTCGTGTCGACGATTTCCTCAAGGTCGGCGTTGGTCAGGATCTCCTCTGGAGCATAGAACCCCGTGGCCGAGATTTTGACTCGCCTTGGCCGATCGCTTTTCCGCATGTCTCGGACTCCAAAGAATGATACTCTATAGCACACCTTCCCTGATTTTTCAACGGCGGGAGCAAACCCGATTTGAGAAACAGCCCGGGAACTGGTAGAATCGTCTCTTCCAATGAACGGACAGCGCTCGGCTCGGATTTTGCTCCTCCTCGTCTTCTCCGCTTTGATCGCTCTCCCGGGGATCGTCCGAGCGCAGCTCGCGCTCGGTCAGTATGAGCCCGAAGCTCCCCTCCGGACATGGAACACGTTCGGCTTCGAAAGCGCGGCTTCGATCGGCCGCGGCGGAACGTCGTTCGCTCTGGTCGAAGACCCTGCCACAGCGCTCTCCAACCCCGCTCTCCTGGTCGACCTCCCGGGGACGGCCCTGATCTTGAACGGCGCCTCGAATTCCGCCTCCCTTTATCGCTATGCGCTGGTCAACACGGGAGTCTTGAGAAGCGACGAGAACCTGACTCTTCATTCCCTGGCTCTCGATTTCGGCGGGGTTTCGTTCCGCTGGGGCGATTGGGCTTTCGGCCTCGGCGCGGCGATCAGCGAAATCTATGATCGGCCCGGCGTGAACTACGAATACCGCACTCAGGGCGAGCTCGCTTATCGCCTTGATTTCAGTCAGAGCGGGTTCCTGAGAGTCATCCATCTCTCCGTTGCCCGCCGTTTCGGCTCAAGGTTTAGGGTCGGATTGGGAATCAACTCGGCCGGGGGCGGACTCGACCGGGAAACCGTGGAAAGCTATCCTCGGTCCGGGGTCACGATCAGCGACCGCAAAGAACACGATTTTTCCGGAATGTTTATCAACGGCGGGATAGCGGCGGCCCTGTTCAGCCGTCTGGAAGCGGCTCTTGTCTTCCGGACGCCTTACATGAAGAAAGCAGAAAGCCGGAGCAGGCTCCGCTACAGCGCCCCGGCGGGGGGAACGGACATCCGGATCGACGCCGATGCCGAAGACCATTTCCGGCAACCTCTGGCCCTGGGCTTCGGGCTGAGTTTCCGAGTTTCAAGGGCCACCCGTCTCCTTGCCGACGCCTCTTATTTCGACTGGTCCAATTACAGGATCACATTTCTCGGCGAGGATCTCGAAAGGAACTTCAAAAACACGATTAAACTCAACATCGGGGCCGAGACGATGATCGTCCTGAATATTTTCGGCTCGAAGGCCGCTTTGCCTCTCCGTATCGGCATGAGCTACGATCCTCAGCCCGTGCGGGAGCCGGCCTCCTCTTATACTTCATTCTCTGCCGGGATCGGACTCCGCTGGCGGATCATCGCCCTCGACTGCGGGGCCTCGCTCGGCAGCGAAAAAGGATCAGGAAGATCCCTCGAAGCGAGACGAATCTCGTTCTCGCTCGGCCTGAGGCTCTAAATCAACGGAAGAATGGCCATGAATCAGCGGACGGAAATTCCCATCGGCCGCGAGCGGCGGAGGAAAAATTTCTTTGTCGCGGCAATTCTTTTTCTTCTTTCCTTCGACTGGACGGTTCAAGGCCAGCAAAAAAGCGCCCCCGGCGAGACCGACCGCCCGGAAATCGTCAGCCTGGAAGCGACCCGAGATACGACGGCGACTCTCCGCAGCCTCGGGCTCGACCTTCTCTTTGAATGGGAAGGCCGTGTCTATGCCCTGGCGAATGCCGACGACCTCCTTGTTCTCAGCCGGCTCGGCTTTCCCTATTTCATCGAAACCCAAAGGTTTCCATCTTCCCGGACTTCCGAATTTGCCGTCACGGGCGGAGCAAACGGGGACTATCATTCCTATAAAGAGCTCGAGGCCGACCTTCAAGCCCTGGAACGCTCATTCCCCGGCCTGGCTAAAATCCACACGCTCGGCACGAGCCTCGAAGGGCGAAAAATCGAAGCGTTGAAAATCAGCGATAATGTCGCCCTGGATGAGGACGAGGCCGAAGTTCTCTTTCTCGGCTGCCATCACGCCCGAGAGTGGATTTCCGTCGAGGTTCCCTTCTTGCTCGGCAAACACCTTCTCGAGAATGCTTCCTCCGCCCCTGAAATCCGCCGGCTGGTCAACGAAAGCGAAATCTGGATCGTCCCGCTCGTCAACCCCGACGGGCTTGAGTATTCGATTCATTCTTACCGTTACTGGCGAAAGAACCGTCGCCTGAATTCGGACGGGACCTTCGGCGTCGATCTCAACCGGAATTACGGTTATGTCTGGGGGATCGACAATATCGGCTCGAGTCCGAACCCGGCTTCCGATATCTACCGCGGAGCCGCTCCCTTCTCCGAGCCGGAGACCCGGGCCGTCCGCGATCTCTTTCTCAAAAAGAACTTCCAGGCGATGATCAGTTACCACAGCTATTCCCAATTGATCCTTCATCCCTGGGGTTACACCACGGCGCCGTCGGACAAGGAAGCCTTGCTGAGAGAAATCGGCGAAGCCATGGCCTCGGTCATGACACCGGTCAACGGACGGGTTTACAAGACCGGCCCGGCGGGAGCATTCCTCTACCTGACGAACGGCGACACGACTGACTGGACATTCGGTCTCTCCGGCATCCCTTCTTACACCATCGAGCTGCCTCCCGTGGATCAGCTCGGCGGCGGATTTTTCAATGCCGAGAAGGATATCCTGCCGATCTTTCGGGAGAACCTCCCCGCCGCCCTCTATCTCATTGATTGGTCGGTCAAGAAGCACAATGCAACCGGAGGTGATACGCAAGAGAAAAGAGCCTCAAACGCCCGCTCAAACAGCGCAAAAAAAAATCATTGACAACAGAACTATTTTAGGATAAACAAGTTAGCATCTTTCCTGCCCCGGAGGGAATTTTGGAGCTGGTTGCTTTTCAGGCCGTGCCGCCCATCGAGAAGGAGGGCCTGCCCTACTGGATCTTCTGGTTCATGCTTCTCATCATCATGCTTCTTGTCGTGTTTATCTTTCTGCGTGACAAAAGCCTGCGCCAGCGCATCAGCACGTTCCTAGCCGGAGCAAAACGACGCTCGATCCTCATCCGGCTCAAGTTCCAAATGAAAAAAGAGAGACAGAAGCGGATCGCCTCGCTTAAGAGACTCGGCGAAAAAGCCTGGGCCGAGGACATCCCGCACGAGGAAAGCGAGGCCATCCGCGCCGAACTCCGGGGACTTTTCGAGAAGCGCGGCGCTTTCCAGATGGAATGGGACGCCGCGTTGCGAGAGCTCGAGAAACTTCATAAGAAACTCGAGGAGACGATCGGCTTTTACCGGAAGAAGGTTGAGGAAGAGCTCCTCAAAAGGAAGCCCGACGATGAGCTCCTGAAGCGAAAGAAGGAAGAAGAGAAAGCGCTGAAGAAAGTCCCCCATAAGGATCTTGAAATCGAACGACAAATCCAGGAAGTTAAAGCAGAACAGGCGATGATCCGGGACCATATTAACGAGGTCAACGCGGCCGTCGGGGAGATCGAAAGCGAGGGCCGCGGCAAACGCCGCGAAGTGGAAAAAGAGATTCATCACTGGGAAAAAAAGAAGGAAAAAATCCAGGATCGGATCAAGGAGATCGAGGCTCATCAAGAAGAGCTGTTCTTCGCTCTCGGCCGGGTGTTTGACGATCGGAGGATCGACCACCCTTCTCTGGCCGTGCTTTATCATGAGATCGACGACATCGACCATCGGATCAGCACGTTGCAACACCGCATCGAAACACTGAGCGGCGGATAGGCCTTCCCCTTATTCTCTTTCCTTCTCTTTTTCTTTCCTTCTCTTTTTATCCTTCTTCTCCTTATTAAAAAGACAAGCCTTCAGATCGTTTTCTGGTCTCAAGAATCTTGATGATTCTTCCGATAGGACGGGACGCCTTCGGAAGCATCCGGATGGAGAACGAGGTGTCGGGCAGCGCCGAACGCGAAATGACGAAAAAAAGAAAATCCGATAGAATAAAATCCGATAGAATAGTAAAATCCGATAGAATAGTCTTCCCATGGCCAAGCCGAAACTCCTGGCTCACGTCTGCTGTGCGCCCGATGCCGCCTATGTGGTCGGGCTTCTCCGGGAGAGATTTGACCTGACCGCCTACTTTTACAACCCCAACATCCATCCCCGGGAAGAGTACAATCTCAGAGTCGACGAAGCGCGGCGGGTCGCCGGCCGTTTCGGATTTCCGATGATCGAGGGAGAGTACGACGATGACCGCTGGCGGCGCCTGACGGAAAAATTCAAGGGTGAGCCCGAGAAAGGCCGCCGCTGCGACGTCTGCTACGCCCTCCGGCTCGAGAGGACAGCCCGGGCCGCCGCCGACCTGGGGTTCGAATTTTACACCACTGTCATGAGCCTGAGTCCCTGGAAAAAGGCCGCCGTCCTCAACCGCATCGGCCGGATGCTCGGCCGGCGATTCCGCGTCCGCTTTCTCGAAGCGGATTTCAAGAAAAAGGACGGGTTCCGAAAAAGCACCGAGCTGAGCCGAAGCCTCGGACTCTACCGCCAGGATTATTGCGGCTGCCTCTACAGCCGGCAGGAGCGTCAAGCCCGGCTGTCAAGACATCCGGAACACCCCGATCATTCGACCGACGAGAAAAATGACTGAAATGAAGAAAAAAGCGCTCCGGATCACCGTCTTCGGGGTTGTTCAGGGCGTCGGCTTCCGACCATTTCTTTTCCGCTTGGCCGAAAGGCTCGGCTGTAAAGGATGGGTAAAGAACATCGGGTTCGGCGTCGAAATCCACCTCGAAGCGGCGCGGAAGCACGATCTGACGAATTTCCTTCAAAAACTCGAGACCGAGAAGCCTCCTCTCGCCCGGATTGAAAGCATCGCTTCCCGACCGGTGAAGTTCCGGGGATGGGCTGATTTCCGGATCAGAAAATCCCGACCGGGCGAAAGCTTCGTCTTTATCTCGCCCGATATCTCGACCTGTTCGAGCTGCCGCACCGAGATCATGAACCCCGAAGAGCGGCGCTTTCATTATCCCTTCACCAATTGCACCGATTGCGGCCCCCGCTACACGATTGTCCGCTCTCTTCCCTATGACCGGCCGAAGACGACCATGGCGGGCTTCACCATGTGCCCCGATTGCCGGCGGGAATACGAGGACCCTCACGATCGTCGCTATCATGCCCAGCCGATCGCCTGTCCGGCCTGCGGCCCTCATCTGATCCTCAGAGAAGCGGGATCGGGAAAGATTCTTGAAGGGGGAATCGAGGAAGCGGCAGCCCTCATCAAAAAAGGAAAGATTTTGGCCGTCAAAGGCTTGGGCGGCTTCCATCTCGTCTGTGATCCGTTCTCTCTCCCGGCGCTCCGCCGCCTCAGGCGTCTCAAAGGCAGAAAAACAAAACCCTTGGCCCTCATGGCGCGCGACCTCCGTACAGCCGGCCGCTACGCCAGGATCGGACCGGCCGAACGCCGGGAGCTTCTCTCGCCCAGCCGGCCGATCGTCCTTCTCCAAAAGAAAAGGGATCTGCCGCTCATCGCTCCCCACCTTGATGAAATCGGGGTGATGCTTCCTTATACGCCGCTTCATCATCTCCTCCTCGAAATCCTCGGCCTCATCGTCGCTACAAGCTCCAATAAAAAGGACGCGCCCATCGCCAAGGACGAAAGCGAGGGGATCGAAGATCTTTGCGATATCATCCTCACTCATAATAGACCAATCGAGACGCGGGCCGACGACTCGGTCCTGAAGGTCTCAGGCGGCGATCCGCTTTTTCTCCGCCGGGCGCGGGGATATGTCCCCTATCCCCAGCGGGTCCCGCCCGGGCTGGCGATTCCCGGACACATCCTGGCCTTGGGAGGAGAACTCAAGGACACGATTTCGGTTTATAAAAACGGCTATATCATCACCAGCCAGTTCCTCGGTGATCTCGACGAGTACCGGAATTACCGCTATTTCGAGGAGACGATCGCTCATCTCAGCAGACTATTCGATATTCGGCCCTCAGCCGTCGTCTCCGACCTTCACCCGGACTTTCGCACAACCCGCTATGCCCAGCGGACGGGATTGCTCCATTTCCAGGTTCAGCACCATTACGCCCATGTCCTCGCCGTCCTCCTCGAGCATGGAGTCGAGCCCGGGAAAAAAGTCCTGGGTGTCTCGTTCGACGGATACGGATACGGAGAGGATGGGTCGGCCTGGGGAGGAGAGTTTTTGTTGGCCGGTTATGAAGGCTTCACCAGGATCGCCCATCTTGAAACCGTTCCGCTTCCGGGAGGAGACCTGGCGGCGCGGCAGCCGTGGCGGATGGCTCTTTCCTATCTCCGGCATTCCTTCGGCCCGGCCGTTCCGGATGTCCGGGTGCTCCGAAAAGTCCCTCCCGAAAGACGCCGATCTGTCCTCAGAATGATTGAGGCCGGCATCCATTCGCCCCTGACCTCAAGCTGCGGCCGGCTGTTCGATGCCGTGTCCTTTCTCGCCGGGGTCGCGCCGAACGAAATCGAGTTCGAGGCCGAGGCACCGATGCGGCTTGAAGCCGTCTCCCGAAGGACAACGCGGACCTCTTATCCCTTTCGTCTAATTACGGGCGAGCTCCCCTGGCGGCTCTCATTCGTCCCCACTATTCGGAAGATCGTCGAAGACGCCGAAGCCGGCCTTTCCGCAGCCGCGATCGGGACAAAATTCCATTCCGCACTGGCCGAGGCGGTCGCCGCCGCCGCTCAAGAATGCCGGAAGGAATTCGGCACCGATACGGTCGTCCTCGTGGGAGGTGTTTTTCTCAACCGCATCCTTCTCCAGCGGACAACCGACCAGCTTCGCCAACTCGGCTTCACGGTCCTCCGCCCAGTTCGTTATTCCCCCAACGACGAATCGATTTCTTTGGGTCAGATCGCCTATGCTCTGGCCAGGTTGAGCAAAATGAAAGAGAAAAAACCCTTTTCAGCCGCTAAATTGTCGTCGGGATTTCCCCGCGGGCGACGTTCCCAGCGCAAGAGCAGCGAGAAGGAGAAATAAAACTTCTATTTTTTCCGTTATTCGTCAGACTCTCGTTTTTCGGTCTTCTCCAGCCCGACCTTGAATCCGCCGACGATCGAGGCGACGACATTAAACAGATGGGCTTCAAGATAACCGAGGACGGCAAAGAGAACAAAACCCAGGACACCCCCCAGGGCGGCAAAGATCAGGCCGCCGACAAGAGTTCCATGGAGAGTCGCCAGAAACTCCGGAAAACGCGAAGCGAAGCCGCTGAAATAGCCCGAAGCGCCGACAAAGGCGCCAAAGAGAATTCCCAGGATGAGACCCGTCCCGCCGGAAAAAACCAGCATGGATCCAGGGCTCAGACGGCGAAAAATTGAGTTTTCGCCTGCCCTTCCCCGGAAAGGCTGAGCTTCGGCTGGGGGAAAGTCGTCTTTTTCTTGGCTGCAAACAGGGCATTTTTGATAAACGTTTTCCAGCTTAAGGCCGCACTTCCGACAGAATGTCTCTTTGATTTCCAGGCTCTCACCGCACCGTTCGCAATATTCGGCCCCACTCGGATTCTCCAGGCCACAGGAGTAACACTTGACTTTCTTCTCCTCCCCGGCCGGAGGCTCTGCCCGAACCCAATCCCGGCCGTCGAACCGGTACCACTTCCCCGTCTGGGCCCCGATCATCCAGTAGTGCCCCTCGCTATCGCGGAGGCGCAACTTCTTCAACTGATCAATAAACTCGCGCCGGGAGATTTCTCGCTCCCTGAACCGACGACGAAGGTCGCGAAACGAATTCTCGACTTCGCGGAACTCGCTCTTCATCCTCTATCCCTATAAATTATTTATTAACAATGATTTATAATGAGGATCAAACGGTCCGCCCGGATCTGACGAAAACTTGTGCAATCCGTCATATCTCCATGATAGGACGAAATTTGAGAGCCTTTGAACAGCCACTTTTCCACAACATTTCCACAATTTTTGTGAATAACTCAGAGGCCCCATTGAGGCACCAAATCGATCAGGCTGTAACCCTTGATGGGAGCCGGAATAAACGAAAGGAGAAAGATGGCTACGATCAGCGCACCGAGCAGGCGGCGCCCGGGTGAAAGAGACTCCCGCTCGTCGATGACGCGCGGGTGCTTCAGCCCTAAGAGAAGGATGATCAGCGCCCAGACGATCCATCCCACCCAGAAAAAAACGCCCATGACGATAAACAGGCCGAGAAAGATTTTGGCCAGCGGTTTGGATTTCTGCCCGAAGAGAGC
>CAZNVB010000037.1:0-7648 GCA_964576265.1 uncultured Eubacteriales bacterium | reverse complement strand
CGGATACGGTGATCTGTTCCTGTCCCGCCTGCGATATGATGTGGCGGCACGTCTATCCGGAGTGGGCAAAAAAGCTGGGACTGGAATACGGAATCTCGGTCAGGCACTACAGCGAACTGGTCGCGGCGAAGATCAGGGACGGCGAGTTCAAATTTGCTCATCACGTGGGCGGGAAAGTCACCTGGCATGACTCCTGCCATATCGGCCGCGTCTCGGGAGTCTATGAGGAGCCTCGCGAGATCATCAAAGCCGTCCCTGGAGTCGAGTTTGTCGAAATGAGCCACCACCATGAAGCGGCTCATTGTTGCGGCAGCGTCCTGACCCTGATCAAGGATCCGCCCGTCGCTCACGATGTCGGAGCAATCCGGCTGGAGGAAGCCGCGGCCGTCGGCGCCGAAACCGTCCTGGCCCTCTGCCCTTGCTGTGAGTTCCAGTTCCGGGTGACCAAAGAAAAAATGAGCAGCCCGATCGAGATCCGCGACCTGGCGGCGTTTGCCTGCCAGGGCTTGGGCAAAACATTTTCTGACCCGAGCCCCGAGGTCAGCCGGCAGTGGAAAGTCTTCGAGGGAATGATCGCGCTGATGACCCCGCAGGGGTTTGCCGGGTTGATGGATACGATGTGGCCGGAACTGCTCCGGGCCATGCCGTTTGGCATGGGCGGGATGATGAAGGCGATCGGGAAACTTGGGCCTGCGGGTGGATTTCTTTTCGGGTTGATGAAGCCTGTGTTTCCGGTTCTTTTTCCCCGACTTTTGCCCGGAATGATGCCCAAAGTCATGCCGACGATGCTCGACCGGATCGAGGAGATGATCCCGATGCCGGATTACATGAGAGAACAGATGCCGGAGATGATGCCCAAGGTCATGGACAATTTGATGCCCCACATGCTCCCCGATGTCGTCCCGCTCGTGGTGCCGAAAATGATCGCCTATCTCCGCGGCCGAGCTTGAGGATCCGGCGGAGCGGCTGCGCCGAAGAGAGGCCGCAGGGAGAAGCTCAGCAGAGGGATCAAAGGAGTCTAGGGGAAGCTCACCGCTTGACGAGCGATTTCCATTCGAACAAGGCCGGAACAAGCTCGTAATTGCGAAGAGCCGCAGCCGTCTCGGAAGAAACGCTTTCCAGCCATTTGGCCAGGGTTACGATTTTCTGTCGGCCGATTTCGACCATGGAAACGACGCGGACGGCGATTTCGGTTTTGGATCGGCGATTCGAGCACTCGGGCCGCACCAGGGCCTCGGCCATTTTCGAGTTGGGGTTGAGAATGGCGATAGGCTGGACGCCGGCTTCCTCGAATGCCTTCTCCCAGAGGGGAAGAGAATAGCCGTAGTGAGTGCAGTTGAGGCTGACGAGGAGAGGCGGCCTGGGCGAGGGAATCTTTTGCAGGGCCTCGTTGACACAGCCGGAGATGAGCATGCCTGTCTCATCGCCGGCATAATCGGTCTCGATGAAGTTTTCGAGCTCCGGGCAGGATTGCGTGATGATCCATTTCGCGTCAAAGCCAAGATCGACGAGCCTCCGTGGGTAGGTGTTCTCCTCGATCGTCGTCGGAGTACCGAAAATGATGACCGATGAGTCCGCGTGCCGGCTGAGATTCCAGACGATCAGATCGACCGCCGGATCGACCATCCTGAGAACAGGCGTTTTCGTCCGCCCGGAAAAAGAGGTGTCCGCATAAATGACGGAAAGGGTGTTGCAGCCGATGAGGATCATATCCGGGTGAAATTTTTTCTCCAAATTCTCCAGGGCGCTGTTGAAGACAGCGACCTTTTCCTGCCGAGTTTTCAAGCTGTTGTAGCCGCCCTCGGTTGAAAACAGAGCGTTGAAGAAGACGAGATCTGCCGCCTTGAAGCAGCGGGTTTCCGCCAGCCTTCGTGCGGCTTCGGCCAGCACCGAAAGCCCTCCGAGCCCTGAGTCGGTGACGGCGATGGTGACTTTTTCCTTCTGGAAGAAATCCTCCAGCTTCGGCTCGCCTGCGGCGGCTTGCCCCTCGGTCGAGAAGCTGAGAAAGCCTGAGGCGCCCGCAACGGCGAAGAAGATGAAGGTTAGGCTGAGAAAAGCGCAAGAAACGGTCGATTTTCTCATTCCCTTTGACCTCGTCACTGAGGCATTTTAGCAGATTTTCCCGGCGATGCGAAAGAGTGGATTTTGAAAATCGTGCCCTGGCACGCCGGGGAAGGTGGTCGACCGGTCGCGAGCGATGTATCAGTCGCCGAAGCTCGTCCCGATCGAGCGGGCCGCCGCGATGAGCGGATCGTCGATGGGGACCGTCCTGGGGCCGCCGGCCGCGACTTTCAAGGGGACAGAGACGATCTTCCCGTCCCGGACGGCGACCATACGGCCCGTTTTCCCGCTCAGGATGAGATCAACGGCCACGGCGCCCAGCCGGGTTGCCAGGATGCGGTCGAAAGCCGTCGGAGAACCTCCCCTTTGAAGGTGTCCGAGGACGACGGTGCGCGCCTCCATTCCGGTGGCCTTTTCCAGCTGGTCCTGGAGGACGAACCCGACCCCTCCCAGCCGGACCGGGTCGGCGCTCGCGGCGATGATTTTCTTGATGACGACGTCTCCGCCTGCGGGCTTGGCTCCCTCGGCGATGACGACGATGCTGAATCGCCGGCCCCGCCTTCGTCTCTCGGCAACCTTGGCGGCCACCGAATCGACCGTGAAAGGAATTTCAGGAATGAGAATGATGTCGCCCCCTCCGGCCACGCCGGCGTGGAGGGCGATCCAGCCGGCGCGGTGGCCCATCACCTCGACGATCATGACCCGGTTGTGGGACTGGGCGGTCGTATGGATGCGGTCGATAGCCTCGGCGGCGATGGCGACCGCCGTGTCGAACCCGAAGGTGATGTCCGTTCCCCGGATGTCGTTGTCGATCGTCTTGGGGATGCCAACGACGGGAACGCCGTCGAGCTCGAGGCGATGGGCGATGCCGAGCGTGCCGTCACCCCCGATCGCGACCAGGCTTTGGAGCTTCAAATCCCTGATCGTCCGGATGGCCTGCTTGGAAACGTCCCGGAAGACGGTTCTTTTCCCGCGCTGGACGGCATATTGATAGGGGTTCGATATTTTGGAGGCGCCGAGGATCGTCCCGCCGAGAGTCAGGATGCCCGAAACGTCGTCGTAGCGGAGAGGGCGGACCCGGCGGTGGATCAAGCCTTCGTACCCGTACTCGATGCCGAGGACCTCCATGCCGTGCTCCAGGATGGCTTTCTTGGCCACGGCCCTGATCACGGCGTTGATTCCCGGGCAATCTCCGCCGCCCGTGAGGATTCCGATCCGTCGTGCCTTGCTCATTTTTCGACCTCTTCGTCCGTCCGAGAATAGGCCGGCGAGATTCTCTTTATAATCGATTCCGGTACTTCTGGCAAGCAAAGGATGGGCAGGTATTGACATTTGACAATTTGAATTCGAGGGAGGGGACGAGCTCTCCTCTCGGCTCGCGCAGGCCGAAGGGGAAGAATTGATTGATTATTGAGACCTGATCCTATAAATCCGGATTTTTGTATTATATCCAAAATATTGGAGATGAAACATGATAATGCGAAATTTTTGTTACTGACTGAAAGAGGTTAATTTATTGATAATAATAGATTTCATTAAATCATCAAAAGTTGGCATAAAATTTGCATAAAATTTATAATTTTTATCAAGAAAAAACATGATCAATGGAGGTGACGCGACCGGGTTCAACTTCGAAATGAATGCTTCGGGTCGAGTGAACGTTTTCACTCAGGGCAAGGGATCGACTTTTCGAATCTTCAATACCTGAGAGGAGGGAAGATTGAAAAGATTCTTGATTTTTATGGCTTTGGTTCTCTTCCTGAGCGCAGTCGTGTCCGCTCAGGAATTCGGAGCCATCAGAGGAACGGTCACGGATGTCGAAGGCAACCCGCTCCCCGGAGTTTCCGTCACCCTGACCGGCTCGAAGATCGCTCCGATGTCCGCGGTGAGCTCCGATCGCGGCAACTTTCGCTTTCTGAATCTCCCCGTTGCCGGCGACTACGTCCTCAAGCTTGAGCTCGCCGGTTTCAAAACGCTCGTCCGCGAAAACCTCGCCGTCTCGTTCGGCCGGGATATCAACCTCGACCTGACGATGGAGCAGGCCGCGCTCGCCGAGGAGGTCACGGTCGTCGGGCAAACTCCGGTCATCGACACCAAGCGGACCCAGGTCGGCGTCAACGTCACGGAAGAGATGATCATGTCCCTTCCCACCGCCCGCAACCCCTGGGTCATCATGACCTTGATTCCCGGCATGTTGGTTGACCGCGAAGACGTCGGCGGAAACGAGGGCGGACAACAATCGGCCTACTACGGGCACGGCGGAGGCCGCGGCGATCAGACTTGGAACATCGACGGCGCGAACATTACCGATAATTCCGCCCTGGGCGCCGCGCCTGCATACCTCAATATCGCCAGCTACGAAGAGCTCCAGGTAAACTACGGAAATAACGACATCAAGTCTCAGACGGGCGGCGTCCAGGTCAACCTGGTCAGCCGCCGCGGCGGCAACGCTTTTTCGGGAACGTTCTATCTTGACGCCGAGGACCAGCGCTGGCAGGCAGACAACGTGAAAGAGGAATTGAAAGAGATCGGCTACAAACCGGCCGGCGTCGACCGTGTCTATCTTTACGGCGCGAATTTCGGCGGCCCGATAGTCAGAGATAAAGCTTGGTTTTACCTTGCCTGGGGCATTCAAGATATCAACGCCAGAACCCTGGCCGGGACGACAGACAAAACTTGGCTGGCTTCCGGCTACGCCAAACTGAATTTCCAGCTGACTCCCTCGACCCGGATGGAGGGTTTCGTCGAGTACGATAATAAGGAGAAATGGGGCCGCACAGCCTGGGACGCCACCCAGCAGGGTCCGGAGACGGTCTGGAATCAGACCGGTCCCGGCTATATCTGGAAAGGCGAAATCGACCAGACGATGGGAAACCTCTACCTGAACCTCAAGGGAATCTTCACCAACGGAGGATTCAATCTCCAGCCGGTCCAGGGCAAAAGAACGGCCGACGGCTCCGGAAAATACATGGTCCGGTCCTACTACCCGGAATTCTATGTCAGCGGGAATATCGACGATTACGGAACGGACAGAGATCAGCTCAATCTTAATCTAAGCGGCAACCTGTTTGTGGAAAACGTCCTCGGCGCCGACCATGAATGGAAGTTCGGAGTTGATTACGTCACCTCTGTGGTGACGACGTTCGATCTCTATGAAGGGAACCTGACTCTGGCCTACTGGGGTCCGGATTCCTCTCTCCCCACCGGAGAATGGTGGGAAGCCTGGCTGCTGAGGGATTACAAGATCAACTACGGATTCAAGCGCTATTCGTTCTTCATCCAGGACACGGCGACCATCGGCCGCCTGGCTCTTAACCTGGGACTGAGATATGATGTCGAAGCTTCGGTGGTCAGCGAATATGAAATTCCGGCATCTCCATGGCTTCCTCAGTTTATGCCGGCCCTCAAAGTCAGCGAGATCGATCCGGGAATCAAGTGGAAAACGTGGTCTCCAAGGGTAAGCCTGGTTTGGGATATCTTCGGAACAGGGAAAGATCTGTTCAAACTGTCCGTCGCGCGCTACGGTTCCCAGTCCGGTTTCGGCCTGGCCGATTTCATCAATCCCGTCGGTTGGACCGAGATCGACGTGATCTGGCAGGACGGTTTCGGCGGACCGGCTGACGGCCGAGTCCAAGCCGGAGAGCTTTACGGGTACGACTGGGATACGGGCGAATTGGTTAGCCCTAACAATCCCGATTACTGGTTGTGGTACGGCGGGTTCAACCCGGCAAATCCGACGAGCCTGAGCATCCGAAACAAGTACGATCCCGATTTCCGGTCGCCACTTCTTGATGAGGTCACGGTTTCTTATGAAAAGGAGCTTTTCACCGACTTC
Organism: uncultured Eubacteriales bacterium; assembly: GCA_964576265.1. GTDB lineage: Bacteria > Acidobacteriota > Aminicenantia > Aminicenantales > UBA8522 > CAZNVB01. Next base: position 1,752 of record CAZNVB010000037.1, on the reverse strand, counting down.
GCCGGACGCCTCGAATTCTTCTTCAAGCGCCAGCACCATGAAGAATGGACCAAGGGGATGCTGGCCGACGGGACGATCGAGACATCCGCGAACTATTATCTCGCCGGTACGGCCCCGGTCACGGGCTATCCGTATTACGGAAGGACAAGACTTTATCCTTACAGCTATAGGACGAATTATCCGAACCGTTACACTCAATACCTGGCCGGGCAGATCGTCTTCACCAAACGATTGTCGAACAAGTGGATGATGGACGCCTCCTTTACCTATTCGGACTGGAAGCAGCATTATAAAGGCGATTACATTGACCCCCAGAACATCGAATACTTTGACGGCGGAGTGGTTGCGCCCGGGAGCGGCGGCTCCGGTCTGAGCGGGATTTATGTCAACTCGAGGTGGCAGGGCAAGCTTTCCGGCCTCTACCAGCTTCCCTTCGGCGTCAACCTGAGCGGCGTTTTTGTCGCCCGCGAAGGCTATGTGCGTCGAACAGACGAGATCGTCAAGCGGCCCGGGATCGGCAACGCCAGCGTTTTCGGCAGCCCGGGCGGCGGCGGAAAATTCGGCGATATCCGTTTGCCGGCGTTCTGGGTCCTGAACCTGAGGCTGGAAAAACTTTTCCGGATCACGGACACGGCGACGGTTGCCCTTGGCGTCGACGGGTTTAACATTACGAATTCCGCCCACGCGTTGAAACAAGAAAGCCGCCTGACTTCTCCGAATTACGGCCGAGATCTTCGCATCCTCAACCCCCGCGTCTTCCGGTTCGGCGCCCGCTTCACGTTCTGAGTTCGAGTTCGAATCGAAATCCAGGGGACGGCCCCGCAGGGGACCGTCCCCTTTTTCTTTCCTGCGTCCTGTTCGGGAAAGATGGCTCCGAAATGGAGCTTGGAGCGCAAGCGGCGCCGCCGATTTTCGATCGTCGAAAAGCGGATCCATTTCGTCGCTGGAGACCTCGACTTTTCCCAGGGGCGATTTCCTTATCGTTCTCTAAGATGGTAGAATAAAAACGGAGGTTTTAATGAAGAAGGCCGGAGCTCTCGTCATCGTTTGGCTGCTCATGATTCACGGCGCCCTGGCCCAGGGTTACAAGGGCCAGGGGCGCCTTACCGGTCTGGTCACCGACCAGGACGGGAAACCCTTGGCGGGCGTTAAGATCAAGCTCTTCTCGCTCAGAGGCCAATCCGGGTTTGAGACGAGGACCGACGAGAGGGGGGAGTGGAAGGCTCTCTATATCCGTGGCGGGACTTGGCATCTCGATTTCGAAAAACCGGGCTATCTGCCGAAACGCCTGAGCGCCGAGGTCAAGGAATTCGACCGCAACAAGCCGGTCGAAGTCCGGTTGGAAAAGATAGAAGGTTTGGTCATCACGGACGAGCTCAGGGCGGCGCTCAAAGAAGGGAATGCCCTCTTTGAAGCTCAGGAATACGAAGAGGCCATCGCCGCCTACCGGAAAATCATCGAAGCGAATCCCGAGGCCTATGTCATCTATCAGAACATCGGCAACTGTTATTTTCAGCTTCAGAAATATGATCTCGCCGAGGAGTATTACCGGAAAATCCTGGACAAAGACCCTCAGAACGCGGATGCTATGATTCTCATCGGTAACTGCTATGTCAACCGGGGCGATGAGGAAAAAGCGATGGAATGGTACAACAGGATCGAGATCGAGAAAATCGACGATGAGACCGTTCTTTATAACATCGGGACGAATTTTTACAAGCAGTCGAAGCTCGACCAGGCGCTGAAGTATTA
>CAZNVB010000036.1:0-12171 GCA_964576265.1 uncultured Eubacteriales bacterium | reverse complement strand
CCCTGGCCGGGTTTTCTCTCCCGGCATGGCCGGGGCGCAAACTCAGCCTCATTCTTCCCGACCAATCGTTGAAAATTCTTATCACCAAGGACTATGACACGCCGTTCTACGTGAACCATGGCGCGGCCGACCTGGGGATATGCGGCCGGGACATTCTGCTCGAAAGAAAAGACCTCGGTGTCCATGAAATCGCGGACTTAGGGTTTGGCCGATGCCAGGTTGTTGTGGCCGGTCCGAGGCGGTTCGGAAATTTTGATTGGTCCTCCCCGCTGAGAATCGCTACGAAATATCCTTATCTCGCCTCCCGATTTTTCATCTCGAGAAACCGACCATTCGAATTGATCAAAGTTTCAGGGTCCGTGGAGCTCGCCTGCGCTTCCGGTTTGGCCGAACTTGTGGTGGATCTGGTGCAGACAGGCCAGACTCTTAAGGAAAACGGATTGGAAATCCTGGAGGTCATCTGTTCTTCCTCAGCCCGTCTCATCGTCAATCACGCCAGCCAGGCAATGAAATTCCAGCGAATTGAACAAATCACAAGGAAATTGATCGATGCTTCAAATCCAAAGAAAATTTGAACCCTCTCTCTTCCCGGCTCGTTATGAAGAGGAGAAAAAAATCAGGCGAACGGTGGAAAGGATCGTCGAGGAGGTGTTCCGCCGCCGAGACCGAGCCTTAGTTGAGTACACCCGGAAATACGACTGTCCGTCTTTCACCAAAGCCGACCTCACGCTCGAAAATTCAAAAATCCATTTGGAACCGGAGCTATGCCGAGCGATGGATGAAGCTTTGGCGAGAATCCAGACGTTTGCGGAGGCCCAGAAGAAAGCGCTCGGCCGGAGAATCAAGGTCCAATCCTGCTCCCAGGAATTCATCCCTCTCGATCGAATCGGAATCTATGTCCCTGGGAAAAAAGCGGCCCTGTTCTCATCGGTTTTAATGACCGCCGTCCCGGCCAAGGTTGCAGGCGTAAAAGAGATCTACCTCGTTTCCCCACCGGACGCGAGAAAACAGATCTCCCCCCTCATTCGATACGCCGCCCAATTGACGGAAGTTCAGGGCCTGTTCCGAGTCGGAGGCGCCCAGGCCATCGCCGCTCTTGCTTTCGGCACGGAAACCATTCCCCGAGTCGACAAGATCGTGGGCCCGGGGAATTCCTACGTGCAGATGGCCAAAAAATTGGTCTCCGGTTTGGTCGGGATCGACACGCTGGCCGGCCCGTCCGAAATCGCCGTCCTCGCGGACAAGAAAGCCGACCCCGAGTTTATCGCCTGGGATATGCTCGCTCAGGCCGAGCACGGCGAAGATAGTCCGGCGGTATTGATCTCGAATGACCCACGCCTGGTCCATAAAGTGAAAGACCTCATTTTGAATTCTCTAAAGGACTTGCCCCGGAAGAAGATCCTCCTGAACGCTCTGAAAACAAACGCCAACATCATCCTTGTCGACAACCTCCAGGAAGCTGTGCCGATCATCAATTCTCTAGCGCCCGAGCACGTCTCTCTGCAAGTCCAGAATCCCGAGCGATTTCTGAAGAAGATCAAGAATGCCGGGACCATTTTTGTTGGCGGCTATTCTCCTGTGGCGGCGGGAGATTACTGGGCGGGCCCCTCTCACGTTCTTCCGACCGGAGGGGCGGCGCGTTTTTCCTCTGCCCTGGGAGTAAGCGATTTTCTGAAAAGGTCGACGGTCATCCACTTTGCCAGAGAGGAAATCCTTCCTCACCTCGACACGATCCGTCGACTCGCAGAAGAAGAAAAGCTCTTTTCCCACGCCCAATCCCTCCGTATAAGGAAGAAATGAAAATGAACTGGGCCAAAAAAGAAATTGCGGAACTCGAGGACTATTCTGTTTCCCAAGAGGAGGGCACGATTAAACTGAACCAGAACGAATGTCCCTATGAAATCCCCTGTTCTCTCAAAAAGAAGCTTTCCGCTCTCTGGGGCACCATGGACTGGGCCCGGTATCCGAAACTCCATCATTCTGATCTTCTGACCAGCCTCTCACGATATGCCGGCCATTCCCCTGACGGGATTTTGCTCGGCGTGGGCTCAAACGAACTCCTTCAGTCTGTTTTTCTGACGTTTCTTGGAAAAGGCGATCGGCTTTTGATCCCGGATCCGGGGTTTGCCGTCTATTCGCGGCTGGGCAAAATTCTCCAAGCAAAAATTGATCTCTCCGCAATGGACCACGACTTCCGCTATGATGTCGACAGAATCGTCAGGGACATCAAACGAGCCAACCCCCGCCTGGCCGTGTTTCCGAGCCCTCACAATCCCTGTGGCGATATCCTGGAGACGTCTGAAATCGAGGAACTGCTCAGAGCCTGCCGCGGCGTGATCGTCATTGACGAAGCCTATTATGAATTCTCCACCGTGACCGCCGCCAAGCTCATTCCCAAATATGGCAACCTCTTGATTCTGAGAACATTTTCCAAGGCCTTCGGACTGGCCGGATTGCGGCTGGGATATCTTCTCGGAAGCCCGGAAATGATCCGCCTGGTAAGAAAAGCCCAGCTGCCTTTCAGCGTCAATTCTTTCAATCAACTCGTGCTTTCTTATGTTCTCCGCCACCGTTGCTACGTCCGGAAGAACGTTCAGGCTGTCATCCAGGAAAGAGAGAGGCTGAGACGTTCTCTGGCCCAAATCCATAAAATTCGAGTCTATCCTTCGTGGGCTAATTTTCTTCTTCTGAAAATGCTGGAATTTCCGGCGGGCGAAGTCATGAAGAAATTGAGAATGAGGAATATCCTCGTTCGCACGTTTTCGTCCCCCAGACTCAAAGACTGCCTGCGGGTCACGATAGGCAAAAAAAAAGAAAATCGTGCCTTCATAATGACCTTAAAGGAGGTGCTGAATGAGCTCGGCAAAGTCTCAACTTAGAAAAGCGGTGGCTTCACGCAAAACAAAAGAAACCGAAATTAGGGTAGAGATCGATCTCGACGGGAACGGTGCCGCCGCGATCGAAACCGGGATCGGCTTCTTCGATCATCTTTTGGAAAACCTGGTCGCTTTTTCACGTTTTGATCTCCGCTTGAGGGCGAAAGGAGATCTGGAGGTGGACGCCCATCATACCGTCGAAGATACCGGAATTGTTCTCGGAGAAGCCCTCCGGCAAGCCCTTGGGGGAAGAGAACAGATCGGCCGATTGGGACATTGCTCGATCCCTTTTGATGAGACATTGGTCTGCGTTTCCCTCGATATCTCAGGAAGGCCCTATTTCCATTTCTCGTGCCCCAAGAGCTTGACCTTTGAGGCCGTCGATTTCCTGAGAGCTTTTGCTCATCATGCCATGATCACGCTCAGCGTGGAAGTCCGCCGGGGAGAAAACGACCATCACATCATTGAAGCCATCTTCAAAGGTCTCGGCGACTCTTTACGGCAGGCTGTTCGAAGAGACCCCAGGATCGAGGGGGTTTTATCGACCAAATGATCGTGATATTGAATTACGGGGTTGGAAATCTGCTGAGCATTGAACAGGCTTTTGTCCGGTTGAAGATCCCGGTTTTGGTTTCGACCTCGCCGAAGGCCATTTTCCGGGCCCAAAAAATCATTCTGCCGGGAGTCGGCTCTTTCGGAGAAGCCATGAGAAATCTCCATGCGCTTTCGCTCGCCGGACTTGTCCGTGAAAAGGCAAAAAGCGGGATTCCGATTCTCGGGATCTGTCTGGGGATGCAGCTCTTCTTTGAAGAAAGCGAAGAGGATGAAGGGATGGGAGGCTTGGGTTTCATCAAAGGGAAGGTGAAAAAGTTTCCCTTGTCGGTGAAAATTCCGCACCTCGGATGGAATCAAGTGGCGATCAAAAAAATCATGGGCTTCCCGGACCGGCAATATTTTTATTTTGCCCATTCCTATTTTTGCTCTCCCGAACTCCCGGATGTGATCGTCGGTGAAACCGATTACGGGCTTGCTTTTCCTTCGATCGTCGCGCAGGGAAATCTGCTCGGCGTCCAATTCCATCCTGAAAAGAGCGGCCTCCGGGGTTCGGAATTCCTGAAATGGTGGGCCACGTGCTGATCATCCCGGCCATCGATCTGAGCGCAGGAAAATGCGTCCGGCTGCTCCGGGGAGATTTCGGCCAGGAGATCGTCTATTCTTCGAAACCGACGGAAATCGCATCCCTTTGGCAGGTCAGAGGAGCCCGCTGGCTTCACGTCGTCGATCTCGATGGTTCCCGTCAAGGGAAGTTTCTCCACTGGAAGGAGATCGGCGAAATCCTTCAGCGGACGAATTTGAAAGTCCAGGCGGGAGGTGGAGTGACGGAAGAATGGATCGTGAAGAAGCTGCTCGGAATGGGGCTGGAACGGGTTGTCGTCAGCAGCCTGGCCTTTCTGAAACCGGAGACTTTCCTTTCCTGGAGAAAAATCTATGGCGAAAAAATCCTTGTTTCTCTCGATGTCAAAGGCAACCGGGTCAAAGTCAGAGGCTGGAGGGAAAATTCGGTCGATCTGGACTCCGCCTTAGACTGGCTCGTCTCCCTCCATGTCGAAAGATTCATTTTCACCGATATTGACCGGGACGGAACACTGGAGGGGATTCACTTAGAAAAGATCAAGCGCCTGGCCTCTCGCGGCCTTCGGCTCATCGTCGCCGGAGGAATCAAGGACGAGCATGATCTGGCGAATTTGAAGCAGATCCCGGAAGTGGAAGGCGTGATCATCGGCCGGGCCCTTCTTGAATCGAAGTTGAAGATTGATTTCGGCCACGGAAGGACATGAAAATGTTGACCAAAAGGATCATCCCCTGCCTTGACGTCAAAAACGGACGGGTGGTCAAAGGCATAAATTTTCTTGACCTGAGAGATGCCGGGGATCCGATCGCGGCGGCGAAATTTTACAATGACGGCGGGGCAGACGAACTCGTCTTCCTCGACATCACGGCTTCCCTCGAGGAAAGAAAAACCCTTTTTTCTCTGGTCAAAAAAGTCGCTCGGGAAATTTCCATTCCCTTGACCGTCGGGGGCGGCGTTTCCTCGGTCAGGGATATCCGACAACTGCTCCTCAACGGAGCTGACAAAGTCTCGATGAACACAGCCGCTTATCTCAACCCCGAACTCATCCGCAAAGCCGCCCGGATCTTCGGCCGACAATGTGTGGTCGTGTCGATCGATGCCCGGAAAAGAAACGATTCTTATGAAGTCGTCATCAAAAGCGGCAAAAAGCCAACGGGAAAAGACGTCATCGCCTGGGCTCAGGAAGTCGAATCGCTGGGAGCGGGAGAAATCCTGCTGACAAGCATGGACAGGGATGGAACTCAAAAAGGCTATGACGTGGAGCTGACCAGGATGGTCTCGGAAGCGGTCAATATCCCGATCATCGCCTCGGGAGGAGGTTCCAAACCGATCCATTTCCTCCGAGCCTTAACTTTCGGGAAAGCGGATGCGGTCCTGGCGGCATCCGTTTTTCACTATGGGCGGTTGAAGATCAGGGACTTGAAAAGCTATCTGAGAAAGAAAGGAGTCGAGGTCAGATGGTCATAGATTTCCATACCCACAGTCTCCTCAGCGACGGAGAGCTGCTGATTTCAGAGCTTGTCCGACGCGCCGAGGTGAACGGTTATCGAGCCATTGGAATCACCGACCATGTCAGCTTTTCGAACATGGAGAAAGTCATCGAGGAAACACTGGAAGCCTGCCTGCGGATCAACAACCGGAAAGGCGTGGTGGCGATTCCGGGAATGGAGATCACTTACGTTCCCCCGCCGGAGATTCCCGAGATGATTTCTCAGGGGAGAAAATCGGGGATTAAACTCGTCGTTGTCCACGGAGAGACAATCATTGAACCCGTTCCGCCCGGCACGAACCGCCAGGCGATCCTCGGAGGAGCGGATATTCTCGCTCATCCGGGATTATTATCGGAAGAGGATTTCCAATTGGCCAAGGCGAAAGGGATCTTTCTTGAAATCAGCTCCAGAAAAGGACATTGCCTGACCAACGGTCATGTGGCCACAAAGGCGATAAAATATGGCATCCCGCTCTCGGTCAACAGCGATGCCCACTCGCCGGAGGATTTGTTTTCCCCCGCGGCCTGGAAAAGGGTGGCTCTGGGGGCCGGTATCGGAGAAGAACGCTGGGGGGATATTTTGAAGGACAACTTTGATCTCATCAGGAAGCTCGGTTACAAACTGGAGGAGACGAATGGAACCACAATTTGATGAAAAGGGGCTTATTCCGGCGATCTTGCAAGACGAGAGGACCCATAAGGTATTGATGCTCGGCTACATGAACAAGGAGGCCTGGAAAAGGACTCTTCAAAAGAAGCGCGTTCATTTTTTCAGCCGCTCCAGAAAGGCTCTCTGGCTGAAAGGGGAAACTTCGGGAAACTTTCAGGAAGTGAAGGCCGTCTATCTCGATTGTGACGGCGACGCCGCTCTCATCCAAGTCAAACCGGAAGGTCCCGTCTGTCATACCGGAAACGACTCCTGTTTTTTTGCTTCCGTGCTGTCCCCGGCGTCTCCTCCCCCTTTCTTGAACTTCTGGGAGGAACTCTTTCAGCTCATCCGGGAGAGAAAGCAAAATTTCCGAGAGAATTCTTATACCAGCCGGCTCTTTCAAGAGGGGAAGGCCAAGATCTGTCAGAAACTGGGAGAAGAAGCCGCCGAAGTCATCATCGCTTCCTTCGAAGGGGAAAAAAAGGCCGCCGTCCACGAAATCGCCGATCTGGTTTATCACCTTTTTGTGCTGATGAATCAACTGGACATCGACTTGGACGATGTCTCCCGCGAGCTTTCAGCGAGAAGAAAATAAAAAAGGGAATGATCGCTCAGAAAAATTCCCGGTGAACGGCGCTCATCGTCTTCTCCGCATCTTTATCCTTGACGATAAAGTAATAAGCCACTTCCGAGGCCCCCATAGAGATCATTTCCACATTGACATCTTCCTCGGCCACAGCAGCGAACACCCTGGCTGCCACCCCTTTCCTTTTCTGGAGGCCCTCGCCGACGACGGAAATGAGCGCAATGTCCTCTTCCAAGCGGACTTTTTCGATCACCCCTCCCTGCATTTTCTCGATCGATTCATATCCCTTTCGGCAGTCTTTTTTGTCGAGAAAAAGATTGATGCACGTCTGTGAAGTGAGGATGGAAAAGATGTTGATCCCTGCTCTGGAGAGCCTCTTGCCTATTTCGGCAATGATTCCCGACTTGAACCCGACTCCCGGTCCGTGGATGCGGAGAACAGAAATCTTCCTATTGCAGGAAACGCTCTTGACGACATCTTCCCTTTCGTAACCTCCGTTGAGTATCTCCGTGCCGGGATCTTCGGGTTTGGACAGGTTTTTTATGTAGAGAGGAATGCCCGACGCCATAAGCGGCTCCACGGTGCGAGGATGGAGAATTTGAGCTCCTAAATAAGACAATTCTGCGGCTTCATAATAGGAGAGCCGATCGATCCTCCGCGAGCCGCGGACGATTTTGGGATCAGCGGTCATAAACCCGTCCACATCCTTCCAAATCTCAAGAGAGGAGGCATCTGTGGCCGAGGCGATGACAGAAGCGCTGTAGTCCGAACCGTTTCTCCCAAAGGTGGTGACCTTGCCGTCCGGAGAACAACCGAAATATCCGGTAATCACGGGGACGACTCCGCGATCGACGAGCGGAAGAACTGTCCGCGCCAAGTTTTTTCTCACTTCCTCCAGAATGGGGGTGGCGCTTTCATAGCATTCATCCGTCATGATCCCAATCTCATCAGCCGCCAGGGCAACGGCTTCGATTTTTCTATCCTGGAGGACGGCCGCAAGGAGAAGAGCCGACATCCGCTCCCCATAGCTCAATATCTGAGCTCTCACCGAATCCGTCACTTCCTTTGTGCAGGCGACAGCAAAAAGAAGGCGTTCGACCCTGCCCAGCCTTTCCTCTATCTCTGCGCTCACAGAGAGCCTGAGACCGTCTGCCGTGATCGTTTCGTCGATGATATTCCTGTGCTTTTTCCTGAGAAATTCAATCAAGTTCAGAAGGCTTTGTTCAGACTTCATCGCCTCATGAATTCCCGCCTCCAGCAAATCGGTCACCCCGTGGACAGCAGAGACCACAATCACAGGACTGTCTTTCCTTGCCGCAACGATCGCGGCGACTTTTAAAAAATCACCGCCGTTCTTTAGGCAACCGCCACCAAATTTCATCACCTTCATGGCGACTCCGCTATTTTTCATATTGGGATTCATGTGATATAGCCGCTCCGAAGGGCCAGCTCGGCATTGAGAATGCATGTTCCCGCCGCCCCGCGGATCGTATTATGGACCAGAAGAAAAAAATTCATTCTTCGACCATTTTTTCTCATCCGGCCGACCGTGATCGCCATTCCCTCGGCTCGCTCAGGCCTTCCGGCCATGACATCAAGAACAGGCTGAGGCCGATCTATTTCTCCGGTAACGAGGATCGGATTCTCCGGAGCTGTGGGAAGCTTCATTCTTTGTGGAGCTCCCTGGAAGGAAGCTAAGGCCTCCCGGGCCGCATTCAGATCGAAATCGCTCGCCATGTCCAAGGTCACGCTCTCCAGATGCCCGTCCCGGACAGGCACCCGACAACAACTGGCGTGAATATCCAAGGGAAGCTCCTCGACCGAACTCCCCCTGAACGTTCCGAGGATTTTTCTGGATTCGGCTTCGATCTTCTCTTCCTCGGATTTGATGAAGGGGATGACGTTCCCCAAGATACTGAGAGAAGCCAAGCCGTGGCGTCCGGCGCCGGATACGGCCTGATAGGTGGCCACCCCGACTCGCCGGATTCCAAACTCGAGAAGCGGCTTCAGCGCGAGGACAAGTCCTGAGGTCGTGCAATTCGAATTGGCGATGATAAAACCTCTGCGCCGGTGGAGCTGGGATCGAACAAGTCTAAGATGATCCGGGTTGACTTCAGGAATCAGAACAGGGACTTCAGGATCCATCCGGAAAGCGCTGGCGTTCGAAAAGACACCGATCCCCTTTTCAGCGAGTTCGTTCTCGATATCCCTGCACACAGCTGAAGGCAGGGCGCTGAAGGCGATTTTGACGTCCTTTTTCAAAAAGGATTCAGCCGACGTCTCTTCCACGACCAAGTCTGCCGTATCCTCAGGAACCGTTCCTCCGACAAGCCATTCCACGGCGTCGCCGTATCTCTTTCCGGCAGATCGTCCTGACGCCGTCAGGGTTATCACCTCAAAAGACGGATGGCCGCTCAGCATTCTGACGAACTGCTGGCCGACCAAACCCGTGCTCCCCATGACTCCCACTCTTATCTTTTTCTTTTTGTCCATTTTCTATCCCTTTGTAATGAGACGATGATCGACATGGACCTTGACAATCTCGGGCAAATCCCCGCACAGACCGATCGTGTCTTCGATGATGGCCATCATGCCCTGGATCCCTTCGACCAGGAGAGAATCCATTTCTTCTTTGATCGATTTTCGGTCCTTGTTTCTTATGGCGTTCCCCAGCGCCGTCGCCGCCGCATCGGCCAGCGCGACATCCCCTGAGATCACGGTCGCGGCATCCGCCCGGCCAAAACTCAGCGAGGGGCCGACCGTGGCCGAGGAGGTGCAGACTCCGATGACGCCTCTCTGCGGCCGAAACCTCAGACCCAGATTTCCCGCGCCCTTCTCGCCGGCATATATTCCCACCGTGACGGGAGAACTGATGGACATGGCTATATCGCCGCCGTTATCGACGATCGCCTGGATCGCCCCGGCTTCGATGATTTTCCTCAGGGCGCACTCGGCAATGGCTCCCGCCACTGCGGCCATGGGGCCGACCCCGACTCGAGACGAAGCCTCAGCCATTCTTTGAACGATATCCGGCGCGCCAGGTCGAACGGGGTATGGTTTGAGCATGATCCGGAAAAGAGGATCCCGGCGGATATAGTCCTCGAGAAATCTTCTCTGGGTCTTGATTTCCTCTTCGGCGATAGAGAAATATTTTTCTTCGGCGAGGAGGGTGATGATCGTCTCTCCGATCCGTATCTTCTGTCTTTTCATTCCGCTCCTCGGTTCAAGCCGCGCAGGGAAAGAGCCCCGACCGGACAGACGTCTTTGCACCGGCCGCATTCCGAACACCGGCTTTCGTCGATGAGGACCTTAAACCGATCCGCTACGCGGAAAACCCCCTCGGGACAGAACACCACGCAATGGCCGCAATGGATGCATCTCTTTTCGTCTCGAGCCAAAAACCGCTCTTCCCGGATTCGGCCGGCCGGAAAAATCACCCGAGAAGAAGGAGTCTTTTGAACCATCGGCTTGCAAACCAAGTGCTTCGGCAACCTCTCCACCGGTTCAGTCAAATAGAAAATCCTCGTCTCGATCCACTCCTTCAATAAAAGCGCAACTTTCTTCGCCATGAAATGGCTCGAAACAGGCGAGGTTCTCACTTTTCTTCCGCCGATTTCGATGAAGCCCGATTTGAGCTCCTCATAGGTCACCTCTCCGAGGACAGGCCTGTTCCTTGAGGCAACGGCGTAATCTAAGACCGGCGTGACGATCTCTCGATCGCTGATGCCCGTATTCATGGCGATTCGCGTGTTCAGAACAGGAATCGGGATCCCGATGCCGATGTAAAGAGTGCAGCCGTATCCCTCAAAAACGGCGGCTCGGAGAAATTCCGCCGACATCTTTTTCAGGTCGCCCTGGACCATGAGCGTCGAAAACCCATTCGCCGGATTGTGCTGCGTCCCGCTCCCCACGATATAGCCCGGAGCCCCGCAGAGAAAGATCCTCGTTCCGATCCCGATCGTTTCGAAATGCGGATCGTTGTTCAGCGGGGAAATCTCACCCGCCCCGGAATAGGCCGCATTGCCGAAGCCGGGCAGCAGCTTTCCCATATAGGTCATGAGGCTTTTCTCCCCTGAATTCGTCGCCACATTGTATTTCTGGTAAGCGTTTCGAGGATTGCTCATGACGGCCTGATTCAAATCTTCGATCGTGATTTCCGTCTCCAATTCCCTCCGCGGATAACAATCCGTTCCGGACGACCGGGCCTTTAAAATCACGGGCTCCCTCTTCGCCAGGTCTTCGATGACATGGGCTCCTCCATACCTGATTCCGAATTGTTCGGAAGGCTGCGTGGCGCCGATATAGCCGTCGACGGCCGCAACTCCGGCGTAAGCCTCGACGCTGTTGAGCCACACTCTTGTCATCCTGATGGGAGGATCGGAATGACCGAAATTCATCCAAACGCCAGAAGAACACATGGCGCCGAAGGTTCCCGTCGTCACCACGTCCACCTCTCTGGCGGCGTGTTCGGGGCCGAGCTCCCGAACGATTCGGGTCATCTCATCGGCCGTGACGACCCTGGCTGTTTTTTTGGCGATTTTTTCATTGATGTCTTTAATGGTTTTGTCCATCGAAATAACCTCCTTACGACGCGGCCGTTCTTCAACTTTTTGCCGAACCTGGATCCGGCGCCTGGCCTGTTTGAACGGTTGGCAAAGAACGGATCGGCTTTCCTCTCCGTTCAAATGGATAAAAGGGTGCGCCTTATCTGCTGGATATCCCGAGCACAGAGGTTTTTATGGTCGGGAGGAGGGAGTGAATTTACCCCCGGAAGCTATCCCCGGCACAAGCGGCCAAGAAGGCTCACTCTGTGCTCGGGCTGCGCATGATCATGCTATAAGGACGGGCGTAAAATTCTCGTTTCATTTTTTCATAAATTACGCAATTTTTTTCCAAATGTCAAGGTCAGCGCGGCTGTTAAAGGTGCATCACAATCAAAATGCCGCCTTCTTGCCGTTCTCTCTTATTCCCCCCGGGGAAACAAGTCGAAAAGTCTCCAAAAAGCACGACAGCTTTTTAGGATGAGAAAATGAGGCGTTATTTCAGGCCTCATGAGAGGCTCTTCTCGACTCCATGCCAGCCTTTCCCCCATATAGGAGCTGCGAATTCAAGCTGACTTTCTCCCTGCTGTCACCAATAACGCCATGAAATCTGCCGCCGTGATCGTCATCGCTCCCAGCTCAATTTGACAAGAGCCGACTCCTTGATTTAGCATTTCCGCAGGTGGAATAAGACAAAATGGATGCTTGGTCGCTCCTTTTATATACATCCTGCGCGAGTGCGAACGGACGACCGTGAGAGGGCCCCGGCCGGCGGCATTGGCGGCGCTTTGACCGCGAGTCAAGGGTTCGTCGCGGCTCGGGCGGGAGAAAAGGATAGGGACATTCGAAGACACATCAGCGTGTCTTATTTCGGAAACGGCTCAAACCATAAGGAGTC
>CAZNVB010000035.1:0-33172 GCA_964576265.1 uncultured Eubacteriales bacterium | reverse complement strand
GACAAACGCTATCGGAGCGATGCTGATCTATTTCGGGCCGGACCGTCATCATCGGGCTCCCATCCCAGCGGAGGATTTGAAAGGCTTCGAAATTGTCCCTTCGGTCAAGGCCCCGATCGACGGTCCCCACGGCGCGGATTGCTGGACGCTGGCTTATCAAATGCCCCTTGCCCTGTTTGAAAAATATTATGGAGAACGGATTTCGTCCGGACGAGAGGCCCGAGGCAATTTCTATAAGTGCGGCGATGAAACGGCTGTTCCTCATTATGGAGCCTGGAACCCGGTTCTCGCCCCCAAGCCGGATTTTCATCGTCCGGAGTTTTTCGGCCGGCTGGTGTTTTTGTAATTTTCTCGTCCTCTAAAAGCCCGTTCTGAAATCCCCAGGAAAAAAATCTTCCCAGACTGAGAAGGCTCCAGGTCAGTCCGGGAGAATTTTCCATTGATGCTCGATGAGAGCGAGATCCCGCCTCATGTTGGCCTTTCGCACCGGATGACTTATAATAAGCACTCCCTACCGAAAAGCGATGACGAGTCGAAAACAAAACTTCAACCAGCGGACCGGATGGTTCGGTTTTATGTTCTTTACCGTCTTGAGCCTCGGCCTGTTTCCAGACTCCGCCACCGGGCAAAAGCAGGAATTTCTCCTGAAGGATCAACTCCAAAGATCGATCGTCATCCCGGCCCGGGCGGAGCACATTCTCTCCCTTCAGCCGGAGATCACCCGTCTCCTCCTCGCTCTCGGAGCGGCCGATCGACTGGTCGGAGTGGATTATTTCATCCATCGCAACGATCACCTCTTCAAGCTCATCCATCCAGCCGGCGCGGACCTTCCTGTCGTCTCTCAGCCTGACGGAAGCGTAAACAAGGAGATGATCGCCCGGCTTGCCCCGGACCTAATTTTTCTTTCGCCGACAGAGCAACAGGTTCCGGATGCGATCGAACGCAGTCTCGGAATTCCGGTCGCGGCCCTCGCCTCCATGGGCCGCTTCAGCGGCCTTCTCGAGGAACTGGAGCTCGTCGGCCGACTTGTCGGCAAGGAAGAACGCGCCCGGGAGCTCGTCCATTATTTCCGCGAGAAAGTCCGCGTCATCTCAGAGACCATCGGGGCGCTCGAGGAAACGGAAAGACCGAAGACCTACCTGGCGTTCTGGTCCTCCCTGATTCGGACGCCTGTTTTTTACGATCCGGTGACCGTCGCGGGCGGCCAAAACGTTGCCGATCGCCTGCTTCCGTCACGGCTTGGAACTGCCAGTGCGGTCATCAATCTCGAGCAAATCATCAAATGGAACCCGGACGTCATCCTGATTCACGGGAGTTATCCGCCGCGAGAACGCCGAGTCACAGTCGAAGGAATCCTCGCCGACCGGCGTCTGGGCTCCGTCCGGGCCATCAAAGATCGGCAGGTTCACTATACTCTGGGCTTCTGGTATTGGTGGGACCCAGCCGGTGTGCTGGTCGAAACGCTTTACCTGGCCAGGCTTTTTCATCCCGAGAAGTTCTCGGCATTAGATCTCGGGCGAGAAGGCGAGGCGATCTATGAAAAGTTTTACGGCCGGACAGGCATTTTCCGCGCCCTGATGAAAATCCTTGAATTCGATGAGTGGACAAGCAAATAGCCGCCAGAAAATTCTGACCATCGTCATTCTTTCCCTGCCGTTCATTCTTTTTCTTTTTTCATTGGCCATCGGGACCTATGACATTTCCCCCGGAAAAGTGATCAGGACGATCGCCTCAGTATGGCATCCTCACTCTCGGCAAGATTTGATCGCCCCCTACAGAGATATCCTCTTCCGGATCCGGATTCCCCGGCTGCTGCTTGCTATGGCGATCGGGGCTGCTCTCTCCGTCTCCGGCGCTTCTCTTCAGGCGTTGTTCAAGAATCCGCTGGTCAACGAATATATTCTCGGAATCTCTTCGGGCGCGGCGTTCGGAGCGGCCCTCTCGCTCGTCTTTCTCGGCCGCGCATTTCCTCCCCAAATCGCCGCCTTCTTCTTCGCCCTTCTTGCGGTCGGAGCCGTGCTCCTGATTTCGGGACGGACAGAGTCTCATTTCATCTCTCTTTTGTTGACCGGGATCATCGTCACGGCGTTTTTCTCCGCTCTTCTCTCTCTGGTCGAGTTTTTTGCCAGCCCCTACGTCCTTCAGTCTCTTTTTTTCTGGCTCATGGGCAGTCTCTCGCTTGCTTCCTGGAAAGACCTGTCGATTTCCCTCCCCCTGATCGGCGTCGGCCTGTCGGTTCTCCTTCTCCTGCGCTGGCGTTTGAACGTCCTTTCCTTGAGCGATGAAGAGGCCAGGTCTCTCGGGATCCACCTTCGGCGCGAGAAGCTCTTGGTCATCGGCGCCGCCACGCTGGTGACTGCCGCCGGAACATCCGTCGTCGGGATCATCGGCTGGATCGGGTTCATTATCCCGCACCTCGTCCGGCTGATGTTCGGAGTGGATAACCGGCGTGTCATCCCCATGTCGGCCGTTATGGGAGCGAGTGTGATGCTGGTGGCTGATGACCTCATCCGCGGACTCTCGTCCTTTGAGATTCCGATCGGCATCTTCACCAGCCTGGTCGGAATCCCCCTCTTTCTTCTGCTTTTGAAAAAAACGAAAAAGGTCTGGCTGTGAGCATTCGGGTCAAGGATCTGGTCTTTTCCCATAAAAATTTTTCCCTTGAGGTTTCTGACTTCTCCTTTGACAGCGGCAAGGTCACGGTCATTGTCGGGCCGAACGGAGCGGGGAAGACGACTTTCCTCAAGTGTTTGGGGGCGGTTCTTTCGATTCCAAAGAATGCCGTGATGATCGACGGCCAAGACTTGGCTGTCCTTAAGGCCCGGGAACGGGCGCGGCTGATCTCTTATGTTCCGCAGGAACAGGATAGCGCCTTCAATTACTCCGTCGGCGATTTTGTCCTGATGGGACGGGCCGGCTATCTTTCGCCGTTTGCTCTTCCGTCGAAGCAGGATTTTGCGGCGGCGAATGAAGCCCTCGACTATGTCGGCCTGCGGCGTTTCGCCGAGCGGTCGATCGGCGAGCTGAGCAGCGGAGAACGGAGGCTCGTCCTTATCGCCAGGGCTCTGGCTCAAAACTCGGATATCCTTCTCATGGACGAGCCGACAACGTTTCTGGATCCCAAGCACGAAACCGAGGTCCTGAATCTCGTGCGCAAGCTGGCCGGAGAGAGAAAAAAGACGATTCTTGTCGCGCTCCACAGCCTGGAAATGGCGGTCGTGTATTCTGACGTGCTGGTCTTCATGAAACAAGGGAAAATCGTCGCTTCCGGCCCGCCGGCGGAAATCTTCGAGGCCCGCTTGCTGGAAAACGTCTATGAGATGAAGATCCGGGTGATTGACTGGGACGGCCGCAAAGTCGTCATCCGCTGACTTCCATGACATGGAGGGGCCGCGCGGTTTTCCAACCGCCGCGGGTAAAATCCGGAAAATCCATCGGCGCGCCGCGGCCGGCGACGGATTTTTCGCTGAGCGGTGTGACCACGCTCCAGGAGACCGCGTCATAGACGTCCATGTCGAGCGGCCGTCCCTGGCGCAGGGCTTCGATCAAGCGGTAATCCTCGATGAAATCCATCCCGCCGTGTCCGGCTCCCTTGGATCGCTCTTCGAGCTGCTTCCACACAGGGTGGTCAAACTCGAGATAATAGCTTTCGAGCGTCTCCCATTCGTCGAACGGGCTTCGTCCCTCAATGTAGACTCGATCCGGCCATTTTTCAAACAGCCCTTTCGTTCCCTGGACGATATGGATGCGGCTGTAGGGACGGGGTGAAGACGTGTCATGATAAAGGGTGATGACCTTCCCGTTGACCGTTTGAATCAGGCTGACATTGACATCGCCGAGAGCGTATTTTTGCTTGGCCTCAGGGCTTTCCGGTCCGAACTTCCGGGCGCAGTAAAGATTGAGCCCCATCGACTTGCTGCTGACCGAGACCAGGTAATCAAAACGGTCGCCGCGGTTGATGTCCATGCACTGGCTGACCGGGCCGAGGCCGTGGGTCGGGTAGAGGTTGCCGTTGCGGCGGATGGAATGCTGGGGCCTCCAGAGAGCTTCTCCGCGGCCGCTGAACTTGACCTCGCGGAGATCGTGAAGGTAGCCGGCCTCGGCGTGAAAGATTTCGCCGAGAAGACCTTTTTTCACCAGGTTGAGGCAGAGCATCTCCGGTCGGTCGTAGCAGCAGTTTTCCATCATGATGCAGTGGCGGCGCGTCTTCTCCGCCGTTTCGACAAGAGCCCAGCAATCATCGATCGTATAGGCGGCGGGGACTTCGGTCGCGGCGTGCTTTCCCGCTTCCATGGCCGCCAGGCAGACGGGGACATGCCATTCCCAGGGAGTGGCCGTGAAGACGAGGTCGAGGTCATCGCGCTCGCAGAGGCGTTTGAAGTCCCAGTCGCCGCGGGAATATCCCTCAGGCTTGGGGCGTCCGGCCTCGACGCACCATTGCTGGATCCTGGCGACCTTTTCCTCGACGATATCGCAGACCGCTTTGATTTCAACGCCTTCGATTTTCATGAAATTCCGGACATGGGCGGAGCCCATTCCTCCGACGCCGACGAAGCCGATCCGGACCGGGTCGATCGGTGGAACCTTGAACTCGATGAGCGGAGCGGTCGTCTTGCCCAAGGAAGCCTCTTGGTTCGGGCCAGACGCTCGTGCTGCCGGCACAGATTTTTCTAGGGCGGCCGCGATTCCGGCCGCCGCCCCGATTTTCAAAAAATCCCGACGGCGGAGAGGCATTCTGGATTTCTCGGTCATCGTTCCTCCTCAGAGTTCAAAGCTATTGCCAAGAAGTCTAATTCAGCCAGGCAAAAGTTTATATCATAGGTCCGGAAGGCAGTCAAAAAGCGGCCGCTTCCGACGCGGCCGATCGAGGTTTCAATGTCAGCGCGCGACGGCTTTCTCGGAATGGGGAAGAGAATGCGGCCGTCGATTTTTGTGATGGCCGGAAGCCGGCTTTTCGAAGCCTTCGAGTAAGAACACTCGCGGTCGGGTTCATTTTTTTGGCGGCGCCTGGCTGAGGATTTTCTTCAACAGGACTCGATCTTTCGGCAGTTGGCCGACCTGAGGCAGGCGGGGAACCAAAATCCGCCAGTTCTCATTCAAGGCAAAAGCCTTCCGGAAAAGGGGCAGGCTTTCTTCGACCCGACCGGAAGAGGCGAGCGTCACCGCCGGCCAGAAGATCATTTCGGCGTTATCGGGGAACATCTCCATGGCCTTGACGTACGATTCCACGGCCTCTTGCACTTTGTTCTCCGTGAGCAACTCGTCTCCTTTATTCATGAAATGATAGGCTTTGTTCAGCCGGATGAGGCGTCTGAGTTCCGTCAGAGGCTCTGGGCTGTCCTCGACCCGAAGGTCGTAAATTCTGTCCTTCCACCAAACACCCGAACTCTTGCCCTTGACGACGATGATGGCCGCCGACTGCTTTCCCCGGATGTCTCCGCCTTCAGCCTCGGCCGCCTCGAGCGCGGCCATCAAGCGGTCGACAAGCTCACCTTTTGTGCTCTCAAATGCTCCGGCCATCGCCTTCCAGACGGTGTTTTTGAGCATCAAGTTGGCTTGACAGGAAAAGCCTTCGCCGACCAAATGGCCGGCCTCGGGAATGCAGTTTTTTCCCGTGTGGGCGGCGGCTCGGCCCGAGATATCGATCATCGCCACCTGGCGCACGGATTCGAATTTGTCGGTTTTGAGGAGTCCGGCCAGGGCTTCTTCAGCGCTTTTTCCCGCTCTCATCAACTCCAGGCCGAGCGGTCCGTAGGAGGCTTCGACAAAGGACTGAGTGCAGACGGCTCCGACTCCGGCTTCGACCCAGGGAACGAGAGAGCCGACGGAAAACCAGTGTGACTGAACGGCGGCCCCCAGCTCTCCAGTTTCTCTGTCTAGGGCGATAATCGAATAGGTGTGGGTGGGACGGGAGGCCCCCGCGGCGACACGAAGCGGAAAAAGCATGACCAGGATTGTTAAAAAGCAACGCCCTTTTTTCATGTGAATCCTCCGGATTGGCCATTATCACAAAGTTGGCTCCCTTTTCAAGAGTCAAGCGGCGGGATAACGCTCCCTGAGAACGGAGATCATGTCTTCGGTCATTCTGGCCAGGTCGTAATCGGGCTTCCAGCCCCATTCTTCGCGGGCCGCAGAGTCGTCGATCGACTCCGGCCAGGAATCGGCGATGGCCTGGCGTTCATCCGGCTGATAGACGATCTCAAATTCCGGAATGTGCTTCTTGATCTCGGCGGCCAGCTCCCCGGCGCTGAAGCTCATCGAGGCGACATTGAAATCTGTATGGTGCTTGAGTTTTGAGAAATCCGCTTCCATCAGCTCGATCGTCGCCTTCAGGCAGTCGGGCATATACATCATGGGTAGCCGGGTGCTTTCGTTGAGAAAGCAGGTATATTTCTTCCGCTTCACCGCCTCGAAGAAGATGGCGACGGCATAGTCCGTCGTCCCTCCGCCTGGCGGTGCCTCGTAGCTGATGATGCCAGGATAACGGCAGCCGCGGACATCGAGACCGAACCGCCGGACATAGTAATCGCCGAGAAGCTCGCCCGCGACTTTGGTCAATCCATAGATCGTCTTGGGCTTGAGAATCGTTTCGTTCGGTGTATTCAGGCGCGGCGTCTCAGGACCAAAGACGGCGATCGAGCTGGGGCAGAAAACGCGGCTTATCCTGTGTCTGCGGGCTGCTTCGAGGACGTGAAAAGTCCCGTTGAGGTTGACCTGCCAGGCGAGTTGAGGGTTCTTCTCGCCGCTTGCCGAGAGGATGGCGGCCAGGTGGTAAATGGTATCGACATCGAACTTCCGGACGGCCCCGTCGATGCTCTCGGGGTCCAAGACGTTGACGGTTTCATAGGGACCCGATTCGCGGAGCTGGGAGTCGATTGCCGCTTTAATGTCGCTGGCTAGGACGTTGTCGCTGCCATATTTCCTGCGCAGAGCCCGAGTCAGTTCGGTACCGATCTGGCCCGCAGCGCCTGTCACCAAAATTCTTTTCATTTCCCGCGCCATCGAACGTCCTCCGGCAAGAGATGTATCTTGGGGTAATCTAAGAGAGGGATAGATATAACATAGGACCTCACCCAAGACAATAGCCATTCGGTTTGACAGCGCTCCTTGAGTTCTTTATCCTTCCCCCTTCATGAGTTTAGTGAGGAGTTCAACAAAATGGCGACATTGTCAAACAAGGTCGTTTTTATCACCGGCGCAAGCTCGGGGATCGGCGCATCGTGCGCCCGGGCCTTTGCCCGCCAGAAGGCAAAACTTATCCTGACTGCACGGCGGCGATCCCGCCTGGAAGAGCTGTCGGCAGAGCTGGAACGCTCCGCAGACACTCCCTCTTTTCTTCTCGAGCTTGACGTGCGAGATCAGACTTCTGTAGAGAGCGCGATCGCCGGGCTTCCGCCGGAGTGGCGGGAGATTGATATCCTGATCAATAATGCCGGTCTCAGCCGAGGGTTGGATAAACTTCACGAGGGAAAAATCGACGATTGGGAAGAGATGATCGATACCAATATCAAAGGTCTTCTCTACGTCAGCCGGGCCGTCATCCCCGATATGGTGAAAAGGGGGAGGGGGCACGTCATCAACATCGGCTCGATCGCCGGCCACGAGGTCTATCCGAACGGCAATGTTTATTGCGCGACGAAATTTGCCGTTCGGGCGCTTTCCAAGGCCATGAGGATTGATCTTCTGGGCACGGGCTTGAGGGTCAGCAACGTCGATCCCGGGCTGGTCGAGACCGAGTTCAGCCTTGTCCGATTTCGTGGCGACACCGAGCGGGCGAAAAAAGTCTATCAGGGGTACACTCCTCTCTCGCCCGACGACATCGCCGAAGCCGTCGTCTACTGCGCCACCCGTCCCCCTCATGTGGATATCAGCGAGATCGTCGTGATGCCCACCGATCAGGCCTCGACGTCGCTCGTCAACCGGAGGTCGTCCTGATGATCCGGAAGGCGGGAATTCTCCGGCGAGAGTCCTGCCCTTAACTCCCTAGAGAGGGGACATCCGAAATTATCAATTGTTAAGATTTGTCCCCTTTTTCCCCCTTTTTATTTTCGGCCGCAGGCCATCTTGGCCGACTCCGGGAGGCGTCTCAGGCGCATCATGGCCCCAATCCCCAGGATGGGACCGAGGGCGAGAATAGCGAAGGCCCCCCGCCAGGTCAGCCATCTCTCCAGCGAGGGGATGAGTCGGATGGTCACGATGGTCAGAAGAAAGCCGAGGCTCGTCTGGAGGGTCAGGGCGGTTCCGATTCTCTCAGCCGGACAGAGCTCGGTCGTTGCCGCAGAATATTGCGCCGAGTCGGCCACGACAGAGAATCCCCAAGCGAGACAAATCAAAACAACCAGAGCGGGACTTTGGCCATAGCAGAAACCGACGATCAGGGAGCAGGTGCCACTCGTCGCCAGAGAGGACATGGTGATAAGGGTACGGCCGAAGCGGTCGGCGAAGGCCCCGGCGATGAGGCACCCCGCGCCCCCCACGGCGATGACGGCGAAAGCCGCCAGCCCGGCCCACCGGTCGGCGATTCCTGAAGCCCGAAAGCTCGCCAAAAGAAAAACCGGCACCCATGTCCACATCGCGTAGAGCTCCCACATGTGGCCGAAATAGCCGAAGTTGGCCAGGGCAACAGGCCTCGAACGCCAGATCCGGCCGGCATATGTCCAGTCGAATTTCGGCGCTTCGGCCTTGAAGGGACCTTCTTTGATAAAAAAAAGAGCCAGCAGACCTCCGAGAACGGCGAGGCCGGCGGAGATAAAGAAAACGAGCCGCCAGTTGTCGAATCCACCCAACCCGTTGATTAAATGAGGTGAAGCCGAGCCCACCGTCAGCGCTCCGACGAGGAGTCCGATTCCCCAGCCTCGGTTTTCCCGAGTCCAGGTGGCGATGATTTTCATCCCCACCGGATAGACGCCAGCAAGGCAAACGCCGGTGAGGAACCGGAGGGGAAGAGCAGCCTCAAGTCCATTGCCGACCGCAGGGATGAGAGCGGTCAGCACCGCGGCCAGAAAGGCCGAGAGCGAAAACAGCCGGGGGCCGGGGATCCGATCGGCCAGATTCAGAAGCGCCGAACCAAAGGCTCCGAAGACGAATCCGAGCTGGACGGCCATGGTCAGCCAGGACTGTCCGGAGGCCGAGAGATGCCATTCCAGCGTCAGGATTGGGACTGCCGCCGAACCGGAAAACCACACGGATTTGGCCAGAAGTTCGGCGAGCGAGAGGATGAGGATCGGCTTCTTTGCTGAGCTCGCCATCGTTATCGTCAGATTTTATACGCAAAGGGGACGAAAAGGTCAAACTCTGGCAGGCCAGGGGAGGAAGTCTTCTCAACGAGGAAATCTTAAGGCTTTCGGCCAGCGATGCGGCGCAGATTTTGACATTTCGGAGGATTTTTCTATAATAAACTCCCCTTCGAAGAGGAAAGCGCTTGGTTTTCGGGATCGGCACGGATATCATCGAAGTTCGACGCGTCGAGCGGGCGCTTCAGAGGACTAAGCGTTTGAAGGAAAGAGTTTTCACGGAGCGAGAAATCGCCTATTGCGAATCGCGAGGCAAGAGCGCTCAGCATTTTGCCGCCCGTTTTGCGGCCAAGGAGGCTTTCCTCAAGGCCATGGGGACGGGTTGGCAGGGCGGACACAGGTTTGACGAAATCGAGATCGTCAATAATGAACAGGGAAAGCCTGAGGTCGTGGTGAGCGGAAGAGTCCGGGCGTTCTGCCAGAGGAACGGGATCACCGGCCTCCACGTTTCGCTATCGCATATCCGGGACTTGGCTAAGGCCATTGTCGTCCTGGAAAAAGATTCAGGCTAAGGGAGTCTCATGTCACACATCGGTTCTTACGAGGAACGGCTGAAAAACTTTTCCTGGTCGATCGCGGAAGAAGAGCTTGGCTATAAGCCCGGCGATATCATCAACATCGGCTGGATGTGCACCGACCGTATCTGCCGTCTGGGCAAGGGCCAGAAAACCGCCCTGATTCATGAGGAATCGACCGGCACCGTGAGAACATACACCTATGAGGACCTGCGCCGCGCTTCCAACACGATCGGGGCCTTTTTGAGAAGCCTGGGCGTCCGGAGCGAGGATCGGGTCTGCCTGTTCATGGACCGGGTGCCCGAGCTTTATATCGGCTTCCTGGCGATCCTGAAGATCGGGGCGATCGCCCAGCCGCTGTTCTCGGCTTTCGGCGACGAGTCGCTTTATATCCGTCTGAGCAATGCCGGAACTTCCGCCATCATGACCCAGAGAAAGCACGTCTCCAAGGTCAGGAAAATCATCGATCGGTTACCCCATCTCAAGCACATCGTCATCGTCGATCATGACGGGAAGAGCCCGCTGAGGGATCGGGAAACGGCCTTCTCCCTTGACCTTTCCGAGCCCGTGGAGAACCTGGAGATCCATCCCACGACGGCCGAATCGCCCTCTGTTCTTCATTACACCTCGGGAACGACGGG
The DNA here is from genome assembly GCA_964576265.1 of uncultured Eubacteriales bacterium. Taxonomy (GTDB): domain Bacteria; phylum Acidobacteriota; class Aminicenantia; order Aminicenantales; family UBA8522; genus CAZNVB01. The sequence goes on along the minus strand of CAZNVB010000035.1, from coordinate 22,723 downwards.
AATGCCGAAGGGCGTCAAGCACGTCCATTCCTCGATCTTTTCCCAATACCTCACAGCCAAATGGGTCCTCGACCTCCAGGATGACGATATTTACTGGTGCACAGCCGACCCGGGCTGGGTGACGGGAACCTCCTACGGCATCATCGCGCCGTTCAGCTTGGGGGTCACCCAGTGCATTCTGGATGCGGGGTTTTCCGCCGAGGCCTGGTACCGGTTCATCGAGAAGCACCGGGTGACGGTCTGGTATTCTGCCCCCACGGCCATCCGCTCGTTGATGAAAGCCGGCGACGACATCGTCAAGAAATTCGACCTTTCTTCGCTCCGCCACCTGGCCAGCGTGGGCGAGCCGCTGAATTCGGAAGCCGTCCTCTGGTCGCAGAGGGTTTTCGGCCGTCCCTTTCTCGATACGTACTGGCAGACCGAAACCGGCTGCATCGTCATCAGCAACTATCCGGGAATGGAGGTCCGGCCCGGCTCCATGGGGAAGCCGTTCCCGGGAATCACGGGGACGATTCTCGACCCGCGCCAGAACGAGCCCTACCCGTTTCCCGGGAAAATCGGCCTGATTGCCCTGAAATTCGACTGGCCCTCCCGGATGAGGACCTACTGGAACAACGAGGAGGCGTTCCAGAAAAAGTTCAGGAACAACTGGTACATCACCGGAGACCGGGCCAGGATGGACCAGGACGGCTACTTCTGGTTCGCCGGTCGCGACGACGACATCATCAACACGGCCGGCCACCTGGTCAGCCCGTTTGAAGTCGAATCGGCTCTTCTCGAGCATCCGGCGGTGGCCGAGTCGGCCGTCGTCTCGAAGCCCGACCCGATCAACCTGGAAGTCGTCAAGGCCTTCGTCACCCTGAAACCGGGCTTCTCTCCGAGCAAGGATCTCGACCTCGAGATCATGAATTTCATCCGCAAGAAGCTTTCCCCGCTGGCCATGCCCCAGGAGATCGAATTCGTGGCCTCGCTGCCCAAGACGCGGAGCGGAAAGATCATGCGCCGGATCCTCCATGCCATAGAATGGGGCGAGGACATCGGTGATACATCGACTCTGGAAGACGAATAGGGGAGTCCCGAAGACTTTTCATAAGGAGAAATCAGAATGGAAAACCTCAAGGACGTCATCCTTCAATATGTCATCAAGGAATATCTCGAGGAAGACAGCGAGCCGATCGATTACCGGACGCCGCTGATCTCGGGCGGAATCGTCGATTCGTTCTCGATGGTCTCGCTCAAGAGATTCCTGGAGAACAAGTACAATATCCAGATCCCCGACGAGAAGGCGACGCCGGAAGCGTTTGATTCGGTCAATAAGATCGCTTCCTTGGTCGAGGAGTTTATAGGGAGAAAAGGCTGAGCAGGACGAGAGCGGGCCGAGGCGGCAGATCCGGGAATTTGCTGTCCGGCCCGCACAGGCTCTCGGCCGAAGGAGGATTCCCATGGCCTATCCCGATGCGATTCGAAACCTTTATCAGGCCCAGCTGAAAAGCATTCAGGACGCCGGGCTGTTCAAGCAAGAACGGTTTATCCACTCGCCCCAGGCGGCGGACATCGAAGTTGAGTTTCCAGCCGGGGCGCCGGTGAAAAAAGTCATCAACATGTGTTCCAATAACTATCTCGGGATGTCGAGTCATCCCGAGGTCGTCCGGGCGGCTCACGAAGGCCTTGAGAAGCGTGGCTACGGCATGTCGTCGGTCCGCTTCATCTGCGGCACACAGGACATCCACCGGGAGCTTGAGCTCCGGATGACAGAGTTTCTGGGGACGGAAGACACGCTGCTTTTCCCCTCCTGTATGGATGCCAACGCGGGGGTCTTCGAAGCCGTCCTGACAAAGGACGACGTCATGATCTCCGACCGCTTAGTCCATGCCTCGCTTATCGATGGGATCCGGCTGTGTAGCGCCATGCACGACACCTTCAAGCACTCCGACATGGCTCATCTCGAGGAAAAACTCAAGCTTCATGCCGATAAGCGGCTCAAGATGGTCATTACCGACGGGGTTTTCTCCATGGACGGCGACACGGCCAAGCTTGATGAGATGGTCGCCCTCTGCGATAAACATGGGGCGATGATCCTGGTCGATGATTCCCACGCCTCCGGTTTCATCGGCAAGACGGGCCGGGGGACGCACGAAAAATACGGCGTCATGGGCAAAATCGACATCATCACGACAACATTCGGCAAGGCTCTCGGCGGAGCCTCCGGAGGCTGCGTGTCCGGCCGGCGGGAGCTCGTCGAGATGTGCCGGCAGAGGGCTCGCCCGTATCTTTTTTCCAACACGATCGCGCCGGTCGTGATTTCAGGCGTTCTTAAGGTCATGGAAATCCTGAGTGCCAGCACCGAGCGGAGGGATAAGCTTGAAGCGAACACGGCCTACTGGCGAAAAGGCCTGACCGAAGCGGGGTTTATCCTAAAGGAGGGAGATACGCCCATCGTCCCCGTGATGCTGTTCAACGCCAAACTGAGCCAGGACTTCTCCCGAGCGCTCTATGAAGAAGGAATTTACGCCATCGGCTTTTTCTTTCCCGTCGTCCCGCAGGGCCAGGCCCGCATCCGGACGCAGATCTCCGCCGGGCACGAAATCCATCATCTAGACCGGGCGCTCGAAGCCTTCATCAAAGTGGGAAAGAAGTTCAATATCCTCGGCAAGACCAAGCAGGAAATCATCCAGATATACGGGCAGTGAGGCCGATTTTCGCGGCCTTGACCGGTTTGGAAAGCGCTGACTTCATCGTTTCGAGCTCGAAATTCGATCGAATGTCGTTGAGGCGCGCCGAAGATCGGCTTTTTCCTGCGGCGTGTCCGCTTCCCATAGCCTTTTTATTGAGGAAAACGGATTTCCTTATCGCTTCCGGGGGAACCTGTATATTCCCATGATCGAAGCGTCCCCCACGTTGATGGAGTGAACCTTGGGCAGAGGATATTCGGCAGGATGAAGACGGTAATTGGTTAGAAAATAATCGGCGTTTTCGAGCGATTGGGATTCGTGATAGGCCTTTTCTAGGGCCTCGAGCTCTTCCGGTGACTTGAGGATCCGGGCCAGCGCTTCCTTTTCTTCCTCCGTCATCGGAGCCCGGATGATGAGCGTCCTGTTGTTCACGCTGAGGGCGTACCTCCCTGCGTGGCGATCGACAAAATCCCGAATTTCGGGTCTTGAACCGATATTTATCATCCGGGGAAGAACGTAGATAAGCCTTTGCCGTTCCAGACGGGGGAGGATCATGGCGTTAAATTCGCCCGGTCGATTTTCAACGGCCAGGCGAACGGCGGGTGACGGATCGGAAGCGAGAAGATATTCGAGCCCCTGTTTGTAAGAAATTCCCCAGTAGTCGAGTTCGAAATTTTTTGCGATTTCCGCCATTTGGCGGCCCGCCAAACGGTTGAAAAAGATATTTTCATGGGGATGATTCCGAAGCATAAAGCGCGCCACCGGGAAGAGGCCGGCGAAAATCGCCAAAAAGACAGCGGCCATAGCCCGGCGTTGTATCGAACGCCGTGGAGAGATTTGAACTACCGTCCGGAAAACGGCCGACAATCCTTGGAGAGCGATGAGCAGGAATGCGGGATAGATGAAAAAAAGATGGCGCCATTCATCGAAAGTATGAACTCCGAAAAGGATGGTCAGCATAGGAGGGACAAAGAACCAGAGCAAGATCAGCCATCTGGTCTTGATCCTCCAGTCTTTCGGACCTGATTTACGAACGGCATCGGCGGCGGATTGGCCGATCCCGAGAAGGAAAAACCCGATATAAAGGAGGGGGATTGAGACAGCCATCCAAACGGGGACGTAATGCCAGGGCAGCTCCCCGTCCCGATAAAATTTGCCCAAATAGAGAAGCTTCCCTCCCCAAGGAAGATTCATCGAAAAATGAATGACTTCGACGAATCGCTTGACGGGATTATGCCAGAGGGTCGGCCAGAAAAGGATGGTCAGGCCGATAAACATGAGGCTGAAGACAACGGCCTGCCCAAAAAGGCGGACCAGACCGGACGGGCTTTTCCGGCTTTCCCAAAGAAGCATGAGAAAGGCCGCTCCGGTGAGACAAAAGGAAAGAATCCCCGTGATCCGGACATCCGTCGCCACTGCACAAGCCAGAGCGTGCAGGGCAAGTCTAGCCCAGGTCGGGTTCTCGAGATAGCGAGCGAGCGTATAGAAGGCGATGATCATCGCCACGAGCAAAGGAATGTCTTTGGCGTTGTGGAAGGCGTGGGCAAAAATCCTGGGACTCAGGACGAGAAAGAGGCCTCCGGTAAGACCGAGGCTCCAGCTCCGAAAGAGTCTCTTTGCCAGGAGGAAGAAAAAAACGACTCCGGCATAGAAAATGAGGAAAAGAATCAATCTCCGCGAGAGGTAGGCAGCCCGGGTGTCTTGGGGATAGCCGGCCGCTCTTTCCGCTACAGCCAGGAGGACATCGGGAAAAGGGCCGTAGGATCTCTGGATCTCGCTTCTCATCAGCCGAGGTTTGCCTTTGAGGAGATAATCGAGAAGGGCATGCCCTCGCCATTGATGGACCGGTTCATCCCAGTTGATCCCATAATCCCTGAAGCAGAGGATCCCGGTGAGAAGGAGGAGAATGAGGAAAAAGAAGGTGATGATTTTTCGGGCCTGCATCGCGCTGCGGTCTCCCGGAGATCATACAAAGGGACGCCCGGGATTTCAAGTTACATAAGCGCGGACCGAGCGCAGGAACCGGGAGCGCTCATAAAACCCGGTAGATCCAGACGCGTTCGGGCTTTGCCCGGCCGATCACCTTCACCAATTCGAGCCCTTCCGGTCGGACTCCTTCTTCGGTCAACCACTTGATCGGAAAATCGGAATAGAGGAGCAGCCATTCGGGCAGGACGAGGAGGTCGACTCTTTCCCGCCGGGCATAGTCCAGGACTTCTTCGTAGGGCGCAAAGGGGATGTTCTGGAGGCACGAATCATAAAGATTTCCGTCGTAAAAATAGTACGGGATGTGAGCCCCCCAGGTCAGGATTTTCGCCTCTTGAGGGAAATGGCCCTTGAGATAAAGACCGGCCTCTTTCTGTACGACCGGGTCGCTTTCCCAGATGAAACTGCGGTCGTGGCGGGCCCAGGAGGCGGAGCGCATGACGAAAGCGGCGACAAAGAGAAAGGAAAGAATCGGCAGGGGCGAGAGGTACCGGCGTCTGAAAACTCCGGCGACAGCGGTTTCGAGAATGAGCAGGCCGGCGGCTGTAAAGACAAGCGTGACGATCGCCAGCGGGACGACCAGCCGGTCATGGATGAACATCATAAGCAAAGGGAGAGAGTAAAAAACAAGGCTGAGGAGGAGAAGCAAACTCCATCCCCTCGTCTTTTTTGTCAGGAGCAGGCTAAGAATTCCGAGGACAGTCAGGCCGACGCCGATCAGCCGGAGAAGCGGGACCCCCCGTGTCGGCGAGAGGACCGTGAGATATGACGTGAAGAGACGGGGAAGGTTGCTTTTCATCCGTTTGAGGATAAGAGCCCGGTTCTCGGCGATAAACCGAAGCGCGTTGACCCGCTTGGGCCAGAGGTTGACGAAGCGGCCGTTTTCAAAACGATTGAGGTACTGTTCGCTATCGCCGTAATAGAGAAGGCCCATTTTCAGGTTGATGGTCAGTTTTTCTCCGAATCCGAAGTGCCACTGTCCTAAATAATGACGGATCAGGAGGGCCCGGGAGAAAAGGAAGAGGACGACGATTCCCGCCAAGACCAGGGCGCCGGTTAAAGATCGCTGGATATTTTTTCTCTTCAAAACGCAGCGGCCGAGAGCGATGATCGCCATGAGAAACGCCGGCGTCTGGACCTCGGGCCGTGTCCAGAGACCGACGCCGACAAGCAGGGCGAGCCAGAGCCAGCGCTCGAGGCGTTCGGGACTCTTGATCAGACGGATTCCCAGCCAGATCGTCCAGGCGAGAAGAAAGGTAAAAAAGGATTCGGAATAGAGGAGGGTCGAAAACCGCAAGAGATAGGGCTGGGCGATGACCAGCGAGGAAGCGACAAGGCTCGTCCGGGTGTTCAGGAATTCGCGCGAGAAGAGGTAAACGGGGAAGACCGTCAGGGCCCCGAACACGGCCGACGCCAAGCGGCCGGCAAGTTCAATCTCCCGGACGAAAACATCGAAAGCGGCGATGATCAGAGGCCAGAGGTTGCTCCAGTACTCGTTTGCCGCCCCGAGCAGGCTCCCGTCCCGAGAGATCAGCCTGGCCAGGGCTGCATAATGAATGCCGTCCCCTTCGATGATGTGATGGTAGCGAAAGAGGAGGAGACGGAGCCCCAAGGCGAGAAGAGAAAAAAAGAGAAGAAACAGGGCCGGTTTTTTCGGTCGATCGTCTACCCTGGTGATCCCCTCGAGCAGATTCAATTCAGGACTTTGAATTTTTTCCCCACTTCCGCCATAACCGCCAGGGCTTCGTCGAGCATTTCGTCGGTGTGAGTCGGCATGTAGGATGTCCGGATCAGCGCGCTCCCGGGCGGCGTGGCCGGCTGAATGAAGGCGTTGGTGAAGACTCCCGCGTTGAAGAGTGCCTTCCAGAACTTGACGCATTTCATGTCGTCGCCGACAAGAAGTGGAATAATCTGACTATTCGAGCCGCAGGTATCGAACCCGGCGGCTTTCAGCCCCTGGCGCATTTTTTCGGCATTGCTCAGGACGGCCGCTCTCCGGTCGTCGGCTTGGCGGATGATGTCCAAGGCTTTCCTGGCGCTGGCCACGGAGGCAGGAGGAAGGCTGGCGGAGAAGATCATCGGCCGGGCCTTGTGCTTGATCCACATGATGACTTCGTAAGGGCCAGCCACGAAGCCGCCCACTCCGCCGAAGGATTTGCTGAACGTGCCCATGATCAGGTCGACATTCTTGAGCTGTCCCTGTGCGTCGGAGATGCCCCGTCCCTCGGACCCATAAACGCCGATCGAATGAGCTTCGTCGATCATGACCCGGGCGTCGTACTTTTTGGCCAGCTTAACAATTCCGGCGATGTCGGCCATCGTCCCTTCGGCAGAAAAGACACCGTCGGCGACGATCAGCCGGCCGAGATGGGAAGGAATCTTCTCCAGGTTGCGCTCGAGGTCTTCCAGATCGTTATGTTTATACCGGATCGTCTCTCCTCCGGTCAGCCGGCAGCCCTCAATGATGCTGGCATGGTTGAGCCGATCGGAGAGGACGACGTCGTCTTTCGTCGCCAGGGAAGAAATCACGCCCTGGTTGACAAAAAACCCCGTCGAGAAGACGAGGGCGGCTTCTTTATGCAGCCATTTCGCCAGAGCGTCCTCGAGGTCGACATGGATGTCCAGGGTGCCGTTGAGAAAACGGGAGCCGGTGCAACCAGAACCGTACTTTTTAACCGCCTCGATCGCCGCCTGCTTGACCTCGGGATGATTGGTCAAGCCCATGTAGTTGTTCGAACCCAGCATGATCCGGCGCTTGCCGTCGATCCAGACGACGGCGCCGGCTTCGCTTTCGATCTCGGTGAAATAGGGGTAATAGCCGAATTGTTGGGCGATCTTCCAATCTTTCCATTTGTAGCATTTTTTGAAAATGTCCGTCATGGTTCACCTGATTCTCTTCTTTAATTCGGAATCATTTCTCTTTATTTTGAGGCTTCCAGTCGTCAAGTCGCCTCCATTGTCAAGCCAGGTTAGAAATTTATCAAATCTCCCGTCGAAAAGGCAAGAGTCGGCCTGCCGCCAGGCGGCAGAGATCAAACCGAAACCCGGAGACGGTAGTAAATTTGAACCGGAGGAATTTCATCCCCGGGTCATTTTTCAAGGGCCAGGGCGCCTCGGCTGCGGTATTCATCGAAGAGCCGACCCCAAGATGTTTGGGCGAGCCATTTTTTGAAGAGGCGCTTTTCTCTTAACGGCCAATGGAGGACATCGTGATAAACGTAGGAATAGAAGGTCAAGAAATAGAGGAGGGGGGGTCGGGTCAGGAGGCGCTGGAAAACTCGGCTCGGCCCGAACCAGGTCACCCAGCCGGCAAAGCGATGGAAAGATCTCCCGACGCGGAAACCCCAGTTCTCGGAAGCCAGGTCCGGGTTTCCGACAACCTTGATGTCCTCCGGCCGTCCCGTGCCCAGCCCAAGCTCATGGGCCAAACGGATGTATTTGATCTTCATCGGATCGAACCCCATGAGCTTGGCAGCGACCGCGTCGACGGCCACCTGATCGGCGCTGGCGAGCATTACATCCTTTACCACCGGCTCCATAATCCTCGGCCCAGGTCCGTTGCCGGCGGTTGTTCCGTCCATGATGCAGAAAATCCCTGGATGAATCTCTTTCTGGATGGCCAGAAGATCGACGAGAGTTTCATGAATATGCGTATGGGTATAATGGCGCTTATGGGTCAGGAGACCGCCGAAGGCGTTCTTCATGGCGCCGGTCGTCGTCGTATAGATATGGCACTTGACTGTCGGAAGATGGACGATGTTCTTGCCGAAGAAATAGTCCGGGAGGCGAATCCTTTTTTTATAGATTTTGTCGAGGACAAGCATTCTGGCTCTGGGTTCGTAGATCCTCCAGGTCATATCCGATGGAAAAAAATTGAACTTGACCTCGACGCCATGGGCCTGAAAAATCGGCCGGTAGTTGTTGAGGTCTTCGCCCTTGAAGGCGTCCGTCACTTCGGTTTTGTTCTGGACGCAGGAGATCTGCCGGAATCCGTTCCTTCGCAGCGCCAGGACCGTTCCTTCGAGCTGCCAGGGCGTGGTGTTAGCCGAGGGAAAAGGATAATGCCAGGAGATGTTATCCTTGAGGATCACGGGAGCCGACCTTTTCAGCGAGGCTGGGCCGTCGGCCAGGATAAAGAGCCGCTCGATGTCCTCAAGGACGGTCCGGGGGCTCGTCCGGAGCAGCGCGACTTTCGCCTCGGCCATGGCTTCTCTTAATCGAACTTCGATTGTATTTCATTTTGGGCGAACTTGCAACCGCGAACTAAAAGTTTCTGTTGTAGGCGGATTCAATCGTCTCTCCCTTGATTTTTTCGTCCAGAAAGATTTCCAGATCGAAGGCCGCCCAGCGCGGGTTCGGTCGGCGGCGGGTGATGCGGTGGATATTGAGAAGATGCCGAACCGAGATATTGTCCGTTGTCAGGCTATTTCCTCCGCTTCCGCAGCTCAGGGTGAACGACGGATTCAAGGTGTTATAAATCCCTCCCAGTGCGCCTTGAGTGGAAGGCATGTTGACGAGGATTCGGCCCGCATCGATCACCCGGGAAAAGTATTCGATCCGCTCATTGCTATTGGAATAGATGACGGCCGTATGACCGGATCCCCCGTACCGGGTGATTCTGGAACATAATTCGATGGCCTGGTCAAGATCTTCGGCAATATAAAAAGCGAGGATCGGCGCCAGAATTTCCGCCGAGAGAGGGTACTTTGGACCGATCCCCTGGAGCGGCGCGATAAGGAGTCTGGTTTGGAGAGGAACTTCGATTCCTGCCCGGCTGGCAATTGTCTGGACATTCTGGCCAACGACGGCCGCCGTCATGGTGCCTCGCTCGGAGTCAAAGGCGATCCGGCCGACCCGATCGATTTCTTCCGGCTGGAGGAAATAAGCCCCTTGCTTCTTGAATTCTTCGATCACCCGGTCGGCAATTTCCCAGCGAACAACAACGGCCTGCTCGGAAGCGCAGACCGAGCCGTTGTCGAATGTCTTAGACTCGATAATGTTGCGGACGGCAAACGGGATATCCGCGGTCGAGCCGATATAAACCGGGACATTGCCCGGTCCGACCCCGAGAACGGGGGTCCCCGAGGTCAAAGCTTTGCGGACGAGGGGGTCTGTTCCTGTTGCCAGGATCAAGGCCAGGCGGGGATCAGCCATAAGGATGGAGAGGGTCTCCGGAGCAGGCTTTTCCAGCCATTGGATGCAATGTTCTGGCGCTCCGGCCCGCAGAGCGGCTTGAGCGCAGACCTCGGCCGCCGCGGCAATGGAGCGGCGCGCCGCCTGATGAGGAGAAATGATCAGAGGATTTCGGGTTTTCATCGAGATTAAGCACTTAAAGATCGTTGTCGAAGTCGGATTGGTGACGGGGATGAAGCCAAGAATAGGCCCGACGGGTTGAGCAACTTCGGCGATTCCGTTGCGGATGTCTTCCGAGATCAGGCCGACAGTCCTTTGGTCCTTGATATCATCGTAGACGAGCTGCGTGGCGATCACATTCTTGATGACCTTGTGTTGCCAGAGGCCGATCCCCGTCTCTTCGTGGGCCAATTTGGCCAGCCGGATTCGTTCGTTGAGGGCGCTGAGATAGACGGCCCGGACGATGGCATCGGTCTCGCCCTGGGTCAGCCCTTTGAACTCCCCGGCGGCTTTTTCGGCCCGGGCCATGAACTCCTCGGCTCTCGACATCGCTCTTCTCCTTAAAATTTTTATGAATGCTTACCGCTTCGCGTCGAGCTGCGGACAGAAAACCCGAGGAGCTGGACGAATTACGCCAAAAGTCTACCGCTCGAAGGTCAGGCGTGTCAAGAAATGCGGGTGATGAATAGTCCCTTCTCGCTTCAGGTCACCGGGCCGGAAAGAATGGCTGAGGCTAAAGAATTCCTTGATTTCGCCCTTGTCTTGGCATTGCGGATGAGCTATTTATAAAAAGATATCATTCGACTCAAAGTGGTCAAATTTGCCTTCGAAGGAGGTCAAGAAATGAACACCATTGAGAAAGCGCTGATGCATGCGCTGTTCGTCCATCTGCATCACAATATTGATAAGGCGATCGATTTCAAGGCGATCGAAGCCTTGAACAGGAAGGTCAGCAAGCTCTTCCCCGGGGCCCTCATCGTCGGCCCGGGCGACGACGCCGCGGCCTTCAGGTTCCCCGGGATCAAGGGGACCTTTGTCGGCAAGATGGAAAGCCACTGCTCGCCGTGCGTGCCCCGTCCATACGACGCTGCCGCCACTGGCGCCGGAGGAGCCATGCGCGACGTCGTAGCCATGGGTGCCAGACCGATTTTCCTGATGAATTTCATCGGCACCCGGCCGCTCGATGAGAAGGTCATCGTCGGTCCCTGCGGGTTTTCGGGGAAATGCACCTGCGGCAATTGCGTCGAGATGACGAGCGGCGAGCGGGTCAACCTGATGGTCGAGGGCCTAAGGGATATGTGTCGGGCCATGGATGTCTTTATCGTCGGCGGCGGTTTCTCGACCTCGTTTTCGGACATTGTTCCGGCCGTCGTCGTCTCCGTGATCGGCAAGCTGGTCACGGCCAAGCCTCTAACCAAGCCGGCCAAATCTGCGGGCGATCGGATTATCCTTATCGGCCGGACGGGAAACGACGGCAACGACACGCTTTTCCGGGCGGGCCTGGTGAAGGAGATGAGGCCGGCAGTGGCGCTTTTCAAAGAAGAGCGGCAGATCATGGAAGCCACGCTGGCTGCGTTCCGCACCGGAAAAATCAAGGCCTGCTCCGACTTAGGCGCGGCAGGAATCGGAGCGGCGGTCTGCGAGTCGGCAAGATACGGCGGGTTCGGCGCTCGGGTAGACCTGGCGAAAGTCCCGGTCAAAGTCAAGAACCTCTCGGCCGAGGAAATCCTGATCTGCGAATCCCAGGGTCGGATGGCTGTTCAGGTGGCCAAGAAGGACGTCGCACCCGTCCTCAAGGCGATTCGGGCGAAAGGAGTCCGGGCTGAGGTCATCGGCGAGATCAACGACGACGACAAGGCGGTCTTCGAATACGGCGGCAAGACCGTGGCCGTCATCCCCAACCATCCCTCTGCGGCCGAGATGGAAGAGCTCCATAAAGGATCCTGAGATGGGAAAACGTCAGGCGAAATCCGAATATGCGCGGGCGGGAGTGGATTACACGAAAATCGAGCCGTTCAAGATGGCCATGGTGAGCGCCGGCAAGAGGACCCTTAAGTTTCCGAACAGGCGCGGCGTCTATATCGAGCCGGAGAGCTTGGGCGCTCACGGAGTCGTTTTCCGATACCGGGGGACGAAATCTCACTTCTGGTGCATGACCCAGGAGGGCCTGGGAAACAAGAATTGGATCGCCGAATGGATGTATCAGCATGCCGGAACCGGCAGGACCTATTACGAGGGAATCGGCATCGACACGGCCCTGATGGCGGCCAATGATGTCATCTGTCAAGGAGCTCTTCCCGTCATTTATACGGATGAGGTGGCCGCAGGCGACAGCGAGTGGTTCATGGATGAGAAGAGAAGTCGGGACCTTGCGGAAAGCTTTTTCCGAGCCTGTGAAATGTGCGGCATGGCCCTTCCGGCAGGAGAGTCTCCCGCTCTTCGCTATCTGGTCAGAGCCGAGCCGCCGGTGAAAAGCGCCCCTTCACTTTCCGGCTGCGTGACCGGGATCATCGCTCCCCGGGAGCGGCTGGTGACCGGAAATCGTCTTGCCGTCGGCGATCGGATCGTTGGAGCGACATCCTCGGGCCTCCATGCGAACGGGATTTCGTTGGTCATCAAGCGGGCTCTGGAGCTGAAGGACAAATTTCTCCACGTTCTGCCGAACGGGAAAACCCTGGGCGAAGAAGCGCTCATCCCCACCCGCTCCTATGTTCGGCTGGTCGAAGCCCTGCTTGATGCGGAGATCGAGATCCATTCGTTGCTCGGCGGAACGGGTGGAGGCATTTCGAAGATCGCCTATGCAAAAAAGCCGTTCACCTACCGAATTACGAGATGGCCCGAGGAGATCCCACCTCTTTTTGAGTTTATGCTCAAGGTCGGCGTCGGCCTGCGTGACTGCCTGACGACGTTCAACTGGGGAATCGGGTTCTACGTCTTTGTGCCCGAAAAGGAAGTCGAGAAAACGATTAAGATCGGGAAAAAAGCCGGCTATGATCTGCTCGACCTGGGTCGGGTTGAAGAAGGGGAGCGCGCGGTCGTCTTCGAGCCGGAGCGGATCACCCTTCCGCCCATTTAGTTGCAAGCCGTCTTAATTGGGGGATGTCGTTCGTAATACGCTTCGTTTTTGCTCAAGGAATTTCATAAGCAAATTGATCGACTCCGTGTGTTTTTCCCTGATTTCTGTTTGGAATCCTCGAGAGATCAGAGGGCTTTTGAGACTTCGATGATCGAGCTCTCGGGGTCGGGCTGGAGGTCGAAACCTCTTTTCCGGAAGACAGCGAGCATCCGCTGGTTGTCCGATGTCGTTACCGCGACCATTTTTTTTATTCCCCAGTCTTTGGAGATTTCGAGGCAATAGTCCGTCAGAATGCTCCCCAATCCTTTGTCCTGCCAGGCGTCGCCGATGAGGACGGCGTATTCGACGGTCTCGCGCATCGGGTCGGCGACCAGCCGGCCGACGCCGATGAGCCGCTTTCTTTCTCCGTCCGCGAGCTCGGAGACGATGGCGATCTCCCGGTCGTAATCGATGTAGCAGTACCGGATGGCGACCTCATGGGATTCCCAGAAGAAGAAATAGCGGAACCGCGAGTAGATCGTTTCCCGGGAACAGCTCCTCAGAAGCTCCATCCACAGGGGCTCGTCCTCGGGCTTGATCGGCCGCAGCGTTACCTCGGTTCCGTCGTTGAGCCGCGTCCGGCGGACGTATTCCTCCGGGTATGGTCTCAGGGCGAGGTGCGAATACGGCTTGACCGGCCGGCCGACGAGACTTCGATCAATGACCGCCCTCGCATCCAGGGCGATCACCTCCATGGGCGAAACGAGAAGGGGATTGATATCCAGCTCGCGGATCTCCGGATAGTCGGCGACGAGATAGGAGAGTCGGATCATGACCTCGACCAGTCTGTCGATGTTTAGCTTCGGCCGACCTCGATATCCTAGAAGCAGAGGCCAGACCTTGAGCGATTCGAGCATCCGCCTGGCCAGCCGCTCGTTGAGGGGCGGGAGGCCGAGACTGCGGTCGCGAAAAAGTTCGGCTTCTACGCCGCCGAGCCCGACCATGATGACGCTGCCGAACGTCGGATCCTTTTTGGCGCCGAGAATCATCTCCACGGCATATCCGGACTTGACCATGGATTGCACCGTCACGCCTTCCAGTCTCGCTTCCGGTCTTGCTTTGGCCGCGCTCTCCATGATCCGCTCGTAAGCCTGCCAGACCATCTCTCCGTTCAGAAGGTCGAGCGCCACCCCCCCGACGTCGGTTTTATGAGAGATATCCGGGGAGTGGATCTTCAAGACGACCGGATAGCCCAGGATGTCGGCGATCTTGACCGCTTCTCGAGGTGTGCGAGCGGGAAGAGGTTTGACCACGGGGATTCCGTAGGCCTCAAGAAGCGTCTTGGAGATCTCCTCCGTTAAAACCTCGTTTTGTCCTTCGACCAGCTTGTCAAATCGCTCGCGCAAGGAGGCCCGATCAACGGGAAATTCAACCGGGATATCCTTGGGTGTTTCATAGAGACTCTCCAGGTTCCGCGAGTAGGCGACCAGAGTCATAAAAGCGCGAACAGCTTGCTCGGGAGTCGTGTAAGTGGGAATTCCGGTGTCGTTGAGGATGCGGACTCCTTCCGCCATGCTCTGAGCGCCGAGGAACGCAGCTAGAATCGGCTTATTCGCCTCCGGCGCCAGGGCGCTGATTTCTTTCGCGATGGCGGTCGGGTTGGTCATAGCCTGTGGGCTCACGATAACGAGGACCGAGTCGACGCCGGGGTCTTCGAGGACGATTTGCGTCGCCTTGGCCACAAGTCTGGACTTCGCATCTCCCAGGACGTCGACGGGATTCCGATGGGACCAAGCAGGAGGAAGGCTCTCGTCGAGGCGGGCCAGCGAATCCGCGGAAAGGCTCGCCAGCTCACCGTTTTCGGCGATCAGGGCGTCGGCGGCCATGACGCCCGGACCGCCGGCATTGGTGACGATCCCCAGGCGGGCGCCCCGGGGAATTTTCTGTCGGCCGACGAGCTCGGCCACGTCGAAGATCTCGCCGATGTCGTCGACGCGGGCGAGCCCCGCCCTCTGAAAGGCGGCGTCGTAGACGGCGTCTTCCGCGGCCAGGGCTCCCGTGTGGGAGGCCGCAACCGCAGCCGATTCCGGGAAGCGGCCGGCCTTGTAGGCGATGATCGGCTTTGTCCGGGCGAAGGCCCGGGCGGCCGTCATGAATTTCCGGGCGTTGCCGATCGACTCGATATAGAGGATGATGGATTTCGTCTCCTCGTCCTCGCCGATGTAGTCGATGAGGTCGGCGAAATCCACGTCCAGAGTGTTCCCGATGGAGACAAAATAGGAGAACCCGATTTTCTCCTGAAGTGCCCAGTCGAGGACGGATGTGCACAGGGCGCCGGACTGGGAGATGAAGGCGATGTGCCCTTTGCGAGGCATAGCGGCGGCGAAACTGGCGTTGAGCTGTCCGGCCGGGGTGATGATCCCGAGGCAATTCGGGCCGATGATCCGCATCGCCGGGAAACGACGCGCTTCGGCGAGGATGCGGTCTTCGAGGGCCTTTCCGGCGGCGCCCGTTTCCCGGAACCCCGCCGAGATGATGATGATCCCGAGAATCCCGGCTTCTCCGCATTCGCGGACGAGGTCCGGGACCTGGGGCGCGGCGGCGCAGATGACGGCCAAATCGGGAGTCCGCGGGAGGCTCCGGACGTCCGGATAGCACTGGATTCCCATGACGGCCTCGAGCGTCGGGTTCACCGGATAGACGACGCCGCGGAACCCGCCGCTCACGAGGTTGGACAGGACTCTGCCGCCGACGCCCTTCGGGTTGGCCGTCACGCCGACGAGGGCGATGCGCTGGGGCTTGAAGATGCGGTCAAGCTTATGGATATCCATTCAACGGATCCGCGAGAGAATTCGACGCCTTCGCAGCCGGCCTGATGATCCGGAACAGGGGGCTGAGGGACCCCGGCCTCCTTTACTTTCTTTTCAGCCTCAGGCCCCCACTGCCCCAGACCCACTGGTCGAACTGGACGGCAACGAGCTCATCTTTCTCGAGTCGGAAGACGAGGGGGACATTTTGAGCGCGGCGGACGCCCCCCGGCCGACTGAGGCTGACCGTGATCGTGCCGTCCGGGTTTTCTTTCCAGACGCCCTGCTCGGCCGCGGGTTCCCGGCCCTGGGGAAAAACCTGGGTCAGAAGCGCGGTCTTGTTTTCGTAGAGGGTCAACGTGACGGTCCGCGATCCCCCGCTCGGCGGGGTCGCCTGGCCGCTGAACGTGCCGACAAAGTTCTGGGTCTGTTTGGCCTCCTGTTCCGCCAGCCGGGATTGGTAGGCGGAGGGAAGCTGGTTCGTCAAATAGATCCGCTTGACTTCCTCGAGGGGGACCTCTTCGTTCGTCTCGAACTGAAAGACGCGCGGCGATATAAGGTCGACAATCCGGCCGGAGATGATCCGGTCGTCCCGGTAGAAAAGATAATGCGCGTTTCTTTCAAGTTTTTCTCTCTCCGCAGGAAAATTCCATTCCGTATTGATGAAATTGATCATCCAGATTTCCTGGAGGGGGAGCTTCTGTCCGTCCCGGAGTTCGAGATGGAGCGGCCGACCGGCGATATCGACGACCTCGCCGACGACCATTCTTCCATCCTTCATAAAAACAGCACCTCTGCCCCCGCCGAGATCCTCGGCCCGAAGCGATTTCGGAAAAAGACAGAATCCGCAGCATGCCAGAATGGCGATCCAGGGCCAAAATCTTTTCATGATCACCTCCGCGTTCATTATAGATCAATCACTGCAGGCTGACAATGAGGTGGATTATGGATGACGTTTCCGTTGTATCGTCCCTCTATTCTCGAGGACAGCGCTTGCCTTATTCGGCGCCTTCCGATATCATCTTTGCCTGTTTGATGGAAACGCGCGAGATGATGTCGCCTCACTCCCACGCTCAACCCTATCGAGGCGGGGGGCAGTGATTCGCAGGCAGGCATCCGTTTCTCAGGAGGAATCGCCATGGGAATCGTCGTTGACGGACACAGCCTGACGGTCGAGAAGGTCGTCCGGGTGGCCCGCGGGGATGAGAAGATCGAGCTCGATCCCGAGGCCAAAAAGCGGATCGAGAAGTGCCGGGCCCTGCTCGAGGACAAGATCCGGAAGCGGGAGATCATGTACGGCGTCAACACGGGAATCGGCGAGCTCTCTGAGGTCGTCCTGACGCCCGAGCAGGTGGAGAAATACCAGAGGTACATCATTTACAGCCATGCCGCCGGCTACGGGAAGCCCCTGCCGATCGAGATCGTCCGGGCGGCCATGCTGAGCCGGATCAGCTGCCACTGCCACGGCCATTCGGGCATGCGGCTGGTCGTGACCGAAACGATGAAAGAGATGCTCAACCGCGGCGTCACACCGGTCGTCTGCGAGAAGGGCTCGGTCGGCGCCTGCGGCGACCTCTCCCCGATGTCGCAGATCGCTCTCGTCGTCATGGGAGAAGGGGAGGCGTTTTATCGGGGCGAGCGCCTGCCCTCAGCCGAGGCTCTCAAAAGGGCCGGCATCAAACCGGTCGTCCTCGAGGCCCGGGACGGCCTGGCGACAATCAACGGCTCGAACTTCATCACCGGGCTCGGAGCGCTCGAAATCTACGACGCCCACCGCTGGATCAAGAATTCTGAGATCGCCGCCGCCATGACCCTCGAAGTCGTGAACGCCAACATGAAGGCCTACGACGAGAGGCTCCATAGAGTCCGCGGCTATCCCGGCGCTCTCGAGGCCGCCGAGAACATCCGTCGCATCACCGAGGGAAGCGAGCTCCTGGCTAAGCTCGGGAAGAAGAAGGTCCAGGACGCCTACAGCCTTCGCAGCACGCCCCAGGTCGTCGGTGCGGCCCGCGACGCCCTCAAGTGGGCCCGTTCCATGATCGAGATCGAGCTCAACAACGCCGCCGACAACCCCGTCTTTTTCCCCGACGAGGAGCTCGTCCTGACGGGCGCCAACTTCCAGGGCACGCCCCAAGCCTTCGCCCTCGAGCTTCTCGGGACCGCGGTCACGACGGTGGCAGTGATCTCAGAACGCCGACTCAACCGACTGATGAATCCGCATTTAAGCGTCGGCCTTCCAGCGTTTCTAACTAAGGGTGCGGGCATGTTCTCGGGGATGATGCTCTCCCAGTATACGGCCGGCGCACTCGTCTGCGAGAACCGCGTGCTCTCCCATCCGGCGGCCACGGGCTCGATTCCGGCCGCGGCCGACCAAGAGGATTTTGTCAGCATGGGCTGGACAACGGCCCTCAAAACGCGGCAGATCATCGACAATGCTCAGGCTGTCGTCGCCATCGAGATGATGGCCGGCGCGCAGGCCATCGATTTCCGGGCGCCGCTCAAGCCGAGCAAAGGCGTGCAGGCGGCTTATGATGTCATTCGCAAATACGTCGCTCATCTCGAGGAAGACCGGCCGCTTTACGACGACATCAACAGGCTCAAGGAGGTCGTCCAGTCGGGCGAGATCCTGAAGGCCGTGGAAAAGGCCGTCGGCGAATTGAAATAACTCGCCAGGCCTTGGGCCTCAGCGTCGCATTCAAGATGGCGCCAGATCCTCCCTCGACAAGACGGCAAGAAAGATGTTTCAGGCTCTGATCTTCGACATGGACGACCTGATGGTCGGCAGCGAACGCCTCTATCTTGAAGTCGAAAAGGAAATGGCGCGGAGCTTCGGCAAAGAGTTCAAGATGGAGGCCTGGGAGAAGATGATGGGCCGGAAGCCGATCGAGGGACTCCAGATCTTTGTCGAGGAGTTAGGGTTGCCGATCTCGGCCGAACAAGCGCTGGCGATCAGGAACATCCGGATGCGGGAAAAATACAGGAACGAGGCCGAAGCCCTGCCCGGGTTGTTCCACATCCTGGAGACGTTCTACGGAAAGCTCAGGCTCGCCGTCTGCACGGGAGCGCAGCAGGAGTTCCTGGAGATCGTCGTCGACCGACTCGGCATCCGGGACAAATTCGAGCTCCTTCAGTCCTCGGATGAGATTCAAAAAGGGAAACCGGATCCGGAAATCTATCAGGTATGCTGCCGGAAGCTGGGGTTTGAACCGGACGAATGCATTGTGCTTGAGGATTCATCCAACGGCGCACGGGCAGCCAAGCGGGCCGGCTGCTATACGATCGCTGTTCCCTCCGAATATTCCAAACATCAGGACTTCAGCTTTGTGGATTTTCTGGCCGCCGATCTCATTCAGGCAGAGAATCATATTTTAGCTTTGCTTCGGCCGGGTTGATGGAGCGATTCGGAGTTGAGCCGGCCGCGTTGCCATCGCGTCTCCTTTTCTCTAAGCTTAGACGAAACATCGGTTTTCATCAACTTGAGACTGCCCGAGAACTGTTTAAAGAGATATGGTGATAAACTCTTCTCCAAATCATTGGAACGGATCCGGAGATCATTCTTGGGAGATGACGGCCGGAGGTGTCGGAGATCATCCTCGTTCTCAGAAGCCCGATGATTTGTTCATCGGGAAAGTCCGGGTTCGGAAAAGACGGATCGGCGAAATGGGTCGTCGAAAAGACAGAAAGTTTAGTGTTATCATAGAATCGATAGATATTGTATTATTTAATCCGAGGAGGAGAGAGGCCGCTGGCTTTAATTCGCGGGCAGCGGCAAAGGCAGCGGTTTTAGGGAGATCCAATGAAAGAAAACAAAGTTGCCTTGGTGACGGGGAGCAGCCGGGGAATCGGCCGGGCGATCGCCCGACGGCTGGCGGATGATATCGCCGCGGTGGCGGTTCACTACAAGGAAGACAAGCCGGCGGCAGCCGAAGTCGTGAGGGAAATTGAAGGGAAAGGAAGAGAGAGCCTGGCCTTTCGCGCCGACCTGACGGATGAGGATGAGGCCAGAGATCTCATCCGGCAGGTTGAATCCCATTTCGGGCGGCTCGACATCCTGGTCAACAATTTCGGGCCGATCATCGTCAAGCCCTGGCCGGAGCTCGCCACGGCGGACTGGGAGGCCATGTACAGGAGCGTTTTCTTGAGCGCGAACTGGTGCCTTTCAGCTGCGCTTCCGGGAATGAGGGAACGACGCTGGGGCCGGATCATCAATATCGGTTATCACCGCGTCGAACAGCTCACGGCGTTCTCGAAAATCACTGCCTACGCCGTTGCCAAGACGGCGCTCCTCATCCTCACCCGATCGGCCGCCGTCTCGGAGCTCAAGTCGGGAATTACTGTCAATATGGTTTCTCCCGGCCTCATCGAAGGCGGAATCATGCCTGCCGGCGGAAAAGTCCCAGCAGAGTTATTCGGGAAGCCAGCCGATGTGGCCGAAGCCGTAGCCTTCCTGGCCTCCGATCCTGCCTCCCACATTAGCGGGACCAACCTCGTCGTCGCCGGCACCTGGAAAATCTGAACTTAAAGCCTCCCGCCGCGCGCTTGGCGAAGCCACTGGAGGAAAGGCTTGGAGAGGAAGCTGCGCTCATCGAGCTCGCAGAGCCGCTTAAACATCAGCCTTGTCACCGTAAACGTGAGGATATCGGGCGGGATGTGACGGCGCAGGGCGATGTCAGTCGCGCCGATCGCCAGCGCGCTCAGCTGGTCGGGGTTGACGAGAAACGTAACGGTTTTGACATACGGCCAGGCGCGCTCTTTGAGCGGCCCGAGGAAGAGGTGCGGAGGGTCCCCATTTTTATCAAAAACGGCTTGACATCTGCGGTCAAATAAAGTATACATATACGTACATGTTGAAAAATATGTCAAATAAATATAGACGTTTAGGTATATTATGAACAAAAGTGCCTTCGGCAGGGATGAGTTTTTGGCCAGGTTCGGGATCGCCGAAGTCGATTTCAGGCAGTGGGAAAAGCTCAAGCTCGTGCGGCCGGTCGGGTTCACCGATGACAAAGTCCCGCTCTATGCGGAGGAAACTGCGGCCAGAGTCAAGCACATCCAGAGGCTGGCCGAACTCGGCTACGGCTGCGAAGAGATCGAGAAAATCCTGAAGAAGGTCGGGCTGCCGAAGGGCACGGAAAAAAAACGCAAGCCGGACGCCCCGGACCAGTACCTGACTGTCGGGAACCTGGCCGAGCGCGTCGGGGTGAGCCCCCGGACGATCAAGCACTGGGAAGACAAGGGGATCATCGAGCCCGACATGAGGAGCGAAGGCGGGTTCCGCCTTTATTCCGGGGTTTTTGTTTACCTCTGCGAGCTCATCCGGGACCTTCAGCTCTTCGGTTACACCCTCGAAGAGATCAAGGCCGCCTCCGACCAATTCCGGTATTTCCTGGCGGTGCAGGACAACCTCGAGGCTCATCCCAAGGCCGAGGTCGCCGCGCGGCTCGACGCCATGCTCGCCGATATCCGTGTCCTGTTCGACAAGATGAACCTTCTCGAGAAGGGGATCAAGCGCTGGCGCGACCTGCTGAAGAAGAAGCGAAAGGAGATCCTGGATCTCAAGAAAAAAAACCAAAAGAGAGGACATCAGGATCCTCGAGAGAAACGAAGGACCAAAGGAGAATAAAATGCCTAAGATTATTTTTATCGAGCCCAAGGCTCCCAACCTGCACATCTTTTCCCGGTATCCGCTGCCCCGGCTCGGACCGGTCATCCTAGGGACGATGATGAAGGAAAGAGGCTGGGAGGTGGATGTCATTGTCGAGGAATTCCGGAAGGTCGATTTCGAGGCGGTTGCCTCCGCCGACCTTGTCGGCATCTCGACGATTACCTCGACGGCGCCCCGGGCCTATGCTCTGGCCGATCGAATCCACGAAATGGGGATTCCGGTCATCATGGGCGGCCCCCACGTCACTTTCCTGGCCGATGAGGCCTTGGAACACGCCGATTTCGTGATTCGCGGCGAGGCGGAAGAGACGTTGATGTCTTTCGTCGACGCCTGGGAAAGGGGAGAGGGGTACGCGGATATCCCAAACCTTTCCTACCGAAAAAACGGCGACCGAATCCATAATCCCTTCCGGCCGATGACGAAGGATCTGGACGAGATCCCGATTCCCGATTTTTCTTTAATGAGGCTGTCCAAGCACGGGATCGGCGGGTTCAAAACTATCCCGGTCCAGACATCGCGGGGCTGCCCCTACGACTGCTCCTTCTGTTCGGTGACCAGCATGTTCGGCCGCAAGTACCGCTTCCGCTCGACCGAGAACATCATGGAGGAACTGAGACGGTACAACAATCGCAAGAACATCGTCTTCTTCTACGACGACAACTTCGCCGCCGACCGCCGCCGGGCCCGCGATCTGCTCGAGGCCATGATCCGCGAGGGCCTCAAGTTCACCTGGACCACCCAGGTGCGGGCCGACGTGGCCAAGGACCCGGAGCTCGTCGCCCTGATGAAGAGGGCCGGCTGCCGGGCGCTTTTCATCGGGTTCGAATCGGTCAACCCGGAGAGCCTGAAGGCGATGAAAAAGAAACAGACGGTCGAGGAAATCACCGAGGCGATCAAGATCTTCCGCAAGAACCGGATCGGCATTCACGGGATGTTCGTCCTGGGGTTCGACGACGACGATTGGAAAACGGTGAAGAGGACGGTCCGCTTCGCCAAAAAAACCCGGCTGAACTCCACCCAGTTCATGATCCTGACCCCGCTCCCGGGATCGGCGTTCTTCGACAGGATCAGGAAGGAAAACCGAATTCAGTTTCAGGACTGGTCCCTGTACGACGCCCACCATGTCGTTTTCCGGCCGGCGCGATTGTCGCTTTTTGATTTGCAGCGGGCCCAGATTTTCAGCCACAAGAAGTTCTATTCGATCAAGGAGTCTGTCAAAAAACTCTTCGAGCGGAAGTGGTTCGACGTGGCGATCGCCGCCTACGCGAGGAAGCTCAACCGGACCTGGAAGAAGAAGAACGAGGCCTACCTCAGGGTCGTCCGATTGCTCAAGGCGAAGAGGGGGCCGAATCTTTCGATCGATTACAGGGAAGAGGTCATCCTCGACCGCTAAGACAAACGCATT
>CAZNVB010000034.1:0-2324 GCA_964576265.1 uncultured Eubacteriales bacterium | reverse complement strand
CTTACAACCGGGCCACCTGGACGAAACCCTGGTTCCGTGTCGACAATAAAACCGTCGGTTCCTGGATCGAGATCCCTTTTGAAATCAAGGAGAAAGGCCGCTATTCGATGTCTCTTTTCCAACTCCTCAGGGAAGACAACGGCATCTGGAAGGTTTACATCGACGATAAAGAGATCTACGAGGCCGGAGAATCGCACATTGCCGGCGGCTACCGGGTGGATGAGGTCAACCAGCTGCCGCCGGAGAAAATCAACAAAGTTCTCGACTTCTTCAATATCTACCGGAAGAACGAGCACGAAGATTACATCTACGGCCAAAGAAGAGAACGGAAGATCGGCCTTTTTGACTTCGAGCCGGGGAGGCATACCCTCAAGCTCGTCTGCATCGGCGCTAATCCGCTCTCGGTCAACCCGGAAACCGGCAAACCGGGTTACAATCTTTCGGCGGATGTGCTCTCTCTCCGCAAGCTGCCGTTCGAGAACATGGACGCTTGGGTCGAGAAGATGCTGAAGACGGATAAAAAGCCGAGCGAGTGATCCGTAAGGAGCGCTGACCGATCGGACTTTTTCCTCTTTAATCCGATTTCATCTCCAACGGTTCGGCCGACCCGGCAAAAGCTTCCCCCTTGCTACTGCACTTCGGATACCCTTCTTCGGACAGGCTGGTGACGGATTCTGAATGCTCGGGGGGCGGAAGGCCGGCGGCTCGATAAAGAGCTCACCTCTTTTTATTTGTGACCTGCTTCCAGACTCGAAGGAAGTTCCCGCCCATGATTTTTTTGATATCCTCATCGGAATAGCCGCGTATTTTGAGCCCGGCGGTGATCTTCGGATAATCATGGACGCCGCGAATGCCGACCGGCGACGGCGTGCGGGGATACATGTCCGCTCCCAGACCGACGTGGTCGATTCCGGCGATTTTCACCGCGTGGTCGACATGGTCGAGGACTTCTTCGATCGTCGGGAGGTCCTCGAGAGGCCAATCTCTCCCCTGACTCAGGTGTTCAATCGTAATCCGGAGATCCAGGTCTTCGATGGGCGGGACCTTCTCCCAAAAAGGCCGGCTGATGGCCCGGAGTTCCTGAGCAGCCCGGGCGTATCGTTCAGAGACAAAAGTGAGCTCGAAGACGATGCCGATCACCCCGCCGTTCTTAGCCAGAGCCCTGAGCATCTCATCGCTCACGTTCCGGCGGTGAGGATTGATCGCCCGGCACCCCGAGTGGGAGAAGATGACCGGGTCTTGGGAGACGGCCAGCACATCGAAAAAGGTTTTGTCCGAGACATGGGAGACATCGATGACCATCCCGAGGCGGTTCATCTCCCCGATGACTTCGCGCCCGAGTTCGTTCAACCCGTTCCAGCGGGGCGGGCCCGCGCTCGAATCCGCCCAGCCGTGGCTGATGTTGTGGGTCAGGGTCATCGAGGAGACGCCCAGCCTGTGAAATTCCCTGAGCAGCTCAAGTCTGTCCTCGATCGCATGGCCGCCCTCGATCGCCAGCGGCATGGCGATTTTTCCCGAAGAGACGATCCGTTCGATTTCCTCGCCGGTCCGGGCGAGCTCAACGGAATCTCGACGCTGATCGATCGCTTTCTTCATGGCCTCAAGAAGCTGGAAGGCTTGGCAGGCCGCCTTGTCCGGGTAAAGGTAGTTCTGGATGAAAAGCGCCACCACCTGAACATCCACGCCCCCCTCTTTGAGACGTGGAATGTCGACATGGCCGGCGGGAAGTCTTTTCCCGATATCCAGACCTTCATAAAGGACGCGGTAAGCCAGGTCGTTATGGCAGTCCCAGACGATCGCTTCCCGGTGCAGCTTATTCAGGGACTCTTCACCAGCGGCGGGACTTAAAAGAATCAGCAGGCCGACGAGAAATAGTCCCGAGTTGAATTTGTCGGCATCGAGCAGGCGTATCTTCTTGTGTATATTTGGCTTGCGGTCGAACGAGGCAAACAGAAATTTCATCTTGGCTCCTCTTCGAATCCGATCCGCTTTCGATCGAACTCGCTTTTTCGAATGTTCCGAAGGTGAATTATGTTCGGCTCGATCTTGATAGTCAATACACGCTCTATTATTGAGGAATGCAAAGACGGCAGATCCGCAGCCGAGCCGACGGCGCCCTGTCAAGTCATCTGATAATCTAACCGAAGCATCTATCATCTTGTCATCTAAAAATCTAACCATGATGGCTCACCACCAAATCAACACTTTTGGGGGGATCTATCCATGACTTTAATGCCCAGTGCCTTAGAGAGCTCTTTTACAGCTTGCTGTTCGGCCGGCGACAGCCCCTTCAGAAAATCAGTCTTCTTCTGGGACACTCTGGG
>CAZNVB010000033.1:0-14100 GCA_964576265.1 uncultured Eubacteriales bacterium | reverse complement strand
GGTTTTCATCCTGGGCCGCCAAAAAGCCCTGACTGCACCCCATCGTTTCCCAGGCTTTTCTCCCTCTTGATATCGCTTCGGTCTACCTTCCGGTTCTCAAAGTACTCGACAAGACCATAGGTGACCAAACCCGTGAATCGACCGTTGGGAACATTCCGATCGCTCGACTCCGGCGCCGCACCTCTTCGTTAAGAGCGTCGATCCAGAAAAACAGATATTCCTCTTCCAAAGGCCAAAACCGGAACAATTCCACCTGCTCCCGTACCCTTTATCGATCACAGCAACCCGGGAGGCAGAGATACTTCAATCCCAAACGCTTTGGCCGGTCGCTCAATCTTTCGAGCCCAGAAGCCGTTGATGAGTGCCTCCTGAACCGGCGCCCGCGGGGCCAGCGCCGTCTCAGCACGCTTTCTCTACGTCGCGAAAAAGGGCCCCTAACCGTCTTTGCGCAGCTTCGGATGGTCAAGCCACAGCGTGCCCAGCCGGGTGTTCATCCTCCTCAGCTTGACGCCAGAAAAATGCGTCTTTCGCTCCGTGCCGTGCTTGCCTTCTCCGCTCCTTCCTTGGCCTCAGCCTCGACCACCATCAGCCGCCGGGCGGCCCATTCCAGCGCGGCCAGCATTAGATCCTGTTCCGCGATAAATCTCTGCGGCGTCTGAAATAGCGGAGATTGCGCGGGATGGGCTAAAGGCGGAACTGCATGAGCAGATCGGCCAGCGATTGGAAAAAGCTTGGGCAGCCGCTTTGCGAAATCGTTGTGCCACAGCCGGATCTGGTTAAGATGGACGTCGAACTCGCTTGGCATCTGGGAGATTGTCCTCTCGCCTCCAGCCGCTTCAAAACCCACCCTGGCCTTAGGGCCGCACCTGGGGATTTTCTGATATTTCAAACTGCGCCTCCTTGAGCAAAACATGGCAGGCAAAAATCCCACTAATCCCCGTACCCAGTTTTGGAAATCTCCTCAATTTGGGCAGGCAGACAGCCTAAATCAGCCAAACAGGTCATGATTCTTCGCTCTTCTTAATCAGGAGGCCACATCGGATGACAACTGGGCTTGAATGCAGCCCGCCTGCAGAAGCAGGCTTTCGCTGGCAGCCGTTTACGGAAGGAAGAGTTTCCACAAGCACCGGCTGGCCCCATATGACCGCGCTCGGGTCGCTCGCAGCCGTGCCGCAGTCGCTGGCATAAATTTTGATCGGTTCGGGGTCGAGGAAGTTCAGATGAGAAAAGCAAGACTGAGGCCACAGGCGTTAATGATCGCGGCGCTTATCTTCGTATCCGCGGGGCTGGTTTCTGCTACGGACGCGGCAGGAGATTCCAGGCTTTGTAGGAACCAGGTCATGGATCATGGTTATGACCCCCATTTTTCGAACCACTTAGAGGGCTAATTTGCGCTGACATCTCAGCCGGATATTTTGCCCTTCTCTCTGAGATATCGAAGCTGCGGCTAGTTGCCAAGCGCCGAGTGACGACGAATATGATTATGATACCGAATCCGCTCAGCGACAACTTTTTTCAAGGAGCCAAGGTCTTCCTGTTTCCAAAAGAGCGATCGGTTTTCTGTTTTGAATCGGGAATTGAGCGCCTCCACGTGCAGATCGTCTTTGGCCCGGGTCTCAGAATAAGAAACGCGCACCTTATCCCGCACCGTAAGCTCATAAAGCCAGCCATGGCCTAAATACACACCGTCCTGATCCTGATGGATAATCAGACCCTCGATTGCCATCCCCAAATCTCTTCAGCGTCTTTATGGCGCGGCGCCGGGCTTCCGCAGATTCGCCGCCAGGTTGATCCTCGATCCGTTTTCTTGAGAAGTCTGGCCAGAGGAGCTTGTTTTGGTCTTTCTAACCCGTTTAATCACAGCCAGATTCCAGGACATATGCAATCTGGCGACGACCTTCTTGTTGACCTGGATTCCCCGCGCCTGAAGCTCAGCATCCGTCCTCCGATGCCCGTATTCTTGATGGGCTCTGGCAATCTCCAACAGCGCCTTCCTCAACCCGGAATGTCTCTCTTCATAACTCTATCTCTCCTGAGCATAGAACTAGGTCCCCTGGGAAAGACCCCGTGCCATTAACACCAGTTTGAGCCCATATTCGTAGGTGGTAGTTTGCTGAGAGAATATTTCCGGCTTCTTCTCGATGAACTCTTTCGTCCAATGGGTAAGGATGACCGGATGAACACCATGGGAGCGGGCGATCTGGTCGATCGCTTTCTTCATGGCTTACGATCAACCGAAGACCAGGAAACCGGCACAGGTCAACAAGAAATATTTGAAGATCTTATGTTTGGCTTCGAAAGAGTCAGAGGGTGGGGTGGATGAGAGGTTGTATCTGCAGAGTGTGAGGTGTGCTGGAACCATCGGATTTCAAGACTGCTTCGGAAATCTCGCCTCCCCCTGGAGAAGGGCCTGGAGAATTTGGCCTGAAAAGGCTGTCAGCCAAAACGATGCCTCAGGCTCAAGCGCTTCTTGACAGGCCATTCTTGGAAAGATCGAAAATGTGCTTGTCTTTGAAAACCCAGGAAGCGGCAAAACCATCATCTCTGTGCCCTCGGGCAATCGCTTGTCCGCCGGAGACACAGAGTTCTCTTTATAACCTGCAGTCTTCTGGTGAAGGAGCTGTTGATCTCAAAACGAAAGTTAAAGCTGGCAAAGTTCAAGGCGATTATCATTGTTAATTCGGCTATATTCAACAAGAGCGAGAGGAGATGGAAGTGTTGTTTATCCTTCCGGCAGAGCGTGATGATCTCCTCCGACCTGCCCTTTTCCAAATGGGAGATGGTTTTTAAAGATCCAATGGTCACTCCAGCGGCCGTAGATAGGCTTGTCCCTCACAGCGTCATCAGCGAGCTCAACCCGCCCAGTCACCGCATGACAGCGGCCAAAAAAAACCAGTCTGGAGGTATAAGGGTCTAATATGGACTGGACCGAGATCGTTTATTGGAGGGCCTCTGATGAAGCCGTTTTTTCAGCTAATCGGCCTTTTAGCCAACTTTTGGCTAAAACGGGAAAAATAATTGCCGTCAGAGAGAAAAAATAGTTGACGTCAATCAATCGTCAGCGATAGTCTGCAGGACGACACGACTGGTACGTATGCGACATCCCGTTGAATTTATTGGAGGTCATGCGAAATAGCGCAAGATGCGCGGCGACCGCTTCGCCCGAGAAAATCAAACGGCCGAAATCCTGCGGCCGATGAAAATTCGGCTTATCAGTCCGGCTGGCCGCCCACTGGCTGTACTGGTGATTGACCGCCCCGCCGCAACGGTTGAAATTGATCCCCCAGACATCTCCGGGGCGCGGAGGAATGAGACCGTCATAAGCCTTCAGATGATCAAAGGGAATGGCCATCTCTATGACCCAAAAGGAATCGCGGTCAATTTCATCATTTACGGTTCCCTGATGACTCCGGCCAACAAGAAGCCGGTCGGGCTCGACATATCGGTTGATGCCTGATTTATGAAAACCGACCTTCCAGGTCCCCAGGCAATTGACCTCGAAATTGGCGTACCAGAGAGGATGGGCCGGATTTGGAGAGATGAAGACCTCGACACAATCATCATCCGAGACAGATGAATTTCGTTCGAAGTGAGATGCTGAAATATTGGCATCCTGACAGATAAAAAGAACGTAGAGGAAATCCTCATCCCAGACGACCCGCACATCGGTCTGCTCCTTTTCTCCCTTCTCGTACCATGGGAAAACGAATAAGCCTGCGGAAGGTGTCCTGGACCAATCAAGTTCGCTGGGGTTACCGTCTGCGTATATTCGGCCGCCCGCCTTCTTCGCCAGATAGGTCGGCCTGGCCTCTTCGAACGGTTGGGGGAGGGAGCAAGCTAAAATGGTGCCGGCGAACAAAATGGGAAGGAATACTTTTCTTCCGCGTCCAATCATGTCACTCTCATCGCGTTATTTCATAGACGTGGACCCCATACCTATCCCACGTATCCCTAATAACACTCCCACTGACCGACATGTTTCCGGGGACCTCGAAGAACTTGGTGACTTTGAGATCGGTCCATCCAGGGATGGTTATTTCCGCGTTCTGGGCGGTTTCACCTGCGTTGGCCGCAAGCAGGTAATGTTTGCCGTTCCATTGCTTGAAACGGACTTCTATATCGGCCCCCGCCGGGGTTACCTCGACCCTTTCAGGCGCATCGTCGGCGACAAATATGGGCCACATGAAATTCAGTTCCTGGAACCAGCCGCGCAGTCTCTGCAGCTGGTGTTTCTGAGTACAGACCCAGTGATAGAGACCGTTGGCACCGTAGATGACCGCCAGATAGGACTCGGCTCTCACTCCCCTCCAGTCATCGCCACGCAACGAAAGATACCCAGGGTACTGCTCGGGCACTACCTCATCAGAATGGAAGCTCACATAATAGTTGACTTCGGCCAAAAGGAAGCGGTTCGGACTTAGGATTCTCTCGGTCTTCGTCAAAAACGGTGTATTCCTCCACATCGGCCCCGGACGGCCCATGATTTTCACGTAACAGTAACCCACCGGCAACGACTCATCACGCCAGACCGGCCCCTGCTTGTCGTATAAAAAGCTCGAATCATGATGCCCCCAGATGATGAGCCTGGGAGCCGGCAGGGCGGCTACGATGTTTTGCAGTCTTTTCCGATATTCGATGAGGTCTTGAGGCAATTTCCAGTAGTAGAACTGCTTCCCGTAACACGAAAGAAAACCAGGATGGGAAAGAAGCCGGGGGGCGTCCTCCCGGAATCGTTCCAGAATATCAGGAAAATCCGGATCGGGCGAGCCCGGCCCAATGGTCACAACGTAGGCGTTTACGGCCCAAGCCCTGTCAGTTTCCTCGAAATGCCGGCTGTTCTTAGCATACGAGCTCCTGTAGGTGTTCGCCCCTAGTTTGATGGCCTCGTCCCAATCCATGACGTTCACAGAAGGGACGACCGGGAAGAACCTGAAGTCATCGTTTATTATCAACCGCCCCAGGGAATCGACGGCAAGCTTGCGAATCGGCGGCAACGGCCTTCTTCGGGTGTGGTTGATCCTGCCGAAAACAGCCCGGCCGCCACCCAGTTCTCGCCCCCCCGCGTCAAGATAAACCAGCCTTAACTCATAATCCTGCACGGGAAGCTCGTTTATCCGAAGGTTTTGGATATCGAAGCGATAAGCGGCGGTCGCCGTTGCTAGAGGCCGCTCGAAACGCAAGACCACCTTCCGGCTCAGCAGGTCGTCTATTTCCACCCGGACGCGACCCCCTTTAACGATCGGTCGTCTCCGGTTGTGAACCTCAAGCACGGCTTCCTTTTCTTCAGGGAAATAGAATTCCTGGTCTAGGACGATCTCAACGGCGGGGGGCACGACCAGCGGATAGGAACGCCCCATGACTCTTTTTCCCGTCGTCTCAATCGATAGCTCGAACAAACCCGTTTTCCCGCTTCCGGCATCGTATTCCAACCGGATCGATTCCGATTTTCCAGGATCGATCCTTAGCGGTCTGGTGACGGATTTTTCCCCCCTCACGCCGGCTAATAAGGTTCCTTGAAAAACCGAGTCCCCTTCATTCAGAAGGACAACCTCGGCCTGGTTTAGGCCGGCGTATAACTGCGGATGGCTTACGAAATCCTGAGATTGATCGGTCTCCTCATAATACCTCCGACCAAAAAGCAGCGACTTTATCCGTATGGAGAGCGGACGGGCAAGGTATATCGTCCCCATATCGCGGGTCCCGGCGGTCTTGCCATTCCAAAACGTGCTGGATCTCCCTTTTTTCCAGGCGACGTTGAATCCGAAGGCTTCGCCGTAGTCGCCCCTAGCGCCTAAGGATCTAAATGGAATCCGGACGAGGCGGCCTCCGGATCCGCCCATTATTTCTATGCCCTTGAGGCGGGCTTCAATCGGCGAGCCCTCGGCCTGGTAGCCCTGCTTCTCAACCATCTCAGCCAGATGGGCCGTCCCGTCAGCCTTAATCCTGAGCGTATAAAAAAGAAACCGGCGATAATTAAGAAAATCACTCCGGATGCGCGGATTAAGAAAAACGAGTGTTTCGTCGACGCCTTTCTGCGTGGGCAGTAGGAGGTAAAGGGAATCCTCGTCGTTGGCGGCAAGCAAGGTGCCGCCCTCGATCCTTGCCGGCCTTCCCCAGGAAGCCGCAAGCGACCTCGGGGGGACGGCAATACTCCTTTTGATGAGCTCCGCTCTTCCCGTATTCCATTCCCCGGCCGTGATCTCATCTAGGAAGAGGCTGGTCGTCGGCTCGCTTCCCAGGACCGTGAAACGCAGTTCTATTTCTTCGACTGGTTTCTGCGGCTGAAAACCAAACCTTCGATATTCCCAATCATGGTCGCTAATTCCTAGTGAGAACGTGGGCGAAATCTCTTGCATTGTGCCGTCATTGAAATGGACGAACACGGTTAAATTGGCCAGATTGTTAGGACCCCAATACCCGGGCGGAGAGTTGCCTATCGAATTATCCAGTTTCGACCAGGCCGTTACGATAATCGGCCTGGCGGCCTTCTGCTTCAGCGGGACCCGTTGCGACAAACCCGATCCTTCTCCATAGGACACGCTTGCTCTAACGGACCTGCCACCGGATACCGACTCATGATCATCCATAAAGGGAAGCCTGTACGAGCTGCCGACCCAGCTGACCCATTGGTCCTCTCCCGGTTTCTGCCAACCTGAAGGCCACAGCCCCGTCGGATCCAGCTCTTCAAAGCTATGGTTGGAAACCAGGTTCTCCAGGTTGACTTCCTGGTACATCTCGACTTCGTCGATCCAGGCCCTAGCCCCGTCTTCCCCCGGGGAAAGGACGAAGCGGACTTCGGCGCCCCATTTCAGAGAAGACGTTTCCAGAATTACCTCATATCTTTGCCAGTCCCGGACGGGCGATAGGGTGAATTCCCGCGTCTCAGACGGAAGACCAGCGACCGTGCCCAGTTTGATCAGGCACTTCAGCGTTTCGGCTTTAAGCCCGTCCGAAGTCCGGTAGAAGAAAGATAGTTTGATCTTCGTCCCAGGAACGATCGGCAGTCCGAAGGGCATGGCGGGGTCTTTAACATTCCAGAAATCACTTCTGAGCGAGGCCGAGACTTCTTTTTCCCCGGCGACAAGTTCTAGGCATCTGGCCCCGGCCTGAGGTGAATCAGCGCTGGCCGCGGCCCCGGCGGACAATTCCCAGTAAGGAACATACCCGCGGCCGTTCGGATGGATCCGCGTCCGGTAGTCGGGCAGCTGCTCGATATCATTCACGAAACTCTGTTCGAGACCGCCGTTGGGAAGAAGGGTTGCCGAATGCTGCTGGCCAGCCGGGAACACGTACCCGAAAAACGCTTGAATAACAAGGAAGAAAACGCAACCAGCTATGGACTTGGTCATCCGCGATCTCCTTCTCAACCAAGGAAGGTTCCTCTCGGCAGCCGGACGTTTGAGGCGCGGGCATTTCCGCAACCGCATTTCATATCCCGGCAATGGGTCATAAAGTTCTTCGTTGCTGCGATGGAACCGGGTTGAAATAGAGAGTAGTATTATATATGTTATATAGTTCAAAAATCAACAGAATATGGAGAAGAGATGTTGAAAAAACTTGTCATTCCGGTCATGGCGGCCCTAATGATAATTGCGTCGGCAATCCTACAGGCCGGCGACTCAAGGCCCAAATGGCTCCGCTTCTCACCTACGCATGCCGTTTCGGAAGAGGGCTTCAGGGATGTCAAATGGGCCACCCGACAGCAGGACATACCATGGAAATGGAATACCCAAGGCATTCCCGCCGCCTGCAGCCTGCGGGAGGACGAGGATTTCCATGTGTTCGGGGAACAGGCCCGGTGGATCACGTACACTTTCCGGAATTCCGTTCTTTACGGCGTCCGTATCGATTACGAGGGAAAGCTGAGGACCGCGTCCGTAGCGGAAAAACTGCGGGCGACCTACCCCCCCTCGGAAGGACCAGTAGTCTGGAATGATTCTGAAACAAGCTGGAGCACAAAATGGACCCGAATCTGGGTCAGGCTGCCTGAAGACGAAAAGAACCTGGGCACGATTTACCTATGGGGCCGGAACAAGGTCTTCCCCGATGACTCCACTCGCCCCGAATTCCTTGTTCCTCCGCCTTCATTACTGTCTTGTAGCGTTCCATATCAGCCCCGGTATTATGTCATCTACAAGCGTACTTCCCCGGTAACCATAGACGGTCAAATCCGGGAAAAAGCCTGGCTGGATGCCGACTGGCTGGATGCGTTTGTCGACCACCAGGCCCCTTACGCCCCCAGGCCCTGGAAAACGACGCGGGTGAAAATGATCTACGATGATGAAGCAATTTACGTGGCGGCAGAACTTCAGGAGGAAAATGTCTGGGCCCATCTGACGCAGAGGGATTCCGTGATATACTACGACAACGATTTTGAAATATTTCTCGATCCTACGGCTGACGGTTTGAATTATTTCGAGTTCGAACTGAACGCCCTCAACACCATGTTCGACATGTGGCATGAGCTCGACAACCATAGAGGAGCTTACGCCAACCCAGCCTTCGATTCCAAAGGGACAAGGCATGCGATTGCCGTCAACGGGACCCTGAATTACCACTACGACATAGACAACGGCTGGACGGTAGAGGTGCGCATCCCTCTCGTCGATCTCAAGGAATGGAACCCACGGTTATCCCTGCCGATAAAGAAGGGCGACCTCTGGCGGATAAATTTCAGCCGAGTCCAGTATCTCCATGTCTATTCGCAGCTCTTCCCTTACCTTCTTCCCTACAGCCCTTGCGAGGACTGGGTTCTGCAGCCAACCGATACGGGGGACCTGCACATCCCGGAACTCTGGGCTAAAGCCGTGTTCTCTGAAAACCCGGCCGGGGTTCCGGATAGTGAGCTGGAAAACGCCGCTCCCAAGGTGTTGCCGACGCCTCCGCCTGCGGCCATCCCAAGAAAGGGGATGGTCTATTTCTCTGCGGCCAGGATCAGGCTTGGTCCGGATCCGACCGATTCTCTTCACAGTCCGGCTCACCAGGTGGATGTGCCGGAATTCTGGATGGACCGGTACGAGGTGACGGTGGCCGAATATGCCACGTTCTTGAATCAGGGTGGCCATGACCACTGCTACAATCCCTGGATGCAGATTCCTGAAAGATGCGGCATCATCCGGGAAGGCCAGGGAAAGTACCGGGTTGTTCCGGGCCGCGAGAATTATCCGGTGGTTTATGTTACGCCCGAAGCGGCCCTCGAATACGCTGAGTCCCTGGGCAAAACTCTGCCCACTGAAGCGATGTGGGAAAGAGCAGCCCGGGGGACGTCCGGCCGAACCTTTCCCTGGGGAAACGAGCCAATCGATCCCTCACGGGCCAACTACGACTTCCACTACGGCGGGACTACCCCCGTTGGCCGATTCCCCAAAGGAGCCTCCCCGGAGGGGATCTACGATCTGATTGGGAACGTCAAGGAATGGACCCTATCGCGTTTTACTCCATACCCAGGAGGCAAACCGTTTGAAAACCGCTGGCTCCCCTACTGGTTCGATCCCGTGCCCGAAAACCTGGAATACTGGTGGGTGAACCGGGGCGGAGGTTGGACCAAGCAGGAAAAAAATATGGTCGCGGCCTACCGAGACGGCCAGGGTCATATGAACGTCGGCTTCCGCTGTGTCAAGCTTAGGAAATAGGCCGCCTTGAACTCGGCCGGACAGCCCGATTTATGTCAATGCAAACCGGCCGCCTGATAGAAGTCCCTGTTCTTGAGATCCCAGACAGGCGAAAAGAAGCCTAAGATATGGGCTCCACCCCAGCCGTCCCGATCGAATTCCCGGCCGGCGATAACGAAATCCGGCATGCTGATCCTTCGATCGATGGGCTGGATCTTGGGGCAAATTTCCTCCATTTCCGGAGTAGTGCCGGC
Organism: uncultured Eubacteriales bacterium; assembly: GCA_964576265.1. GTDB lineage: Bacteria > Acidobacteriota > Aminicenantia > Aminicenantales > UBA8522 > CAZNVB01. The sequence continues at coordinate 4,235 of CAZNVB010000033.1, read as the reverse complement.
GAACATAGCCATCAGCCTCCCCTGGTTCAAAGGATTAGGATATACGAAGCCGAGGGCCAGGTCCCGGTTCTCAAGTATCCGCCCGTCGAAAACCACTCTTCCTTCGGAGATTTTAATCGGAAGGGAAGGAGAAATTCTTGCGGATACCGAGTTTCGTGCCGGGGACCCGAAAAGAATCAGGTTGTATTCCCGGATCATCTCGTCGGTGATTTCCCGATCGGAAACGATCCTGGTGAAGCCGTTCACCCAGTTCCAGAACCGCTTGGCAAAATAGCGGGCATTGTTGAGAAGAATCTCAGTTTCCCGCGCCGTGCCTTGGGTTCCATAGACAAGCAAAAACGGCCGATAAAAAGCGTTCCTCAACGGTCCGGAAAGCATCGGGGTTTTTTTCAGCGGGCCTGGAGAGGGAGTCCCGATCTTGACGCGGCGGTCGGCAGGGATAGTTTCGTGGTATGAACAGCCGTTCCAGATTATGTCTGTCTCGTCGCCCCCGATAAACTCTTTCGGCAGGTGCAGTTCCAGAACATTGGCGTTGTTCGACCAGATGACGATTCTGCGGCCGTCAAACTCGGCCTGGACCTCTGTCCAATCGAAAGACCTGTCTTGTTCCAGCACGCGGATCCAGTAATACTCATCGTTGGCCGAAAGATCGATGCAACGAAAAGTCACCTTCCTTGGGAAGGCGATACGCTTTTTCGTCTCCAAGAAATTCCAAATATCGGGATGATCCACACAAACCCCCCATATCGGTCCCTGCCCTTCCTCGGTCCTCGGCTCGAACCAGAAATGCGGCCGGCCGGGGACTTCCCGATAAACAATATCGTTTCCGATATCCCTCATCCTTTCAACGAAAAAGCGAGGATTGAACGGCGGCACATTGTCGTCCAGCGAACCGTGGGTCAAAACAATGGGCAGGTGCAGACCGTTCTCGGCGAAATAGATGCAGTGGCGGTCGGCGAGCGACCGATCAACCATGTAGCGGATCCCCGGCGCAGAGACAACGGAGCTCTTCTGGAGCAATGACGAATAATAGAGGAGCGGGGAAGGAAAACATGCTTCAGGCGCGACCCCGGCGAATCTGGCGGGAAAAAGAAGTCCCTGATAAAGGCTCCCGTGACCGCCCATGGAGGCTCCTGTAATGTATAGCCGGTCGTCGTCAATCTGGAAATGGTCTCTCATCCAGCCGATGACCTCCTGGAGCTCGAGGTTTCCCCAGGCATGGTATTCCAACCCCCACGGCCGCCTATCGGTGGGGGCCGCGACGAAGGCCCAGTCCTTAGCATCGTGCACTTCGGCCATCAACAGCCCTTCATCCCCCGAGCCGTGAAGGGAGAGAATCAAGGCATATTTCCTAGAGGGGGTATAATTCCTCGGGTACCGGATCCCGATATATTGGGCCGACCCATCGATGACTGAGCGATAAGTGACCTTATGGGGCTGGTTCATCTTCTTATACCTTAGCGGGATTGTAGCCGTGGCAATGACTCGGCCGCCGTCATTGATGGACAGGCTAAGTCTGTGCTCCCTTGCGCCTGGGTCTCCTGCGCCGGTTTGGCGCAACGGAACTGGAATTTTCATTATAGACAGCGGGGCAATCGGCGGGACCTGAACTTCGCTTCTTCCCAACACGCCATCTGCCTGAATGACGCACATCAATCCCCTGAGCCAGCGATTGGTGTTATTAACCAGGGGAACGCCGATCCAAGACTCCTTGAGCAACGAACCCTTGACCAGATCCGGGATCGTGAAATCCTCCAGGATGCTCATTTCCCCGGCGACCGACTGTACGCGACAGCCGAACCATGGGTTTTCCATGCCCCTGAATTTCAGGAGTATCGTGTTCTTTCCCTTTTTTAGGATGGCCGGCACGCCGTCGTAGGAGTAGGTATAATACTCCCCTTCCTGGCGAAGGCCGTTCACCCAGACCGTCTTGATATTCTGAAGGTAGAGTAGTACTCTGGTCTCAAACGGCACGGTCACCTCGGCATAAGCATAACCGATGTTCATGAATTCGTCAGAATTCCTGGCGCTGCCATAGAGCTTTTCCATCAGATCCCAGTTCACGTTAGAATAGTTGACCTTGACAATCGACCCCTGGACTGTCAAGTCCTGCCACTTCAAGAGGCCCCCATCGGGCTGGATCGAGTGAAAAACCTGGCTATCGTGGGGGATAATCCCTTCCTCGCCCCCGAAAGCCGTCAGGTGATCAATGTCAAGCTCACGGATCCCGTCAAAGAACGGTCCCAGGATCCTCCAGCTTGTGACAGGAATGTCGTCTGCCGCCGAAAGAACTGCCATGGTTAGGATTAAAAGGCCGGTCAGTGATTTCTTCATTGAGCTCCTCCTCATTTCTCAAACCTTATCTTGACTACTCATCTGTTTTTATGAGATTATTCAAAATCTGAACGCCTATTTTATACAATATATTTTTGCTTAATCAATCTATTTAAGGAGGATTAGCTAATACCTATGAAATCGTCGATCGCAACTATTTTTCCCCTCATTCTGGCGTTCTCAATACCGCTTCTTCCGGCGCAGGCCGACCGCATGGACATTACCGACCTAGTCATCGCTCCTCCCTGTCCGGCGATACCTTTCTACCATGTTCGCGGCCGGCTTGTCCCTTCTTCCCGGAATCAAATCGAGATAATCGAGATTACGGCGAACGGCAGGCGTCTTTATTCGCACGAGATTCGTAGCCTAGAGGAGTCTCTTCGCCTCGACAAGCCATCCAGGTTCACATGGCCTCTTTTCGCTGAATCTCGGATTAGTGAATTCGTTTTCCGAAATCCCTGGATTATCGCCCGGTTGGACTGGGCGAACGGCCAAAAGTACGACATTTCCTTCGAACTGGCTGTCGGCCCCTCTAAAGACCGTCAGATCATAACCAAATCGGTTGTCGCACCCGCTATCGGCGGCTATTGGAACAAAGCCTGGAAATACTACAAGAGCGTTGTCGTCTCCGAGGAGTTCGGCCTGGACCGGACAGACGAACCAGTTGAATTCACACTATTGTTCTATCCTGATCAAATCACGAACCTGAGCAAAGAGATCAGAGTCGTTCACGTCGGTCCTTCCGGAGAAACGAGGCTACTTCCCTGCCAGGTTTATTCCGTCTCGAGCTATCTGGAGGAGGATAAGCCAAGGATCGATCCCTCTGCCGGCCCGCGCCCTCCTTACTGGTTGCCGACGGTCGCGGCTCGGGTAATCGTCCCGGTCTCTATAAAAGGACGGACGAGCCAGGTGCTTCTCGTCTTCTACGGAAACCCCGGAGCGAATCCGGCCGCCTTCCAGACGGACCTGAAGGTGGCTGGGAAAGGGCTGGACCTGTCGATAGAAAATTCCTTTATGAAGATCAAGCTCCATCCTCTGTCGGGCATGATCGACGAGATCTCCCTGCGCCGCAGGCCAGCCGAGAAACTCTTACATAAGCTGGAAACTAACGGTGCCGTACACTGGAATCCCGACGCTTACTCGCCTCCCCGTCCCTGGATGCACGCCTCGGACTGGAATCCCCCCGAAGAGTCGTCGGTAATCAGGGGACCGGTGATGGCGATGGTGCACAGAAAGGGCTTCATGCCCGCCATGCCAGAAATCAACGTCGCCATCGTCTATACTTTTTTCTCGGGACAGCCCTATTTCGTGATGACCTCCTTGTTGGAGATCAACAAGGATGTTCCCTTGCAGGCCCTGCGGAATGCCGAAATGGTGTTTGATCACAAGCTCATAGATCACGCCGCCTGGAAGGACCCGGCGTCGCCGGATTACGAGACGATCAAGCTGAACGACGTCCCGTTGCTCACAGAAATTCGCTTGCCGCTGGACGTCGAATGGCTGGCTTTTTTCAATTCTTCGACCCGGCTGGGTTTCGGCGGGATCCCCCTCGAATCCTCCTTCTTGAGTCCTGAATTGGCGCCCGTGACTTACAACCCTTACCTTTACATAACCCGGGGACCCTGGGTCTACTGGACCCGGGTTCTGGCCGCCCCTTATCTAACTTCCAATATCCAGCAGATAATCGTGGTGCCGGCCGGAAATTCTTACTGGGAAAAATGGGCCTACGTCCCGTTTGAAACAGGGGGGGGTGCCGGAGGTGGGACATTCAAGCAATTGGAAAACTTGGCCGAAAGACTGACTCGCCCGCTCCGAATCTTGGTCACCGACGAGAAAGACGAGAGGGTCCGCATCCCCGACGAAATCTACACTGATCCTACGAAAACCGGCTGGGAGAAAAG
>CAZNVB010000032.1:0-1540 GCA_964576265.1 uncultured Eubacteriales bacterium | reverse complement strand
TGATGATGATGATGAAAACGATAAGCGGGGCTCTTCTCGAAATCAGTAGATCAAACAGAATCCTTCCTGAATCAAGGATTCATTTTTCTGGTAATTCATAAAGAGATGATCCAAGAACAATGATGGCAGGAGAACGACAATGGAAAGAGAATCAAAACGGAGCCCCGGATCGAAGCCTTATGACCGGAGGCGCTTTCTCAAACAGAGCGCACTGACCGCCCTGGGCCTGGCCGCCTCGAGGAAACTATCTCCGGCCCTGGAACGCTTGCTCTCCGCATCGCCGGCCGGAGAAAAGAGCCGGGTCGTTCTCGTCCGGCACCCGGCCGTCGTCGATGTCGAAGGCAAGGTCGAAGCGGATCTTCTTCAGCAAATCCTGGATAAAGCGATCACTACGTTTTCCGGCCGCTCAACCGTCGCCGACGCCTGGCGGCAGTACTTCTCCCCGGACGATGTCGTCGGGCTCAAGATCAACACCCTAGGTCTGACGAACATTAAGGGAACGGATTACGTTCGGCACTTTGCCGCCTTCAATCAGGCTGTCGCTTCGGGACTTCGCCGCGCCGGCATCAAGGATCAGAACATCGTTGTCTGGGACCGGAGCGAGGAGGAGATGACCGAAGCGGGGCTCGTCATCCAGAAGGACCCGGGCGCCATGCGGGTCATGGCCAATAAAGTTTCGCGGAGGGGCGCCGGAGACTACGCCGAAACCTCCTATCCCGTCGGCCACCTGACGAGCCGGGTGAGCCGGATTCTGGCTGAGGTCTGCACTTCCATCATCAACATCCCCGTTCCCAAAACGCACGGCAACGCCGTTTTCACCTGCAGCCTGAAAAACCATTACGGCTCGATCGACAACCCGAGCCAGCTGCACGCTAATGCCTGCACAAACCCGGGAATCGCCGAGGTCAACGCTATCCCCGTCATCCGCAAGAAAGAAAAGCTGGTCCTCTCCGACGCCCTGCTCATCGTGCTCGAGATGGGACCGCGCTGGGACCCGCGTTTCATCCGTCCTTTCGGCGGCGTGATCGTCGGCACGGACCCCGTCGCCGTCGACGCCGTCGCTCTCAAGATTCTCGACGATCAGCGCGAGAAAGAAGGGATGGAGAGGATCGCCCCGCGCGTCCGCCATCTGGCTCTGGCCGAGAAGCTCGGATTAGGCAACAGCCGTCTCGAAGACATCGACCTGACGACGATCAACCTGAGCTGAACGTCTGGCGGATGAATAGAGCCGCGGGGTTTCTTCCCCGAGCTGAGTCGCGCTTCTCTCCCGGCTCGATTCCTTGAAAAAGAATGCGGGCTTAAGGTTCAGAGCTATGGCTCTTCCCTTGATTTTTCTCGCTCCCTCGAGGGGACACGATCAAAGAGGGGGCCACATCGGAGCGTTCAGGGGAAGAGTTTCTTGACGAGGCCGGCGACGGTTCGGGCATAGCTCTCGCAGCAGTCAAGAGCCCGCTTATCCGGCTTGCCGATCGAAACCGGCCCGTAGTGATCACCCCGGAAGTCGCCGCAGACCACCATCCCGTGGATGAGGAGGGCGCTC
>CAZNVB010000031.1:0-2529 GCA_964576265.1 uncultured Eubacteriales bacterium | reverse complement strand
CGAGACAGGTCGAGCTCTTCAAGCGAGAATTCCCTTACCTGACGGAGCGGCACAAGCCTCAAGAACGGACCGAGAATGCTCTCCCGCACGACGACAAGAACGCGGAATTTTGGATCGGCAAGGGCCGTCGCCAGAGACGGCCAGATTCCCCCGCCCCGAATCTCCAAGGGGCCGGCTTCGTCCACGACAAGCAGGGCTCGACGGTCGCAAGTCGTGATCTTCCTTTTGGCCTTTTCAAGAGTCCGCGGAAGGATAAAATACGGCCCGACCCTTTCCCAACCCGCCTCGCCGCGGAGACGCAGAAAAGGCGCGATTTCGCCCGTTTCGAGATCGAGCCAATCATACCCGATGCGGCTCCCCCCGGAAAACGCCGCCGGGCTCAAATACCCATCGAGGGCAAGCCCCTTCCCTCTCCATTCCGCGATCAACTCCTTAAGACGGGAAGTTTTTCCGGAATGAATCGGGCCGGTCAGAATAAAAAGCATGTTAGCTCCCTTGTCCGAATCCTCAGGCCACTCCGCTTGGAAAAAGCTCGAAATTTCAGCGGACGGCCACCTGAGCCGCTCCTCCGGTGAAGCTGAGGGCCTGACCGCTCGGGCTGTTGGCCGAGACTCCTGTCACGGCGACCATTGTCTCTCCCTTCGCCGCCGCCTCGAAAACAAGAACAGCCAGGTTTCCCCCGCCTCGGAAGCCTCGGGTGAGCTCGGGGCTTGAAAATCCAAGAGTGCAGCTCCCGCCGGCGATATTCTTGAGAAAAGGAACTTTCTCTCCCAGCTGTCGGACCATCCCGCCCTCGACAACATCTTTAAGCCTGGCCACAGAGGGGTCAAAGCTGATGCTCAGCGAGAGGTTGCCGATTTCCTGACTCGTCCTGACATTGACGCTGATCCGGAATTCGCGTCCCTGGGGGACCTCGAAATTGGCCGGATCGAGCGTGACCTGATTATCTCCGGGGCGGGACTCCTGCGTCTCCTCGCGCGCACGCCTCATCATCTCCGTGTCGGCCAGGGGCATTTGCGGTTCGAACTCTTCCCTCTCGATGCCGATTTCAGGGCGCCGGCTGCCGGAAATTCCCTCGAGCTCGATCCACAACGGCTTCTCGTCCTCGGCGCTGCGTTCGACGGAGCGGATAATGTAGGGGGTGATCGTCAGAACGAGGTCGGATTGCTGGATCGTCTTATCGCTGGCGGCAAAGAGATTCCCCAGGATCGGGATATTCTTGAGCCCGGCGATGCCTCGCATGGACTTTCGCTCTTCATCCTGGAGGAGGCCGGCCAACAGATTCGCCTCGCCGTCCTTGAGCCGCATGACGTTTTTTATTTCCCGCGTCGAAATGATCGGGATATCGGCGTAGCCCGAACCGGCGATGGAGGTAATCTTCAATTCGATCTCCAGAGTGACCTCCCGCTCGGCATGGATTTTCGGCTTGATCTTGATGTCCAGCCCGACATCCTGGTAGGCAAATGACGTCACCGGCTGCTGGCTGATCCCGCCCGCGGCAATCGGCGTGAAGGTCGTCTGAGGAATGGGGATCTTTTGCCCGACGAGCGACTTGATCTCCTCGTCTCCGACACCGCGCAAGCGGGGCTGTGCCAAGACTTTCGTGTCCGCATCCGACTCCAGGAACTTGATCAAGGCCGAAGGCAACGTGATCTCGTAGTTGGCCGCCTGGCCGAGCTTGATCTCGGTCATTTTGTACCAGCCCTCGTCGGTTCCCGCTCCCGGGCCGGCATAGCGCAGGCCGATCGCGGCGTTGTCGAGATCGACTCCGATCTCTCGCAATCTCTGGCGGGAGACTTCCATGATCTCGAGGTCGATGACGACTTCTCCCTTCGACTTGTCCCATTTCCGGATGAGCTCGGCAGCCAGTTCGATATTGGTTGGTGTGTCCCGCACGGTGACGGTATTGAGGGTCTTATCGACAATGATGTTCGGCGCCCGATACTGAGTCCGGAGCATCTGCTGCAAGGCGGCGAAAATATCCTGGGCGGCGATGTTCGACAGATAGAAGACTTTAATAGCGTTCTGTTCATACTGAATTCTCTTCACCGGCTGATCGGGAACGATGATCAGCGTTTTCTCATCGATGACGCGATAAAAATTCTTGCTGACGAGACAAAGATAGCCGACCGCGTCCTCGAACTCGCGTCCGGTGATGTCGATGCTGACCGGGATGTCTTTGAACAGTTCATCAAAAATAATATTGACCTGGGCGTGCTTTCCCAGCGCCTGGAAAATCGAGCGCAGGCTGGCCTCGGTGAACTTCAATTCGATTTTTTCTCTGCCGACCTTGAGCTTGACGGGGTTTTCCAGCCGCTCCCGGCTCGGCTCCTCTTTCTTCGGAGCGGCCTCTTCCGTCAGCCGCCGGAGTCCCTCGAGAATGGCGGCGTTCCGCGGATCATAGGCAAGAGCGGCTTCATACTCTTTGGCGGCTTCCTTCTTTTTCCCCTCGGCGGCCAGGCTCTGGGCCGTTCTAACATGATCCAGGCTGGCCTGGAGCTTGGCCCGAGTCAAGGCGAGCTTGTATTG
>CAZNVB010000030.1:0-26319 GCA_964576265.1 uncultured Eubacteriales bacterium | reverse complement strand
CTTCGTATGTCAGCGAAGTGATGAAAAATCTGGACGACGCGGCACGCCGAGCAGGAATCCTCATTCTCAACGAAGTCGGCCTTGATCCCGGGATCGACCATATGGAAGCCATGCGGGTCATTCACGAGATCCGTCATCGGGGCGGAAGGCTTCAGAGCTTCATCTCCTACTGCGGCGGCCTGCCGGCGCCGGAGGCCAATACCAACCCCTTCGGCTATAAATTTTCTTGGAGTCCGACCGGCGTTTTGCTCGCCGGAAAGAACTCGGCCCGATTTCTCGCGTCCGGCAAAGAAATCTTCATTCCCTCCGAAAAGCTCTTCGAAAGCTACACTCTGATCTCCATTGAGGGACTTGGAGTCTTCGAAGCCTATCCCAATCGGAACTCTCTTCCTTATATCAAGCTCTACGGAGTCCCGGAAACAAAAACCATGCTTCGGGGCACGCTGCGCAATATCGGCTGGTGCGAAACCATCCGCAAGTTGGTCCAGCTCGGGGCTCTGGATCAGGAAGAGAAAGACTGGACAGGGCTGACGCTGGCTGGTTATACACGTCGGCTATTAGGCAGCAAGGCGAAAGACTTGAAAAAGGCATTTTGCCGGCGTCTCGGGATTCATCCAGGATTGGCGATTTTGCGCCGGTTGGAGTGGCTTGGGCTCTTTGGCGATGAACCTTTGCCCGTTCAAACGGGATCGGCCCTCGACATCATGAGCACCTTGATGACCAAGAAGCTGGCTTATGCGGAAGGGGAGAGGGACATGATCATCCTTCAGCACGAGTTCATCGCTTCTTTTTCTCGGAGAGAAAGAGAGAAAATCGTCTCGACGTTGGTCGACTACGGGATTCCCCATGGGGATTCGGCGATGGCCAGGACGGTCGGCCTTCCCGCGGCCATTGCCACGAAGTTGATTCTCGAGGGCAAAATCAGGGAGACCGGCGTGCATATCCCCGTCCTGCCTGAGATTTATGGGCCGATTCTGACTGAACTCAAATCGCTGGGGATTGTATTCCAAGAAAAGCGAGAAAAATTTTAGCCTTTCGCTTCAAGCTCAGAGGCTTTTTTGAAGGAGAGGCCGATGGTCAGAAAACCCGCCGTGGCCGGTTATTTTTATCCGGGGAAACCGGAGGAATTGCGGTCGATGCTCCGGCGGATGGTCGATCTGAAGGCGGATAAAGTCAAGGCTGTGGCGGTGGTGTCGCCGCACGCCGGATTTATCTATTCGGGCTATGTCGCCGGAGCCGTTTTTTCTTCGGTCGTCCTTCCCGGCCGGATCGTCATCCTGGGGCCGAGTCATCGCGGGATTCAGCCTCTTTTTGCCTTGGCGGCCAAGGGAAAATGGCAAACCCCCCTCGGCGAAGTCCCTCTGGATTCGTCCTTGGCGGAGGCGCTCCTCGAGAAATCGTCTCTCGTCGAGGTCGATGAGGACGCCCACGGCGCCGAACATTCCCTCGAGGTCCAGCTCCCGTTCATCCAGTATCTGAAGCCGGATTTCTCTCTCCTTCCGATCTGCATTTCGGGCCGGGCGGGATACCAAGACCTGGAGAACCTTGGCCGGGACTTGGCAGCGTCTATCAAAGAAGCAGGGGAGGAAGTCTTGATTGTTGCCAGTACGGATATGAGCCACTATGTCAGCCAAGAAACAGCCAAGCGGAGAGACGGCATGGCGATTGAGAAGATTCTGGCGCTCGATGCCCGCGGCCTTTACAATACCGTCGTAGAGAAGGACATCAGCATGTGCGGGTTCCAGCCGACGGCCGCGGCCATCGTGGCCGCTCGGGAGCTCGGGGCCAAGAAGGCCGAGCTCGTTCGATATCAGACATCCGGAGACGCCTCAGGCGATTATAACCAGGTTGTCGGCTACGCCGGCCTTCGTTTGATGAGCGGCGAATAAGCTATTGCATAGCACGGGAAGCCGCTCGCTGGGGGAGCCGAGAGGGGATGAGCCCTTGGTCGCAGAGCGGGAAGTTCTACCCGGCCGTTTATTGACACCTGGGAAAGAATTTCTTTTTTTGGATTGAACCCCCTCACCTTCTTGAGGAATCAAGGGGGTGAGCGGACGGTGTCTCCGGAGAGGTCGGAGGCAGGGAGGCGGATGAAATTGACCGATCGTTCGAAGGAGGAACGTGGAACGGTTCCCCTCCAGGTTGACTTGACCGGATTTCTCCTTAATGCTATAAAAAATTTATCATCCGATGGCCATGAATTCTGAACTCCGGGACAAGGACAGGGTCGTCCTCAAAACAATCTGTGAAATCTATCTGAGAATCGGCCGCCCTGTCAGCTCGGCGGCCATTGTCCAGAAAAAGGTTCTCACCGACTCTCCGGCCACGATTCGGAACATCATGTCCAGGCTGGAAGATCTCGGGTATCTGTTCCAGCCTCACGCCTCCGCCGGTCGGATTCCGACGGACAAAGGCCTGAGGTTTTATGTCAACAGCCTCTTCGACGAAACCCTGTTTTCTCGCCAGGCTGTGACCCTACAGGCCCAAGATTTCGCTCCCGATAAGGGGGACTTTCCGACCTATCTGACGCGCATTTCCCGACTTCTGGCCGAGCAGTCCGACAGCCTGGGCTTCGTCATCTCTCCCCGCATTTCCAAAATCAACTTCCATCATCTCCGGTTGATCAAGATTTCTGAAGAAAAAGTCATGATCATCTTGATGACGACATTCAACCTTCTCCTCACCGAGATCGTCGAAACTCGGCACTATTTCACTCAATTTGAGTTGGACAAGGTTTCCCAAGCGATCAATCAGCGCTTCCGGGGAAAAAATCTCACTTTTGTCCGGGATTGCTTGGTGAACGAGCTCGCTCGCTACCGAGCGAGCTACGAAAGCGAAGTCGACAAAATCACGGCCCTGCTCCGCGATTCCATTCTCCAGGAAGAACAGGAAGGACAGATAATTTTCCAGGGGGCCTCGAAACTTCTGGACAAGGCGGAGCTGTTTGACCTTGAAAAACTCAAAGGTCTTTTCCGCAAGTTCGAGGAAAACGTGAAGCTGGCCAAGCTTTTGTCTGACTTCATCAGCCTGGATCGAGTGAAAGTTCTGATCGGCTCCGAATCCAATATCCCTGATATTTCCGATTGCGCCCTCATTCTTTCTCATTACGGCTACAACAATCAAGTCCTCGGCACCTTGGGGGTGCTTGGTCCGAAACGGATTCCCTATCGCCGAATCATTCCTCTTGTCGATCAGGTGGCGCAGAAACTCAGCCGGACCATCAGCCAGGGCGAATCATGAGGTGAACGATGACCGACGACGAAGAAAAATCCAAGCCACAAGGCGAGTCTGGCTCTGAAAAAGAGAGTCAGGCAAAAACCCCCATTTTTGAGGGGACCGGGGATGAGGTCGAATACGAGACCGTCGCCCAGGAAGAGCCCGTGGGCAAAAAAGACGGGGCGAAAACAGATCTCAAGCTCCAGCTCGAGCAAGAGAAGGGGCACAAAGCCAAGCTGAAGAAAAAGGACCTGGAAATTAAAGCCCTCCGCAAGGAGAACGAGGAACTCCGGGATAAATATCTCCGCAGTCTGGCCGAGATGGAAAACCTGCGCAAAAGGATGGAACGCGAACGGCAGGAGTTCCAGAAGTTTGCCCTGGCTGATTTTTTAAGGGAGCTTCTCGTCGTCCTAGATAATTTTGAAAGGGCGTTACGGACCGAAGATCAAGTCGACGGGAAAAGCCTTCGGGAAGGCATTGAGATGATCTACCGCCAGTACTTGGATCTTCTGAAGAAAAAAGGCGTCCGGCCGATCGACTCTGAAGACCGGAAATTTGACCCCACGATTCACCAGGCTGTTTTGACGGAGGAATCGGAGGGCGTGACCGAGCCTGAAGTCGGCGAAGTCTTGCAGCGCGGATTCTGGCTCGAAGACCGGCTGCTCCGGCCCGCCATGGTTAAAGTCCGTATCCCGGCGAAAAAAGACAAAGAAGAATCATGAGCCGGATTATCGGGATCGACCTTGGGACGACATTTTCCTGCATCGCCTACCTTGAGGCCGGCCGTCCCGTCGTCATCCCCAATCTGGACGGCCAACCGACGACCGCTTCGGTTGTCAGCTTTACGTCTTCGGGCGAAAAACTGGTTGGAAATTTAGCCCTCCGTCAGGCCATCACCAACCCGGAAAAGACGATCACGGCGGTCAAGCGGTTGATCGGCCGGAAATTTGATTCCCCGGAAGTCGCTGCGGCCGCCGCCAGGCTGCCTTATCGGCTCGGCCCCTCGAAAAACGGCGATGTCGTCGTCCTCGTCGATTCTCTCCAGATTACGCCCCAGGAAATCTCCAGCCTCATCCTGAGCTACCTCAAGGAATGCGCCGAATCGTATTTCGGCCAGCCGGTCGAGGAGGCGGTCATCACGGTTCCGGCTCATTTTGACGATCCTCAGCGCCAGGCGACAAAAGACGCCGCCCGGATCGCCGGGCTTGAAGTCCTGCGGGTGATCAACGAACCCACGGCCGCCAGCCTGGCCTACGGCCTACAGGCCGAAGGAAACGGAACGGTCGCCGTGTTTGATATGGGCGGAGGGACGTTTGATATCACCATTCTCGAAATTCAGGACGGAATTTTCCATGTCCTGTCGACGAGCGGAGATTCCTATCTCGGAGGAGAGGATTTCGACAACCGGATCGTTTCCATGTTGATCGAGGATTTCAAGAAGGAACATGGCCTCGATCTCTCAACAGACAAATTGGCCCTCCAAAGAATCAAAGAAGCGGCTGAACGGGCGAAGCGCGAGTTGTCTTTCACCATGGAGAGCGAGATCAATCTCCCATTCATCAGCTCTTTGGCCGGGGGTTCGAAGCATATCCATGTCCGGCTGACCCGCAGACGGCTTGAAGAATTGACCGGAGATCTGGTCAAACAAACCATTCCTCTGATCGAACAGACGCTCGCCTCGTGCCGTCTCGGACCTGAAGATATCAAAGAGGTCATTCTGGTCGGAGGCCAAACGAGGATGCCGCTTATCCGGCAGACCATCGGCGATTTCTTCGGCTGCAAGCCGCGCGAGGACATCAACCCTGACGAGATCGTGGCCTTAGGAGCGGCCGTCCAGTCGGCCATTATCAAGGGAGAAGCGCGCGAGATCGTTGTGCTGTTAGATGTGACCTCCCACTCTCTCGGAATCGAAACGGAGGGAGACGTTTTCCAACAGATCATCGAGCGGAATACGACGATTCCGACTAAAAAAACGATGCCCTTTACAACCGTCGAAGACAACCAGGTTCGGGTGACCGTACATGTCCTTCAAGGGGAGAACGCTCAGGCGTCGCGGAACAAGTCGCTGGCCCGGTTCGACCTGATCGGCATCCAGCCGGCGCCGGCGGGGGTTCCCCAGATTGATGTGACCTTCGAGATCGACGCTGACGGTATCCTTAAGGTTTCGGCCAAGGACGTCGTCACGGGAATGAACCAGGAGGTCGAAATTCGGCACTCGGCTGGCTTGACCAAAGCCGAAGTCGACGCGATTATCCATAAGAAAAAAGAGTCCGCCCTGAATCTTTGACCGGCAGAAATGACCAAGAGGGATTATTACAAAGTCCTGGGAATCGAGCGTGAGGCTTCTCAGGAGGAAATCAAACGGGCTTACAGGCAGCTTGCCCTGAAATACCATCCCGACCGCAATCCCGGGAATAAAGAAGCGGAGGAAAAATTCAAGGAAGCGGCCGAGGCTTATAGCGTGCTCGGAGATCCGCAGAAGAGGGCGACCTATGATCGGTTCGGCTTTGAAGGCCTGCGAGAAGAAGGATTCCCCGGCTTTTCCGGGTTCAATGCCTCCATTTTTGAAGAATTCGAGGACATTCTGGGGAGCTTTTTCGGCTTTGGAGATCTTTTCGGCCGAGGAGAACGTCGTTCCAGAGCCTATCCGCGGCGCGGGCGGGACTTGGCGATGGAGCTTGAAATTACGCTTGAGGAGGCGGCGAACGGCACGGAAAAGGAAGTCAACCTCACTAGGGCCGAGGTCTGCCCTCTTTGCGCCGGTTCCGGCATGGAGCCCGGGACAAGAAAAACCGTCTGTCCATCATGCCAGGGAAGGGGCCAGCTCCGCTACCAACAGGGTTTTTTTACCGTCTCCAGGACTTGCTCCCACTGCCGCGGTACGGGCGAGCTTATCATGACTCCCTGCAAGGAATGCCGCGGTTCCGGCGAAATCAAACAGAAAAGGAGCCTGACCATCCGGATTCCGCCCGGAGTGGACGAGGGATCGCGCCTGCGCCTTGAGGGAGAAGGGGAGCCTGGAGAGGGAGGACAATACAAGGGGGATCTTTATGTCGTTATCCGGGTCGCCAAGCATCGGTTCTTTGAACGACAGGACGGCGATCTCTACTGCGAGATCCCGATTTCTTTCTCCCAGGCCGCCCTCGGGGCGGCGATCGAAATTCCCAGCCTTGATGAGACCACGGAAGTCCTGAAAATCCCGGCGGGAACCCAGTCCGGGGAAGTTTTCAAGCTCAAAGGAAAGGGGATCAGGGATCTTCACAGCCGCCGGCGGGGAGATATTTATGTCAAAGTCCTGATCAAGACTCCGACCGGTTTGAGCAAGGAAGAAAGGGATTTATTAAGGCGACTGGCCGAGTTCAGGGGAGAGGATCTTGAGAAGGTCGACCGAACTGTGGTCGAGAAATTCAAAAAGATCATTCATTGAAGGTGCGGATTGACATCCTCGCACTTTTTCGTAAAGAACGAAAATATCCGCTATCCCGTTGCCATCCTTGAAGGGAAGGAGCATCTTCATCTCCAGCGCGTATTGAGGGCCAAACCGGGAAAGAGAATCTGGATTGTTGATGAGCGAGGTTCTTCTTATCGGGCAGAGATTGAGGAGCTTGGTCAGGATCGGACACGACTCCGTTTGCTGGAGAAAGAAGAAAAAGAGGAGCCGAAAGTGCGGATCGGCTTGGCCCAGGCCGTTTTGAAGGGCAAGAAAATGGAATTTCTCATTCAGAAAGGAACAGAATTGGGCATGCACTTTTTCATCCCCGTGATTACGGAGAGATCGATCGTCAGGCTCGCAGGCAAGGAGACTCTCAAGGTCGAGCGTTGGCGGAGGGTTGCCCGGGAAGCGGTCAAACAGAGTCGTTCCCGCCTGATCCCTGAAATCCTTCCTTTGATCTCCTGGACGGAATTTCTGAAGGACAGACGCGAAGAGAAAAAATATATCCTGTGCGAGAATCAAGGAAAATTCTTGCGGGATATTGTCTCTTCCCCGCCTGTCGATTTATCGACAGGAAGTGGAATGACTGTGCTTTTATTGATCGGGCCGGAAGGAGGATGGACGTCCAAGGAAGAAGAGAGCGCCTTGAGTCATGGTTTTGAGGCCGTAAGCCTGGGCCGGAGGATCTTGCGCTCTGAGACTGCGTCTTTGGCCTCCCTTGCTTTGATCAGCCATTTCTGGGGCCAATAACATGTTTCTTCAGGGCCAAAAAGTCGGGAAATACGAAATCATCCGCTCGCTGGGGAGTGGCGGATTCGGATCTGTCTATCTTGCTCGGGACACTTGGCTTGAGATCAAGGTCGCGATTAAGGTCCCTCATAAGCAATCGGCCGAACTTTTCAAGTTGCTGAAAGAACCTCGCCTTCAAGCCGCTCTCAACCATCCGAATATCGTTCGCATGATTTCTGCCGAGAAAGAAAACCGGATTTTCTTCATGGTCATGGAATACGTTAAGGGGAAAACTTTGGAGAAAATTTTGGAAAAAGAGCGCCTGTTGCCCTGGGAGACGGCGGTGGACTATATCAAGCAGATCGCTCAGGGAGTCGACCATGCTCATAAGAATAAAATCATTCACCGGGACCTCCGGCCTTCGAACATCATGATTTCCGAAGAGGGAACGGCCAAGATCACGGATTTCGGGACCTCTGCCTGGCTGAATAATGTCCCTTATGCCTCGACCAGGATCGGCAGCCCGCCATACATGGCTCCGGAACAGTTTCTGGGAAAGGCGACCTATCAATCGGATATCTATTCCCTGGGATGTATTTTTTACGAGATGATTGTCGGGCGTCCGCCCATATTCGATCCGGACCCGTTTAAAATTCTGGAAAAGGCCCAACAGGGGAGAATTACCCCGCCTCGGCTGAGAAACAGCAAAATCCCTCGCGAGCTCGACGAAATTATCATGAGATGTTTGGCTTCCAAGCTTGAGGACCGGTATGCCAGGACTGCCGAAGTTTGCCAGGCGCTGGCCGCCTTGAAGAAAAAAGACGAAAAGACGACGGAGATTGAGGATATGATGATCAGAATCCGGGCGCGAGAGCAACGCCAGACCGGCCTTTGCTGGAATTGCCGGCGGCCTCTGCCGCTGAAGTCCCGGCATTGTCCCCATTGCGGCGAAACGAATTAGGGACGGTTTGACTTGAGAAGGGAGATTCGGATAACATTCTCTAGATGGGTCGGACAATTCAAGTTCTGAAGAGGAGCAAGTGATGAGCCCTTTTAATGAGGACGGGAAAGTGTGGATCAACGGCCGATTCATTCCCTGGAAAGATGCGAAGATCCACATTGCCTCTCATGTCGTCCACTATGGGAGTTCTCTTTTCGAAGGCTTCCGAGCTTATGACACTCCCAAGGGAACGGCCATCTTCCGTCTGGGTGCTCACCTGCAGCGCCTTTATAACTCCTGCAAAATGTATCGCATGGATGTGCCCTATTCCATCGAGGAGTTCAGCCAGGCCGTCATCGAGACGGTCCGAGCCAACGGACTGAAGTCCTGCTATATCCGGCCGATTATTTATCGCGGCTATAACGCACTCGGAGTCGACCCCTTTCCCAATCCTGTGGACTGCGCCATTCTTGTCTGGAACTGGGGAAAATACCTCGGGGAAGAAGCCTTGGAAAACGGCGTGGACGTCTGTGTCTCCTCCTGGTGGCGGATGGCGCCCAATACCTTCCCCGCGCTGGCCAAATCCGGAGCGAATTACATGAATTCCCAGCTGATTAAAATGGAAGCCCTGGTCGACGGGTATGCCGAGGGGATCGCCCTCAATATCCGCGGCCATATCAGCGAAGGCAGCGGCGAGAACATCTTTCTCGTCCTCAACGGCGCAGTCTACACCCCGCCCCTCTCCTCATCGGTTCTGCCGGGAATCACCCGCGATTCCGTCATCACCTTGGTCAAAGAAGCCGGCCTGCGCTTGGTCGAGGAGACGATTCCGCGAGAATTGCTCTACATTGCGGATGAGGTCTTTTTCACCGGCTCGGCCGCCGAGATTACGCCCATCCGATCGATCGACAAGATCGTCATCGGTTCGGGACGGAGAGGGCCGGTGGTCAAAAGGCTCCAGGACGCCTTTTTCGCTTATCTGAACGGCGAACGGGAAGACACCTATCACTGGCTGACATATCTCGATAAGAGGTGAAACATGGAAATTGATGAACTCTTGAAGGTGGCGATCGAAAGGGATGCCTCCGACCTCCACCTGAAGGCCGGAAACCATCCCATCATCCGTGTTCACGGCACGCTGATTCCTCTGACCGGATTCCCGCGTCTGACCTCCAAGGATACCCAGGAGCTTGGCGATCAGCTTATGACGGATTACCAAAAGGAAAGGCTGAGAGAGGATTTCGACATCGACCTGGCCTACAGCCTTCCGGGATTCGGTCGGTTTCGGGGCAGCATTTTTCAGCAGCGGGGCTCGATCGCCATCGCCCTGCGCATCATCCCCCTCGAGGTCAAGACGATCCGGCAGCTTCTCCTCCCCGAAGTTCTGGAAAAGGTCTCTCTTCTACAGAGAGGGTTGGTCCTGGTGACCGGGACGACGGGAAGCGGGAAGACGACGACTCTGGCGGCGATGATCGATTATATCAACACCCACCGCCGGGAGAATATCATTACCATCGAAGACCCGATCGAATATCTTCATAAAGACAAGAAGAGCACAATCAGTCAGCGCGAAGTCGGGATGGACGTGTCGAGCTTTTCCCGCGGGCTGCGGGCCACGTTGCGCGAAGACCCGGATGTTATTCTGGTCGGTGAAATGCGCGACCTAGACACGATTGAAACCGCCATTCTGGCTGCCGAAACCGGGCATCTTGTTTTCAGCACCCTTCACACTCTGGATGCGCCGGAGAGCATCAACCGGATTATTTCCGTCTTTCCGCCCCACCATCAGAGGCAGGTTCGGCTCCAGTTGGCGAGTATCCTGAAAGCAGTCATTTCCCAGAGGCTGATCCCGAGAATGGACGGGCAGGGCCGAGTGCCGGCCGTCGAAGTGATGATCTCGACGCCTTACATTCAGGATTGCATTCAGGAAAAAGAAAAAACGGGCCTTGTTCGCGACGCCATTGCCGCCGGTGTCTCGCAGTACGGGATGCAGACTTTCGATCAGTCCATCTTCCAGCTTTATCGGGACGGCTATATTTCCTTCGAACAGGGCCTCCGTTACTCGACCAATCCCGACAATTTCAAGCTCCGGGTGATGGGGATCCAGTCCACGCTCGATCTCGCTCTGGAAGAGATGGAACAGAAGATGAGCAAGGTGGAGAGAGAGGGGGAAGTTTCGGACGAAGAATCCTCATGACGGCTCAAGAGATCCGGGAGGCCTTTCTCGGATTTTTTCTCGGCAAAGGCCACAAAATCGTTCCGAGTTCGTCTCTTCTTCCTAAGGACGACCCGACGATTCTGTTCACCAATGCCGGGATGAACCAGTTTAAGAACGTTTTTCTCGGCCTGGAGAAGAGGAGCTACCGAAGAGCCGCTTCGGTCCAGAAATGTCTCCGCGTCTCCGGCAAACATAATGACCTTGAGCAGGTCGGGCGGACGAGCAAACATCACACCTTTTTTGAAATGCTGGGCAACTTTTCCTTCGGCGATTATTTTAAGGAAGAAGCCGTGGCTTTCGCCTGGCAACTCGTGACCGAGGTTTTTCGTCTCCCTGAGGATCGGCTGTACGCGACGATCTATGAGGACGATGAGGAGGCCTTTCGGATCTGGAACCGTTCCATCGGGCTTCCAGAGAACCGGATCTTTCGTTTCGGCAAGACAGATAATTTTTGGTCCATGGGGGAGACCGGGCCTTGTGGTCCTTGTTCCGAGATCCATTATGATTCCACCCCGGATTTGGAGGAGGGCGATCCGAGAAGCCTGATCGAAAGGGGGAGCGATCGGTTCGTCGAGCTCTGGAATCTTGTCTTCATGCAATATGATCAGGACAAGAACGGCACGCTTCGTCCCCTTCCTTCCCCTTCGATCGACACCGGGATGGGTCTTGAACGAACGGCCGCGGCGCTTCAAAAGAAACGAAGCAATTTCGACACCGACCTGTTTCAACCGATTATCCGGATGGTCTGCGACCTGGCGCAAAGAGAGTATCCGTCCAGGGATTCGGGCGATGTCTCGGTCCGGATTATCGCCGACCATGTCCGGGCGATCGTTTTCCTTATCGGCGATGGGATCATGCCGGCCAATGAGGGCCGGGGATATGTTCTCCGGCGCCTGATTCGCCGGGCGTTCCGGCACGGCAATCTCATCGGGATCGAAAAGCCGTTTCTCCACCAACTGGCCGGGGTGGTCGCCGAGATCATGAAGGACGCTTACCCCGAGCTGCTCAACTCGATCGGCTATATCTCTCGGCTCTGCCTTTCCGAGGAAGAAAGGTTTGGAGCGACCCTTTCTTCGGGTTTGCGCAACTTTCACCAATTCGTCGAGGAGGCGAGACGTTCCGGCCGGAACGTTCTGACCGGTGTCGAGGTTTTCAAGCTCTATGACACATTCGGCTTCCCCCTCGACCTTTCGCTCGAACTCGCCGGGGAGGAGGGTCTGGGAGTCGATGAGTCCGGCTTCCATGCGGAACTAGCTATCCAGAAAGACCGGGCGAGAGCCTCGTGGAAAGGAGATGCCCGGCAGGATGAGCGCCGGGCTTACGAAAGGCTGAAGGATTTTCGCGTCGTTTACCGAGGATACGAAAGCGAGCATGTCGCCGGGGCGGAGGTGGTGGCGATTGTCAAGGACGGCGAGGAAGCGGCGGAGATTCGAGTCGGAGAAAAGGGGCAAGTTGTCCTCGATACGACCCCTTTTTACGCCGAAGCCGGCGGTCAAATCGGTGATGCCGGCGAGATCAGAGCAGCGAATTTCCGGGGCCGGGTCGATGGCGCTTTTTATCCTCTTCCAGACGTGATCGCTCACCATGTCGAGGCCCTTTGGGGAGAGTTGCGGGTCGGAGATAAAGTCGAAGCTCTGGTCGATGTCGAGCGGCGCCGGGCCATCAGCCGCAACCACACGGCAACCCACCTGCTGCATGCCGCCCTGAGAAAAATTCTGGGTGGTCATGTCAAGCAGGCCGGCTCCCTTGTCACGGCGGAGAAGCTGCGCTTCGACTATACCCATTTTGCCCCCCTCAGCCGGGAAGAAATGGAGAGCATTGAGAGTCTGGTCAATGCGGCCATCAGGTCCAACCTTAAAGTCGAAACCCGAGTAACGACCTTCGAGGAGGGACTCAAAGAAGGAGCCATGGCCATTTTTGAGGAAAAGTACGGGGAAAAAGTCCGGCTGGTCGCGGTCGAAGATTTCAGCCGCGAGCTCTGCGGTGGAGTTCACGTTTCGGCCACCGGCATGATCGGCCTGTTCAAGATCGTTTCCGAGTCGAGCAGCGCCGCGGGAATGCGCCGGATTGAAGCTTTGACCGGCGAGCCCGCCCTCCGTTTTGTCCAGGAGCTGGACGGCCTCGTGGCCGAAGCGCAGATCGCCCTGGGCTGCCCGCGAATGGAAATTATTTCGCATATCGAAAAGCTGAAGCGACAGCTCGAGGAGGCGGAGAAAGAGAAGAGGGAAGCCCGCCGGGAGCTGGCCGAGCTTCGGGCTCGGCCTGAGGAAAGCCAAGTTAAAATCGTCGGCGACATCCCCGTATTGGCCCGACGAGTGGACGGGTTGACGATGGAGGAGCTCAGAGATCTGGCCGACGCGCAGAAACAGAAGCTCGGCTCCGCCGTTGTCGTCCTGGGATCTTTGCTCAAAGGGAAAGCGTTCCTTGTCGTCTCTGTGACCAAGGACCTCGCCGGACGCATACGGGCGGATGAAGTAATCGGAGAAATGGCCTTCCTGATTGGCGGCGGAGGGGGCGGCCGGCCCGATTTTGCCCAGGCAGGAGGGAAAAAAGCGGAGTCTCTGGGATCGGCGATTGAAGCGAGCTATGGGATTATCCAGAGGCTTACCCGGGGGGAAAGCGGGCGGCTGAAAAATCACCCGAAAAGGTGATTGCCAAGACGGGCCGGTTGGGACAAAATAGAATCGGGCTTTCTTAGCAGAGGTTAGAGGATGAAGCCGAAATTGACGAGGATCGGGAGAGGAGTCTTATTTGCCTGTTCCTTTGCCCTGGCTTTCTTCTTGTCCGGCCAAGGCGCGGAGAGAGAGGCTCTCAAACAAAAATATGACCCGATCGTCCGGTCCTACGCGCTGAAATACAATGTTCCTGCCGAGCTTATCCACTCGATTATTCGGGCTGAGTCCAACTACGACAGCCAGGCTGTTTCGCCCAAGGGTGCGGTCGGCTTGATGCAGCTCATGCCGGAGACCGCTTCACAGTACGGGGTCAAAGACCGCTTTGATCCTGAAGACAACATCAGGGGAGGAGTCAGGTTTCTGAAAGACCTATGCCGTTTGTTCAGCAATAACACGAAGATGGTTCTGGCCGCGTACAATGCCGGTCAGGAAGCGCTGAAAAAATACAACGGCATTCCGCCTTACCAGGAAACGATCGATTACATCCAGAAAGTCATGGAATCCTATCCCCGAGCCTATATCGGGGGGCTGCCGGTGCGAAAGTTTGTCGCTCCCGATGGGCGAATGGTCTTTACCAACGATCCTTTCTACCACCTGAATCAGAAGGTTCGGGCAAGCGACGGGCAATTCTGAAAACGCCCGCCAATCAGACGAATCCTTTGACAGGAAAACGCTGGCGCAAGACTTCGAACGTTGCCGGCAGCGTGCCCAGCTGCTCTCCGTCCAATTCAAGGAGAACATCGCCGGCCTCGACATTCAGAGCTTCGATCCGCCGGCCGCGGACGAGGGAGATTTTCGGATGAGAAAGATGAGTCCCCAGGAAAATCTTCCAGCCCTGCCGGCAGAATTCGAGAAACCTCATCCCTTTGACCAAGACGAGGTCGAACAACCCGTCATCAAGCCGGGCCTGAGGTGCGACCTTCATCCCTTTGCCGAAGATCCTGCCGTTGGCGATCGCTCCGATCAGATACTCATCCTCCGGGAGGTCGTGGCCGTCCACCCGAATTCGGACCCGTCGGCTGCGGTAGTTCACCATGGCGGAGATAAGGCATCGGAGATAGGAGGACGCTTTTCGTTCGAGCCGCCGCTCGTTGACCCGTCGGACGACTTCGCCTCCGACCCCGAAATCGGCGACATTGAGGAAAAATCTTTCCGCTTCCTTTCCCGAATGATCCTTGAACACGACCCTCCCGACATCGATTCGTGCAGAGGGAGCCTGGGTGATGACTTTGAGCGCTTCTCGCCATTTTTTCGGGATGTTCAGGCTCCGACTGAGATCGCTGCCCGTACCCGAGGGAAGGATGCCTAAGGCTGAATCGGGGTTGATGATTTTTTGATCCTCGAAGAAACCGTTGGCGATCTCGTTCATCGTGCCGTCTCCGCCCACCCCGATGATTAAATCGTGCCCTTCCTTAATGGCCGAGCGGGTCAGCTCGATGGCCTGGAGCGGCTTCTCCGTGAAGTCGAGGCTGAATTCTTTGATGAAACCCCGGATCGTCTCTCTGATTTCTTTCCAGCGGCGGCGGGTGCGGCCGCGGTTGGATTCAGGATTGACGATGACCCGAGTCTTCAGTCGTTTCATTTTCAGTTCCTTTGGTCTGAACCGGCGGCGTCTTTTTGCCGAAAAGAGAGACGCCGATGACTCCACCCAGAGCGCCGAAGGCGGCGAAAACGGTGGCGGAAACAAGAAGTCCCAATAAAAAGAGAGCCGGAGTCGTTCCGGCTCCGGCGCGCTCGATGATCGATTCCCACCCCTCGGGCAGATCTTCGAAAAAGTGGCTGACCTGATCCATGAATTTCTGGGCAAAGTCGCGATTCAAGGCTTGAAAGGGGACGCTGATAAAGGCATCAACGACGGCAGCGATGATGCCGGTGAAAATGCCGACGATGGCGCCTTCTCCTGCCGTCAGGGAGACGGGCGAATTCCTGGCCAGGAGATAGGCCGCCAGCATGGCCCCGCCGATAATCCAGAGACAACAGAAACATCCTAAGAAAGGGAGCGCGGTGATCACTCCGGCTACCACGCCCCCGACGAGCGCCGGGGTGAACATGCCCTGGGTTTTTTGGCTCATGCCTCCTCCTTTTTCCTTCATCGGAGACAGCTTATTTTATGAAGAACGTCGTCTCGAATTCAAGCGATATTTTCCCGCGAGGAAGAGATCGGCAATGCCCGGAACAAAATAGAAGGGCAGGATGGTTCCCCAGAGCAGGCCCGTGGCGAAGCGAAGGCTGTTCGGCGTCGTCCAGAGGCGGACGAAATTTCCCAGGGTATCGAAGACAATGGGGGCGGAAACGAAAAGGAAGGTCGCTGTCCGGGGTAGGCGGAGCCTGCGGAATCCCTGGAAAAGGGGAAAAATTCCGAGGCCGACAAGAAAGCCGGAATAGATCCCTAGGCAGCGGGCACAGGCAGCCAGGGGCTGACCGAAAAGATGGAAACACCGGGAAGGGATTTGATGACAGACCGGAGAATAAAGCGCATAGACGAGCGCGGCCCATGGCGAAGATCGGCTTTTCAAATAAGGAGCGACAAAAACCAGGCCAAACCAGACGGCTCCGCCAAGCGCCGTGGCCAGGTATGCCCAGATGATGACCCTTCGCAAGGAGCGCTGCTCGGCTAAAGCGGTCGCCTCCGGAGACTCGTCTTTTTTTTCAAACATGTCCATTGATCCGGAGAAAAGCAAGGCCAACGGTCCGGGCGAGCAAATTCAGCGTCCTCATCGAGCCGGACATGAAACTCCCGTCAAGGGGCTTCTCGGGAACTTATATCATTTTTCGCTTTTTGCTTAAAGGTCGAAGGGAGAGAGGGTGATATTTTAATTTGACAGAGAAAGGCGCTCTGTGTAAATTTGTTTCCGCATGCCAAAAAAGGAGGACCGAGGATGATCGTCAGGACTCGATATTTCGTTTGTCTCGCGGTTTTTTTTAGCTTCGGCGGATTCCTCTTTTCCCAGACCGAGGAAGCGACTTCGATTTTTGAAAAAAACAAGGAGGGGGTGGTGGCTCTCTATGTCTATGGAGCCGATAAGACACTCCTTGGCAAAGGAGTCGGCTTCGGGCTGGCCGAAGATGTCGTGGCCACCAGCTATCATCTTGTCAGCAACAGCGCCGAAGTCGAGGCGGTCACCGTCAAGGGGAAGAAAATGAGAGTTGAGGGCATCCTTTCCGTCGCTCGAGATCTCGACGTTTGTCTGCTCAAGCTCAAAGGGAAAATCCAGCCGCTGGCCCTGGGAAATTCCGATGAACTTCAAGAGGGGATGCGGATTTTTGGCCTGGGAGCCAATGAGGCCGGCGAGATTACCGTCTCGGAAGGGACCGTGCGCAAGGCGTACAAGCTTCCCGACGGGCTGTCGGTCGTCGAGGCCTCGCTTTCAATCCCCGAAGGCTATAATGGAGGGCCGTTGACGAACCTTGGCGGTCAGGCTGTCGGGCTGATCTTGATTCTGGAGAAAACATCCAGAGTCGCCATCCCTTCCAACTCCTGGAGCGGACTGCCCAGGGCGGCCAAGGTCACCGAGTTCAAAAACTGGAACAAAGAAGACTACTTTTCCAGCCCGGAAGGCATTTACTTGGCCGGCCGAGTTTTTGCCGCGCTCGATGAGCTGGGAAACGCTGCCAAGTATCTCGAGAGGGTCGTCAAGTCCAATCCCTCTCAAGTCGAAGCCCAGGCGGCTCTGGCCGAGGTGTATTTCAAGCAGAGAAATTACTCGGCCGCGATCGGGGCTTTCCAGAAAGTCGTCGAGCTCGATCCCTCTCGGGCGAACGCCTATTCGACTTTGGGTGAAATCTACTATCGGATGCAGCGGTGGAGCGATGCGGTGGCGGCGCTGGAGAAAGCGTATTCGCTCGATCGTCAAAACAAGGCGGCCCTTTTTGCTCTCGGCAACGCCTACGACGAGATGAGGGAATTCGGCAAGGCGGCGGAGACCTACGAACAATACGTTAAAACAAATCCGGAAATGGTATGGACGGGATACTTGCGTTTGGGGTTGGCCCGGATCGAACTCGGGCAGTACGATCAGGCGATCGCGGCGCTTGAATCTGCGCGCCGGGACCAGCCGAGGGACATCAAGACCAACGAAAACCTGGCCCTGGCCTATCACAAGTCCGGGCAACTCGAGAAAGCCGAGGCGGTTTTAAAGGAGCTGGCTGAAATCACTCCAGAAGCGGCGACCAAGTATTACAGCGACATCATCAAAATGTACGATGAAGCCGGCCGCAATGAGAACGCCATCGAAGCCGCTCGCAAGGTCATCGAACTCAACCCCAAGAGCGAAATTGCCGTTTTCAACCTGGGGATCATGTTTCAGAAGCTCAAGAGATACGAAGAAGCCATTGCCAGCTTTGAGCAGGCCCTCCAGATCAAAAGGGATTATGACGCGGCTTACTATAATATCGGCCTTTGTTATTTCAACCTGAAAAAGAACAAGGA
Organism: uncultured Eubacteriales bacterium; assembly: GCA_964576265.1. Taxonomy (GTDB): domain Bacteria; phylum Acidobacteriota; class Aminicenantia; order Aminicenantales; family UBA8522; genus CAZNVB01. Next base: position 8,679 of record CAZNVB010000030.1, on the reverse strand, counting down.
GGCGATCGAGGCCTTCAAAAATTATGTCGCTCTTGTTCCCGACAATGCCGACGCCTGGCTCAACATCGGCGTCGGCTACATGCAGATCAAGGATTTCGAGTCGGCACTGGAGCCATTGAAGAAGAGCGTCGAGCTCCGGCCGGACTACGGAGTCGCGCTTTTCAATCTGGCCATCACCTACCTGAATCTCAAGGACAACTACAGCGCCAGGGATGTCTATAAAACCTTGGTCACCGTCGCCCCGGACCTGGCCGAAAGGCTGAAAAAGTACTTGAGGTAGATTTTTTCTCCTGTCTCTGAGGTCGATGATCTCTCACCGCGGGAATTTTCCACGGGATGCCATAATCCTTGCCGAGTCGAGTCCTCTCGTTGACAGCGGTGGTCGAAATATGGTAAAAATATTTCTATCCTCAGCAGCGAACGAAATGATATTCCTTTTTTCTGCGGTCAAATTTTCGCTCCTTAAAACGCGGGCAGGTGGCGGAACAGGCAGACGCGCTAGGCTTAGGACCTAGTTCCTGTTGAGGGAGTGCGGGTTCGAATCCCGCTCTGCCCATTGGAAAGCGATCTTCTTAAAACGCCGGAGCTGCTTATTTTCCGATCTGAGATCGGGAAGAAAGACAACCGGAAATCAGGAGGCTCATGAACGACGAAACCCAGGAGACGATCAAGGCGAGCGTTGGGACTCCGAACGCCAGCCGCAGGGAGATCGAAGTCGAGGTGGATGCCGCCGAAACGGCCCGGGAACTTGATCGGATCGTTGAGGAATTCACTGCGAAAGCCAGACTGGCCGGATTCCGCCGCGGCAAGGCGCCAAAAGAAATGGTCAAGCGTCTTTTCTACCAGGAAATAAGAGAGGCGCTGATCGACGATCTTGCCCCCAGGGCCCTGCGGGAAAGCCTGAGGCGTTATCAGATCAGCCCGATCGGCCGGCCGGTCATCCGTGAGGTGGCCTTCAGGGAAGGCGAGTCTTTCCGGTTTAAAGCGGACGTCGAAATCATTCCCGATTTCGATCTTCCGCCCTACAAAAAAATCCGGGTCCGGAAGCGCAGCGTCGTGGTCGAAGACCGGGAGGTCGATCAATCTCTGGAAGAGCTGCGCCAGAAATCGGCCGATTATATTCCGGTCGAGGAAAGGGGCGTGAAGGACGGAGACTATGTGGTCTTGGAATCGAAAGGCAGGGACCTGAAAACAAAAAGATTTCTGCCGACGGAAAAAATCCTCGTTCTGGCCGGTCATCCAGAGAATGAACAGGCCCTCAACGAAAGCCTGATCGGTCTCCGGCTGGAAGAGACGAGGCGCTTGACGATCGCTTATCCGGCCGGACATCCCCAGAAAAGGCTTGCCGGAAGGACGATCGAGTATGAGATCAAGGTCCTGGCCATCAAGGAGAAAAGAATTCCCGAGGCCGGGGATGAGTGGGCCAAGGACCTGGGGGAATACGAGAGCCTGGCGGCTCTGAGGGAAAAAATTCGCCAAGAATTGGTGAAAATTAAGGAAGAAGAGGCGCGCCGAGAAATGAGCCAGGAGATCATCGGGGAAATCGTCAGCCGGCTGGAAATCGATTTGCCCGAAAGCCTGGTTGCCGGTGAGAGCAAGGCGGTGCTGAACCGACTGATTTCCTCTCTGCCGCCCGATTTGTCACCGGATCAGGTCGAAGAGCTGAAAAAGCAGGCCCGATCCCAGGCCGAAAAGAATCTCAAACAGGCACTGCTGCTGACGAGGATTGCCAGACTTGAGAAGCTGACGATCAGCGATGAAGAGGTCGAGGAAGAGATCAGAAATTTGGCCGCAAGGAACAATATTCCTCTGTCCAGGATGATCGAAAGTATCAATCGGGAGGGTGGACGCGAGGACCTGAAAAACAGACTTCTTCAAAGGAAAGCGGTTGACTTTCTGCTTCAAAACGCGGTATTATATTGATGCCTCCCATGAAGTTAATCCCCTGTAGGATTGAGCGGGATGAAAGGGCCCATAACGGCAATTTTCTTTCGCCAAAGGGAAGGCGGATTATTCTGGGAAAAAGGACCAGCCGAGTCTCTGGCCTCCCAAGGAGGTCGGGCGTTAAACCAGACTGCTTCGACCGACTAAAGGAAGCCGTGGGAGAATAAAATGCCTCAAGAGCCGAACGACAGCGAAATGATCCGGAACATTCCGCTCATCCCCTTGCGCGATCTCGTCATTTTTCCCTCGACTCTCGTCCCTTTCATTATCGGTCGTCCCTCCTCGATTCAGGCGCTGGACAAAGCCATAGAACGGGACAAAATGATCTTCCTTTCCGCCCAGATGGACGCTTCGGTCGACAATCCGACTCCGAAAGGGATCTATTCGCTCGGCGTCACCGCAAAGATTATTCGCACGGTCAAAGCGGATGAGAAAAACGTCAAGGTCATTGTCGAGGCGAAGAAACGAGCCCGGATTATTGAGTATCTCAGCACCTATCCTTACTATCAGGTCCTAGCGAAGGTTATTAAGGAAGTCGAGGAGACGAGTCCCGAGATCAAGGAGGTCTTGAAGCGCGTTCTCGCCTTGTTCGAGGACTACCTCAAGCTCAACCAGAGCGCCAACATCGAGTCGATCATCCCGGCGTTGAGAGATACTACTCCCGAGCGGATCAGCGATATCATTTCATCCCATCTTTACCTGCCTCTCGAAGAGAAACAGAATTTGCTCGAAACAATCAACTGTCTGGAACGGCTGCGGCGGCTGAACTATCTGCTGGAAAATGAAATCCTGAAAATGCACTCCCGGATTCGGCGCGAAGGCGGCCGGTCGGATCGTCAAAAGGCGCCGGGGAAAGACAATCGTCAGACGCTTTTCCCGCCGGGTGCGAACCTCGGTCGGAAGGAAGATCAGCCGAACGAGATTGAAGAGCTCCGTCAGAAGGTCAAGAAAGCCGGCATGCCGCCTGATGCCGAGGAGAAAGCGAACAAAGAAATCGATCGTCTCGAGACGATGCCCCCGATGTCGGCGGAGGCGACGGTCTGCAGGAACTATCTGGATTGGCTGATTTCCCTTCCCTGGAACACGAAATCGCGGGAAAAAAGAAACCTCAAGGAAGCGGAACGTATTCTGGATGAGGACCACTACGGGCTGGAAAAGGTTAAAGAGAGGATCATTGAGTATCTTTCCATTCGCCAGCTCGTCAAGAACCCGAAGGGCGTCATTTTAGGGCTGATCGGCCCCCCCGGGGTGGGTAAGAGCTCTCTTGGCCGTTCGATCGCCCGGGCGACGGGCCGGAAGTTTGTCCGTCTGTCGCTCGGCGGAGTCCGAGACGAAGCCGAGATCCGCGGCCATCGGAGGACCTACATCGGTGCTTATCCCGGTAGAATCATCCAGATGATCAAGCGGGCGGGGACAAAGAATCCTGTTTTCCTTCTCGACGAAGTCGATAAGATGAGCATGGATTTTCGCGGCGACCCGGCCTCAGCTCTTATGGAAGTTCTTGATCCTGAACAAAATAGCAGCTTCCTCGACCACTATATCGACACGGATTTCGATCTTTCCCAAGTTATGTTTATCGTAACCGCCAACATGCTGGAGCCAATCCCGAAACCTCTCGTCGATCGGATGGAGGTCATTCGCCTGCCCGGCTATACGGAGGACGAAAAGCTCCAGATCGCCAAGCGGTTCCTGTTGCCGAAACAGATGAAAGCTCACGGCCTGAAAAAAACGAACCTGAAGATCAGCGATGCGGCGGTCCAGAAGCTGATCCGCGAATACACTCGAGAAGCGGGTGTCCGGAACCTGGAAAGAGAAATCACCTCCATCTGCCGAAAACTGGTCAAAAGGGTCGTCCAGAAGGGGAGGGAACACAGCGAGCGGGTGACGCCGAAGAACCTCGAAAGTTATCTCGGCATTCCCAAGTATCGGCGCTCGGAAATCGACAAAAAGGACGAGATCGGCGGCGCCATCGGCATGGCCTGGACGGAATTCGGCGGCGAGCTGTTGACGTTTGAGGCCACCAAGGTGCACGGCAAAGGGAATTTCACTCTGACCGGCCAGCTGGGCGAGATCATGCAGGAGTCCGCCCAGGCTGCCTTCAGCTACGTGAGAGGGAAAATTTTCGAGCTCAACATCGCCAGAGATCTGCACAAGAATTTTGATATCCATATTCATGTCCCCGAGGGATCGACGCCGAAAGAAGGCCCCTCGGCCGGAATCACCATCGCCACCTCGATCATTTCTCTGCTGACCGAAATCCCTGTCAACCGGAAAGTGGCGATGTCGGGAGAGATCACGCTACGGGGAAAGGTTCTGCCTGTCGGTGGAATCAAAGAAAAGCTTCTGGCGGCCCACCGGGAAGGAATTCGGGAAGCGATCATTCCTCTCGACAACAAGCCCGATCTGAAGGACCTGCCGAAAGTCATCAAACAGGAGCTGAAGATTCATCTGGTCGAAAGCATGGACGAGGTCTTGAAAATTGCTCTCAAAGGCGAGCTGCCCCAGAAGCCTCAAGAAGAGAAAAGGATGGGCCCAGCCGAGCCTCTGACCAGCAAGAGAGAAGACGAAGGCCCGGCTGAACCACCTCTGCCACATTAAATGTAATTTGCCTAGGCCGGATCGAGCCTGCCCAGAGAGTCGGCGGGTTCAATTCAACCCGGATGGAAAGAAGGAGCCATGCCCAGAAGACCGAAAGCGAATGAGAACAGCTTGATAAGTCCGAATCAGGCGTCGGAAACCGCCAGACCCATAGGAGAATCGAGGATGAAAGAGTACAGCTTAGTCGAGCTCGAAGAAAAAGACAAAAGGGAGCTCGAGACTATCGCCGACGAGATCGGGATTGAGCAAGAGGAAATCGAGGATGCTAGCCGGCACAACCTGATTTTTCGAATTCTAGAGGCTCAGGCCAAAAAGAACGGCCTGCTTTTTTCGGAGGGGGTTCTGGAGACTCTGGAGGACGGGTTCGGGTTTCTCCGGGCACCGGATTTCAGCTACCTTCCCAGCCCCGATGACATCTATGTCTCGCCGTCTCAGATCCGAAAGTTCCAGCTGCGAACGGGGGACACGATTTCGGGGATCGTCCGGCCGCCCAAAAACGGCGAAAAGTATTTTGCCTTGATCAAGATCGAAGCCATCAATTTCACTCATCCCGACGTCCTTCAAGATATGAGACGAAACGTCCATTTCGAACATCTGACGCCTCTGTATCCGTTTGAAAAGATCAACCTGGAAGATGGCAACGCCAAGAATATGAACGCCCGCATCATGGACCTCCTGACGCCGATCGGCAAGGGACAGCGGGGATTGATCGTCTCGCCGCCGCGGGCCGGAAAAACGACTCTTCTTAAGACGATTGCCAAATCGATTGAGAAAAACCACCCGGAAATCTTTCTCATCGTCCTCCTGGTCGCCGAAAGGCCGGAGGAGGTGACGGATTTCCAGCGGAGCGTCAACGGTGAGGTGGTGGCCTCAACCTTCGATGAACCGCCGGCGAGAAACGCCCAAGTGGCGAACATCGTCCTGGAAAAAGCGAAACGGCTTGTCGAGATCAAGCGGGACGTCGCCATCCTCCTTGACAGCGTGACCCGTCTTGCCCGGGCTCATAACGCGATCATCCCCCCATCGGGAAAAGTCCTCAGCGGCGGAATCGACGCCAATGCCCTCAATAAGCCCAAGAAATTTTTCGGCTCGGCACGCAAAATTGAAGAGGGCGGGAGCCTGACCATCGTCGCCACGGCCCTGGTCGATACCGGAAGCCGCATGGACGACGTAATTTTTGAAGAATTCAAGGGGACGGGAAACATGGAAATCAATCTCGATCGCCGGCTGGTGGATAAGCGACTGTTCCCGGCGATCGACATCAACCGCTCGGCAACGAGAAAGGAAGAACTTCTGATCGGCGAAAACGAACTCAACCGGATCTGGATCCTGAGGAAAGTCTTAAGCCAGCTCTCCGAAGTCGAAGCGATGGAGCTTCTGATCGATAAGCTGGCCAAGACCAAGACGAACGCGGACTTCCTGAACGCGATGAGCAAAGGGCTGTAAGGGCCTGACAATCTGAATCTGCGGGCCTAGAGCCTAAAAACAGGGAAGGATCAAGAGGGGAGAGGCCGCCGGTCCTATCGCCTGTTTATATTCTCACCAGGGATAGAAATAATAAAAAGGAGTGCGTTTTTTCCGCGTTTAAATAGCGATATATCGCGTTAATGGGTTGTCATGATCGGCGAGAGCTTCGCTGAGATCGGGCAATTTATTCTTAATGATAAGAGGGAATGGGGATGATCGAAGAGCAATTTTTTTTTACAAAGAGTTCTCGGCTTGATAGAGACCAAAAGATTAGGCTGCCAAAGAAAAAGAGAATCGATCTGTGTATCATAATTAAAGCCCTTATTATTTGTAGGCGAAAATAAACTTCTTGAGTTTTGTTAGATCAATGTACTGAACGACGCATTTATTAGGCGGAAGTCGATGAAGAAGAGAGAAATTAAAAGGGATCGGAGAGTGAATCTGATTAAAAAATGTGCCATATATTTAAAAAAAGACGGAAGGACAAAAAAAACCGTATCGTATTGGGTCGGATAAGGATTATTATGTAAACTTAAGCCGGGTGCGAAGAAAGCGATCCGAAAAACGCCCCATTCATAAAAAATCACGCTTTGGATCTGAGGTTTTCTATAATTTCTTCGAGAACGGCAATGATCTCTTCCTTGCTAACCTGATGCTTTCTGAATTCGATGCGCAAATGGTAACGGTCATTTGATTTTGGAGCATAGCTAAAAATATAAGGCTTTGAAGATTTCGATTTGCCTTTAAGTCTCTTAGAAAGCTCTCGCGTGTCCTCTCGCCTGAGGCCGCGCATTCCAATCTCATTGATTAATTTTTCCATATCCTCAGGATTTTCAAGTTTGGCGATTTCGATCAATGTGCTCCGGCTCGTGATATCAAAAGAAGCACAGAGATCCCTTAATTTTTTCGGTATTCTGGAGACATTGATCATTTCGGTAATCGTCGAGCGGGCTTTGCCGATTTTTTCGGCCAATTGAGCGTGGTTATAGCCATAGATATCGACGAGTGCGCTCAGGCCGTCGGCCTCCTCAAAGACGTCCAGATCCTTTCGCTGCAGGTTTTCGATGAGAGCGAGCTCGAGGGCCTCGCTGTCCTTAACATTCATCTCAATGGCGGGAATTTCCTTAAGACCGGCTTTTTTGGAGGCGACAAAGCGTCGCTCGCCGGCAATGATTTCGTAACGGTCATGGCGGGGCCGGACCAATATCGGCTCGAGAACGCCTTTTGCCTGGATGGAAGCGGCGAGCTCCTCGATATCTCCGAGTGAACAGCGAGGCTGATGAGGGTTGGGGTCGATTTTGTCGAGCGGAATAAGACGAGTGCGCGGCCCGGTCGCGCGGGTCGAGATGAGGTCGACGAAATGATGATCGTGGCGCATGGCCAGGGTATCGGGCAGACCGGATTTCTTAATTTTTGGCACGTTCGATAATCTCCTCGCCAATTTTTCGATATTGAATTGCGCCGACAGAATTCGGAGCAAAGGTGAAAATCGATTCTTTATAGGCCGGGCTCTCTTCGAGTTTAACGCTTTTTGAGATCAGTGTTTTAAATACGAGATCGCCGAAGACTTTTCGGATTCGCTTGACGACATCGCGCGATATATTCGTTCTCTTATCGTGAAGAGTGATCAGGATGCCTAAAATTTGAAGGTCAGGATTGGCGACTTTTTTTACCTTGTCGATCGTCTCAAGAAGGTCGTCCGTTCCTTCAAGGCAAAGAAATGAGGACTGAATAGGAATGAGGATGTGTGAAGCGGCGACAAGAGAGTTCAGGGTGATCAAGCCCAGGGTTGGCGGGGTGTCGATAACGATATGATGGTATTTCGATCGGATTGGCTCGATAATATCCTTAAGTCGAAAATGGCCGTCGATTTCGCCCAATAGCGAGGGCTCGAGTTTGGCCATGGAGATTCGGGAAGGAGCAAGGTCGAGGCCAGGAATCGTCGACGGAGTGATGATCGATTCTAGGCCCAATTCAGGTTGCATCATAATATCATATAGAGATTTCGAGTTGGGAGAAGCGGGTTGAGCAGAGAAAGACATGCTGCTATGGGCTTGAGGATCGGTATCAATAAGAAGGATTCTATAACCCATCAAGGCAAGGGCAGCGGAGATATTCAGCGCGGTCGTCGTCTTTCCCACGCCTCCCTTTTGATTGGTAATCGCAATAATCAAAATCTGTCCTCCATCCAAGGCCGGAAATTTCGAACAAGAACTATAATCCAGAAAAAAAGAAAAAGCAAGTAAGTCGGGCAGCCGAATAATGAAGATCAAAACTGAAAATCATGTATTGAAGAAAGGATTGATAAAAACAAAGGCGCGTAATGCTTTGGCTGATCTCGTCAAAAATATTTGAATTGAAATAAGAGGCGTCGTTTTCAAGCGGCGTATTCACATGAGGGGGATTATGCATTCAAAAAAAGCCGCAGGATTTTGTGAATGATCAGATGAAATCGGGCTTAGACTTTAATCGTCGGGAAGAAAAGAGGGAAAAAAGTAAGCCGAGACTTGATGAATGGGGCCCCTCCCCTTTTAAAAATCGAAGAAGGATATTTGATGAAAAAAGAGCATAATGTCGGCATGCCGACATTTTTTTAAATAATTGATAATAAATTAAATAGGCAGACAGGTAACCAGAAAATAAAGAATAATCGAATGTAAGCGTCAAAAT
>CAZNVB010000029.1:0-9960 GCA_964576265.1 uncultured Eubacteriales bacterium | reverse complement strand
TCTTCAACCTGAGGGGTAAAATTTCGGCCAGGCGGCGGAGCAAAACGTCTTCTCTCAAAAGCTTCGGGGAAAGATGAGATCTCCGGGATTCGCGCTCCCAGATCTTTTTTCCGAGGGCGATGCTTTTGATCTTTTCCTGCTGATTGAGCCAGCGTTTGATCTGATGGCGGGCGCCAGAGGTAAAGGCGATGTTCAGCCAGGCGCGGCGAGGCGTCTTTTCGGGCGAGGTGATGATCTCGACGATATCGCCGGTCTTGAGGATGGTTTTCAGGGGCACGACCCGTCCGTTGATGACGGCTCCAGCGGCATGCAGCCCGATCTCCGAGTGGACCTTGAAGGCAAAGTCCAGGGCGGAGCCGCCGAGAGGCAAAGTGATGACTTTTCCCTTGGGAGTAAAGACATAGACTTCCTCGGGGATAAGGTCGGTCTTCAGGGTTTTCAAGAATTCGCGGGGGCTCTTTTGCTCTTTATAAAGATCGACGATTTCGCGGAGCCATTCGAGGCGCTTATCCTCGCGGACAAGGCTTGAGGCTTCTCCGTCCTTGTATTTCCAGTGGGCGGCGATTCCGTTTTCGGCCAAGGTATTCATGTCCTGGGTGCGGATTTGGATCTCGAAGGTTTGTTTGTCCTCGGTGATGATGGTCGTGTGGAGCGCCTGATAGAGGTTGGGCTTGGGCATGGCGATGAAGTCGCGGAAGCGATGCGGCAACGGGGGCCATTTCTGATGGATGATCCCCAGGGCGGCGTAGCAGTTCTTGACCGTGTCGGTGACGATCCGCAGGGCCTTGAAATCATAGACCTGATCGAAATCGATCCCCCGCCGCTTCATCTTATCGTAGATGCTGTAGAGGCGCTTTATCCGATACTGGATCTCGGCGGGAATGCCGTTTTCTCTCATCAGGCTTTCCAGCGTGGCTTTGAATTTGACGAGCTGCTCCTCCGCCTGCTGCCGCTCGGGGGCGACGAGCGAGGCAATGCGGAAGTAGTCATCGGGGTTGACATAGCGGAAGGCGAGATCTTCGAGCTCAGCTTTGATCCTCCCCATCCCGAGTCGGTTAGCGATGGGGGCATAGATATCGAGCGTTTCCTTGGCGATCTGGCGCTGTTTGTCGTCGGGAAGGAACTTTAGGGTCTTGAGGTTGTGGATCCGGTCGGCCAGCTTGATGAAGATAATCCGCAGGTCGTTGATCATGGCCAGGATGATCTTGCGGATCGTCTCCGCCTGCCGGACTTCGGGCGAGGATTCCTGGACCCGGCTGATTTTTGTCACGCCCTCGATCAGGTCGGCCACTTCCTGGCCGAATTGCTCCCGAATTTCCGTGGCCGTGACGTCTGTATCCTCGAGGACATCATGGAGAAGTCCGGCGATAAGGGTGGTCTGGTCGAGGTCCATATCGGCCAGCATGCTGGTGACCTCAAGCGGATGGCTGAGATAGGGTTCTCCGGAGCGGCGGGTCTGGCCTTTGTGAGCGCGGGCGGCGAACACGTACGCTTTTTTAAGCTGATTGATTTCTTTTTCGCCGAAAGATCCGGAGACTTTGTCCAGGATGTCGTCGAAGCGAATCATGGGTGCGCTTTTTCTCTTGCCAGGATCCAAAGAGCTGCGGCCAGGATGTCGGTCGCGACATAGGCCGGCTCGTGGCGCTCGCGCCGGAGATGGTCCAAAGATTGCCTGCCGTAGCCTGTCAGGACGAGGATCGGCGTCGCTCCGATGTTTATTCCGAAGATCACATCTTCCGGTTTGTCGCCGATCGTGTAGGAGCGCCTGAGGTCGATCTCGAGCTCGGCTGCGGCGCGGCGGGCCAGCCCGGTAGCCGGCTTGCGACAGTCGCAGCGTTTCTGATAAGCGGGGATGGCCGAGTTTACATAATGAGGGCAATAATAGATGGCGTCGAGCCGAGCCCGATGGGCGGCAAACGTGTCCATGAATTTTTGATGGATGGCGGCCAGCGTTTCCTCGGTCAAGAGGCCGCGGCCCACTCCGGACTGGTTCGTCGTGACGACCGCCAGCAGGCCCGCTTCGTTGAATTTGCGGACGGCGGCAAAGCTCGCCGGATAGATCAGCACGTCGTTCGGGTCAGCGGGATAACCGGATTCGAGACTCAACGTCCCGTCGCGGTCGAGAAAGACGGCCCTTTTTTTCATCGCCACATGGATTCGCCGGCCCGGTAGACGTCTTCGGCCCGGATCGCCGTCATGCAGCCATGGCCGTAGGGGCATTCGCGGTAGGTACAGGGCCAGCAGGGGACATCGGATTTTACGACCCGGGAAGGTTGTTCGTAAGGTCCTGTGACCGCGGGGTCAGTCGGGCCGAAGATGGCGACGACCGGGACCCGAAGAGCGTTGGCGATATGCATCGGTCCGGTGTCGTTGGCGATGAACAGGGAGGCTCGGCTGATCAGGCCGATAAGCTGGGGAAGAGTCGTCTGTCCGGCGAGGTTGCACGGTTTTCGTTCCATAGCCGAGCTGACGGCAGCCGCAATGCCGGCTTCGGCGGCCGAGCCGATGAGAAGGATCTGGGCGTTTTTTTCTTTCTGGAAGAGAGAGCCGACCCGCGCAAACCGTTCTGCCGGCCAGCGTTTGGCCGGTCCGTAGGCGGCGCCGGGGCAGAGAATGACCAACGGAGCTTGAGGATTGACGTCGAGAGAACGAAGCAGCCGATCGGCCGATTCTTTGATTTCCTGGGGGATGGAAAACTTGAACTCCGGTTTTGGTCCGGCAAACCCGAGCCTCGAGACAAGATGGAGATAATAGTCGACCTGATGCCGCGGGCCGCCTGCCGCCTCGGCCCGGACGCGTGTGGTGAGCAGCAGCCCTCGGCCGTCGGTGTCATAGCCCCAGCGCTCGGGGATCTTCGCCCAATAAAAAAGAAAGGCGGAAGCAAAAGAATTGGTCAACAGAAGGCCGGCGTCGAAATGATGAGGTTTGAGATTCCGGACGTTTTCCTTGAGGCCGCGGAGTTGATGGGTCGGGAGAAGCCGCAGAATACCGTCGGCCGTCCCGTCCAGGACGAAAAGGTCCTTGACCCAGTCGATCCCCGCCACCCAGATCTGTGCCTTGGGAAGAGCGGCCTTGAAGGTCTGAAGGGCGGGCAGGGCCAGGATCGAATCTCCGATCCAATTGGGGAGGCGAACGACGATTTTCATTGAAATTATTTTAACCCTCCGGGATGACCAAGTCAAAGGTGCTCTGGGACCTGAGAACGACCTTTCGAGCCGAAAAAAGTATCCTACTTAGGCCATATTCCGGTCGCGGGGATGTCAAAATATGGAATTCGCCTTGTCCTATTCTTTGGCGGGAGGAGAAGAAGGCTTCTTCGATTCCGGAGCGTCCTGGCGGGTTTCGCTCTCTTTATCTTTGCCCTTTTCTTTTGTCTTTTCTGCCCCTTCGGCGTTGGACTTGCGAGCATAGTCGGTGATGTACCAACCGTTTCCTTTGAACTGAATGGCCGGGACAGAGAGAATCTTTTTCAGCGGCCCGCCGCAGGAACGGCACTTCTTAAGCGGCGGGTCATTGATTTTCTGGACGACTTCGCAGCGCTTGCCGCACTGTCCGCAGACATATTCATAAATGGGCATGGGCCGTCTTGCTCCCTATAAAAGAAACATTATAGCAGGAACGCGGCGCGTTTCAACATCGCTCGCTGAAGGGATGGGCGGCGTTTTCGACAATTCTGTGGAGTTGAAAAGTATCGTCTGAGGGGAGAAAAAGGCTTGCCGTCGCCAGCCCCGCAGGCCGGCGGGCAATCCTAATGGAAGACGATGGCTTCGAAGATGAAGAGCTCGGCGCCCTTCTTCCAGGCATCGGGAGGAAGGCCGGCTTTGAGACATGCCTGGTTGAGAAAGGTCTCCCGATCCCAATGATTTTCGATGGGGACTTGGGGCAGAAGGAGTCCTTTATTGTTTCCTTGTGAGACGACCAAGCCGTGCCTGCCGACCTGGACGAGGCGGGGGTTGCCGATTTTTCGCAGCGGCGTCAGAACCGAGATTTCGTATTCCAGGCCTTTGAGTTCATCTCGGGATACGGGGAGAAAGCGGGGATCTTCGCTGGCGGCATAAACGGCGGCGCGGATGACGGCCTCGGCAAGCGGGAAGAGAGGCTCGACAAACCCGATGCAGCCCCTCAGTTCGCCTCTCTTTTTAAGAGTCACAAAAACCCCTTTTTCCGATCGGAAAGTGGGATTTTGGGTCGTAACCTCGAGGACCTTTCCCTCTTCGACAAAGAATCGGACCGCCTCGCGGGCAAGCGCCAGGAGCTCCTTTTTCTCCTCCAGCGAGAGAGAGAATTCCTGCGCCGGCGGCCGGTCGAAGACGGCGGCTGCAAGATAACCGACGACGTGATCGCGGTCGCCGGAAGCTTCCGAGGAATCGGCATAGTGAAGAATCTTGATCTGAGGCGAGCCGGTTTTTTTCGCCGCCAGGATGGCCACGGCCACTCCTCCCCCGCCGCACATCGTGTTTTCGCCGGCGATCGCCTGGTTGATGATCGTCTGAGCGTTGAGCTTCTCGATGAGCGAGATCGTTCGCTGATCGACCGTATTGGCCTCTTCTTTGGATAGATAGTGCGACAGGTCCGTCGAAGCGACGATCAAAATGTTCTTTTCCGCCATGGCTTCGGCCAGAGCATTGGCCAGGCGGTCGACGGTCCGCTGGGAAGGATAACCCATGACGATAGGAACGATTTTTGTCTGCGGCAGAACGGTCTGGATAAAGGGGACCTGAACCTCGATCGAATGTTCCTCGGCGTGAGCTTGCGGTAGGAAAGAAAACCGCGAGGCCTTGGCCAGCCGCGATGCCAGAGCTTCGTCCACCATCGCCACGCCCAGAGGGGTCTCGAACCCTCCTTGGAGATAGATGGAGCAGCCGTCAAATCCGTGGCGGTGCGAGGGGCCGATGATGACGACCGCCTCATAGGGTTTTCCCTGGACGAGCCGATAGGCATAGGCCGCGGTCTGGCCCGAATAGATGTAGCCGGCATGGGGAGCGATGATGGCTCGGACATCCTGAACGGGCGAGGGCAAATCCCGGACGTTGGCGAGATAAGTATCGATCCGGGCCGAGAGATGATCCCTCTCCGCGTCATAAAAGGCGCCGGCCCAAACAGGTTTGCGGATGTCTTGCGCGGCCAAGGAAACGGCCAGCGCCGAAATGGAAAACAAGACAACGAAAATGGGCTTCCTCATTGCATCGTTCATAGAAAAATATAATCGGACGGCGCGAAAAAATCAATTTCCCTCGCTTGGCCGGAAGCGACATTGACTTTATTGGGCGGTTCGGCCAAAATATAAAAGGTCGTGAGGCTGAAGAAAATGAAAGATATCTTTAAGTCGTTTTTATTCATCACCGGGCTGATTGCCGCCTTCTTTTTCGGCATCCATTTCGGCAAAACAAAGGAGAAGGCGAAAATCCCGAATTTCCAGCAAGACCTCGAAGGTCGAGTCTGATTTCGTGGTTTCGGCGCTTTGAGAAAAAGCGCCCGGATCTTTTCTCCTTCGCCGGGGGAATTCATGCCGTGGAGCGCGAAGGGCCACTTTGTCCGAGCGGCCAAAAAACTTCGCCGCCGAAAAAATTGAATCTCCGTCGCCGTCCGGCTATAATGGCGGAAGGATACATCATTTAAGGAACGACGATGAATCTGGGGACTTACGGAATCCTCATCGCCTTCGGCCTTTTGATCGTGCTCATGATCTTGAACCCCCGCCTGTCCTGCTTCGGCAGAAGAATCCGTTCACCCTTTTATCCTCTTTTGCGTCGAAGAGGGGACCGAAAAAAAACCGCTCCAAAGGCAGAAGACTACGGGTTTCGCCTTTCGGACACGAAGCCTTCTGAGCCGGGGCGGAAAGGCGGACCCGGCCCGACGAAAGAAAAGGCGGCCAAAAAGGCTGACGATTACGGTTTCCGTCTGGACTGAAACGTCTGGCCGGAAGCGGACCCGGCTGCCGGAAGAAGAAAAGGAGGGAAAGCGATCATGCCCGGTCGGAAGGGGCGCAGATTATTCCGCTTCGGAATGGCGGTCCTGGCGATCGTCCAAGCCGCCGGCTTCTTTTTTTGCCGTCCGGCCAGACCCCTTTTTTCGCCGCTTCCTCCTCAGGTCCGATCCATCGAGGGGCATGCTTCTTTTAAGCTCGTCCGTCGGGGCGAGATAATCAAAACTCGCTTCTCTTTTATTTTTCTTCTTCCCGATCAGGGCCGGGTTCAAGTCTCGGATCCACTCGGAGGCACGATCTCCGATCTTCTTTTTGATCGGGGGGAGGCCTTTTTTGTCCTGCCTCGAAAACGCGCCTACTGGAGAGCCTCCCGGTGCGAAGTCATGTCCAAGCTTTTAGGCTTTGCTTTGAGCCCGGAAGAAATCATCGCTCTGGTCTCCGGAAAATCGAGCCGTCTGGAGGGCTGGAAAACCGAAGAGGACAGCCGGGGACGCGTGGTCCGCGGTTCCCGGACCGATCTCCGCTTTGAGGTTCGCGAATTTTTCGGCTCGAGCTCACTCCCGACCCTCATTGTTTTCTCCAGCCTGTCTGAAGAGGGGAGCCTGAGAATCAGGCGTCTGAATTTCAACCAGCCCCTAAAAGAGGAGGTCTTTCGGCCTTCTTTTCTGGATGACCCGAGCTATGAATCGGCAGGATGGGAAAAGATCGAGCAATGGCTGAAAAACGATCGTTGACGCTCTTTTCTTGCGCCAAGATCAATCTCGGGATCGAGGTTCTCGGGAAACGGCCCGACGGGTATCATGAAATCCGGACCCTTTTCCAGTCGGTTGATTTTGCCGACCGTCTTGAGTTTCAGATTTCCAGGGAAAAAGGGATCGTGCTCAGGGGCGACGACCCGGCCGTTCCCTGGGACGAGACAAACCTCGTTTTCCGCGCCGCCTCTCTCCTCATGGAGACCTTCCCTGACGCTCCCGGAGTCGAGATCAACGTTTTTAAGAATGTCCCTCCCGGCAGAGGCCTGGGCGGAGGAAGCAGCAACGCGGCGATCACACTCTATGCCTTAAACGAACTCTGGGGGCTGGGGTTGGCAAAGCACGAACTTCGGGCTCGGGCGGCGCGGCTCGGCGCCGATGTCCCCTATTTTCTGGAAGGCGGGCTCTGCCTTGGCGAAGGACGGGGGGATATCCTGAGTTCTCTTCACGAGCTTCCCCCTTTGTCGTGCGTTCTGGTCATTCCCGCTTTCCCGGTTTCGACGGCCGAGATCTATGCTCGCGTTCCCTTGACTTCGGCTCGTAAAGACAGTAAAATGAGCGAGTTTTTGGCGCGCCGGGAGTTCGGGCGATTGGAGAACGAGCTCGAACAAACGATCCTGAGTTTGTATCCCCGACTGCAAGCGATAAAGGCGTTCTTTCTGGAGAGAGAAGCCGTCCTGACTCTCGTGAGCGGATCCGGGTCGGCGGTGTTCGGGCTGTTCGAAGACCGGGCCGAGGCGGCCGGAGCTGCCTCGGAATGGAAAGGAGAAGAAAGGGCGCTGCTTACGGAAACATTACCTCGTGAGCGCTATTGGAGGCGAGGGAGCGCTGGGGTGTAGCCAAGCGGTAAGGCAACGGACTTTGGATCCGTCATCCGGAGGTTCGAATCCTCCCGCCCCAGTTCGATATTTGATATGAACCGAAAGAGGAAAGGCCGATGAAATTATTTGCGGGTTCTTCGAACTTGGATCTGGCCAGACGGATTGCCGGCTATTTGCAGGTCGAGCTCGGGCGATGCGTTCTCAGCCGGTTCAGCGACGGAGAGATCCACATTTATATCGATGAAAACGTCCGCGGCGAGGATGTCTTCATCATCCAATCCGGGTCGGCCGATGCCAACTTCCATTTGATGGAATTGTTCCTGATGCTCGACGCCGCCAAGCGGGCTTCGGCCGAGCGGATCACCGCCGTCATGCCCTATTATTGCTATGCTCGGCAGGACTGGAAGGACCGGCCGCGCGTCCCGATCTCGGCTCGTTTGGTGGCCGACCTCCTGGAGACTTCGGGCGCCAACCGGGTCCTGACGATGGACCTTCACTCGCCTCAGATCCAGGGTTTTTTCTCCATTCCTGTGGACAATTTGATCGCCACTCCGGTCCTGGCCGATGATGTGAAAAATAAAAATCTCGACCGGCTGACCGTCGTCTCTCCGGACGCGGGGGGCGTCGGAAGGGCCAGGGTTTTTGCCCGCCGGCTGGGAGTGCCGCTGGCGATCATCGACAAGAGGCGCCCGACACCGAATGTCGCCCAGGTTCTTCACGTCATCGGAGATGTCAAGGGCCGAGATGTCGTCGTTTTCGACGACATGGTGGACACGGCCGGGACGCTTGCCCTCAGTGCCGAAGCCCTGAAAAAAGAAGGGGCGCGGAAGATCTTCGCGGCCTGCACGCATGCCGTGCTTTCCGGCCAAGCAGTCGACAAAATCGATCAATCGATCCTCGAGGAGCTGATCGTCACCGATACGATCCCGCTTGACGCCAGGGCGCGGACCTGCAGCCGAATCCGGGTTCTTTCTGTCGCCGGTCTGTTCGGCGAGGCCATCCGGCGGATCAATGAAGGCAGCTCCGTCAGTTCGCTGTTTGATTAAGGAGGCTAAAGTGAGTTGGGTCATCAAAGCAGAAAAAAGAGATGTTTTCGGCAAGAACGCTTGCCGGAGAATCAGGGAGGCCGGACGCATCCCGGCCGTCCTTTACGGCGAGGGAAAAGCCGCTCTTCCCCTGACTCTGGACCGGAAAGACATCATCGCCATTTTGAAATCGGAGTCCGGAGAAAATACGATCTTCAAGGTCAGTTTTGATTCCAAGACCCAGGATGCCATGATCAAGGAAATTCAGGTCGACCCGGTCAGCCATCAGTTGCTGCATGCCGATCTCATTCAGATCTCTATGGAAAAGACGATTCGGGTCTCCGTTCCACTCCTTCTGCAGGGAGAGGCGGTCGGTGTCAAGTCCGAGGGAGGGTTTGTCGACTTCATGACCAGGGAGGTGGACATCGAGTGCCTGCCCAAGGACATTCCCGAGCACATCACGATCGATATCAGCGGACTTCATCTCCATCAATCTTTGAAGATCGGCGATATCACTCCTCCGGAGGGCGTACGGTTGATCAGCGACCCGTCGAGCGTCGTCGTCCTGATCAGCGTTCCGCACAAGGAAGAAGAGGCCGCCAAGCCGGTCGAAGAAGGGGTCGCGGCCGAGCCGGCAGAACCCGAAGTGATCAAGAAGGAGAGAGCGGAAAAGGAAGAAGGAGAAGAGGGCAAGGAAAAGAAGGCGAAAAAGGAGTGAGGATTGTGGGCTGTGGTGGGGCTGGGGAATCCCGGCCGCCGATATGCCGGCACGAGGCACAATGCCGGCTTCGCTTTTATCCACCGCCTCGCCCGGCGATGGAAAGTGAAACTCGGCGAAACGAAACTCTCGGCCCGGCTGGCTGAAGTGCGGAGAAACGACTTGAATTTGCTTCTCGCCCAGCCGCAAACCTATATGAATCTCAGCGGCGCAGCGGTAAAACAGATCATGGATCGGTACGGGATGGAACCGGAAAACCTGATTCTCGTCTATGATGACCTCGATCTTCCTCTTGGCGAGATTCGGGTGCGCAAGAAAGGCAGCGCCGGGACACATAAAGGGGTGCGCTCGATCATCGCCGCGACGGGGACGACCTCTTTTCCCCGCATCCGGATCGGCATCGGCCCGCTTCCCCCGGGAGAGGATGCGGCCGGCTATGTGCTGGCGCCGTTCAGTCGGGCCGAACGCCTGGCGCTCGAGAAGAGTTTTGAGTCGGCCGAGGCAGCGCTGGCGCTGATCCTTGAAGGTTCGATCGAGACGGCCATGAATCGGTTTAATAAAAAGAGTATGATAGAGGTATGATTTAGGAGAGAAAAACGCTCCTTGCCCCTTCTTTGGAAAAAGAAGGGGCTTGAGATCCATAAGGAGGTCCGATGCAACTTTACGAAACGGGTTTTCTCCTCGCCCCCAACCTTTCCGATGAGGAGAACGACAGAAT
>CAZNVB010000028.1:0-3123 GCA_964576265.1 uncultured Eubacteriales bacterium | reverse complement strand
AGCCGAGCGACGGATTTTACCTTGGATTCGTCGAGCCGGAAGGAAGAGGTTCGAGCCGTCAGTCCCTCGTGTTCGGGTTCTCCCGGCGAGGCGAAACGGAGCTGAAAGTTCTCGCCAATCGCAACGGGGAGATCTTCCCTCCATCCTTTACCAAGGACATTCAACTGAAAATCGTGGCCGATGCGGCCAAAAAAACGATCGTTTACGAAGTCGCGATTCCCTGGATGTACATCCCTTTTTTCCGGCCGTTTTTCCAGCCTGAATGGGGAATCAATCTTCTTTATACCGATATTGACAGAGGCCGGGAAAAAATCGTCGCCCTCCACCCCGACCCGGAATTCGAAAGCGAGACGGCCGGACTGGAAAAGGCGGCAGCGTTCCGCTTCGAGGTCCGCCCGATGCGGTCGCCGGAATTCCAGTCGCTCCTCAAGGCCAATCACTCTTTTCCCGACGAGGAGCGAATCCTCCGTCTGGCTGTGAACAGTCCGCAAGCCCGGCAGGGCTGGGAGACAAGGCTTATCCTGAGCTCGGCCGCCGGGATCTCTTCGGCCAAACTTCCTCTGTCCTTCAGCCAGGGCTTGAGCTTTGTCGAATTCCCGGTCGCTATCGAAAAGCCGAAACCGGGTTTATATGATCTTAGTCTGGGAATCCTTGACGAAAAAGGAATCCTCCGCTTTACCGAAAACCATCAGTTTTTTCTGCTCGATCGGTCCGCTCTCGAGGGATATATCTCCCGCCTGGAGGAAATCAAGAAGAAAGACTTGTTCAGCTCGGACAGCAAATTCAGAGAGAGTGTGCCGAGCGTCGAAATCCGCCTCGAGTGGATCAAAGACTTTATCAACCACGCTCCGCCGTTCGCCGACATCGATGCCTTCCAGCAATGGGACGAAGACCTGAAAGCCATGTTGAAGAGTCTGGAGGAGGGGAGGCCGGCACTGCTGCCGGCTGGAAGGATTGCCCGATTGGCCTACCGTTCTCCCCGGGACGGCTCGCTTCTGCCCGTTTCGGTCCTGATTCCGGAATTCAGCGACGAAAAGACTGCCCTGCCGCTCTTGGTGGTCCTGAGTTTCCGCGGAAGGAACGAGGGACAAGCGACTTTGGCCCTCGCCGCAGCGTATTTTCGGCCTGAGATGAAGCGTCGGGCGGGCGACTTCATTATTCTTGCTCCCGGAGTAAGCGATCGGAGCGGCTGGTTTGCGGGGTCATCGGAAGAGGAGATTCTCGCCGCGATCGAACAGGTAAAAAAAATTTACCGGGTGAACGAAAAGGCGATTTTTCTTTTTGGCTGGTCCAAGGGAGCTTCAAGCGCGCTCCGGCTCGGGCTCCTGCGGCCGGATGTTTTCCGAGGGGTCGTCATTCGCTCCGGTCGTCTGATCGCGCCGGCGGAATTACGGAGCGAAAGCGTTTTCGACCTTCTGGAACGAGGCCGTAACCTTCGCCTTTTGTTCGTCCATGGCGACCAGGATGAGAAAGCGCCGGTGGAAGATCTTCGGAGGGCGGTCGCCAAGCTGCAGGCAGTCGGGGCCGATGTCCGGCTGATCGAGGTCAAGGGCGGAGGACACGGAGACTTCGACCGCTGGCCGGAAATTTTCAGCTGGCTCAGAGAGGTTCTGGGCAGCGATCTTGTCGAGCTGAAGCCGCCCAAGAAGCCGTCGAAAAGAGAGAAAGAAAAAGAAGATAAAGACGACCCGACCTTTTTAAACGAGACAGGGCCGCAAATCTTTTCCGGGAAACATGCTCTGAAGGATCGGTCAGGAGCGGGGAGAAAATGAGCGATCAGGAATACGTCCGGAAGATCAAGGCTTTTGCTCTTGACATCGGGTTCGACCTCTTCGGCGTCGCCGACATTTGCGACTTGCGGCAAGAATTCCGACTCGAGGAGAAAACGCGACGACGCTTCGGCCTGGCGATCTCTCTGGGCAAAAGACTGAATGGCGCCGTCCTCGACGATCTTGTCGACCGGCCGACTCTCCTCTATTTTCATCATTATCGACAGATAAACGCTTTTCTCGACAGGGGAGCATTGCTCGTGGCCGATTTTATCGAGAGGAACGGATTCGCGGCGCTTGCCATTGCGGCCAGCCAGATCGTCGACTGGGAGAATCAAAAGGCCCATCTTTCCCACAAGCACATCGGCCGTGCCGCCGGCTTGGGTTGGATCGGCCGGAACAACCTTCTCGTCCACCCGGATTACGGTTCAAGGTTTCGTCTGGTTACCGTGCTCACAGACATGCCTCTCGAGTCGGCCGCGCCGCTTTCGTCCGGCTGCGGCTCCTGTCGGGCCTGCATCGCCTCCTGTCCGGCCAGCGCAATCAAGGACGAGCCTGAAGCCTTCGACCACTGGGCCTGCTTCGAGAAGCTCAAGGGATTTCGTAAACAGGGTCTCGTTCCCCAGTTCATCTGCGGCCTTTGCGTCCGCAACTGCCGCGGCCCCAGCGCCGGGCCGGATCGGGACGAGGTCTTTCGCTGACCGCCTTGAGTTCGGAATCATTCCGAATGAATCGGTGGTTCGAGAGGCCGGGCATTTTCCGAGATCTATTCGCCAAGATCTGTCTGTGGCGACGCTTTGCTTCTTTGCGGGTTTATATCCGACTTGCTTTATCGGCGGATTCCTGCGAAAATAGAATCCGTAGGAATGAGAGGAATGGGGCGGCGAAAGTCTCGAAAGAACAGGATCAAACGGTCATGAGGCAGATTCATAAACGCTTTTGTGAATCGAACGAACAAAGGAGAGAGCAGTGAAAGAACTCGTCGAGCAGATGGTCAAAGCCATCGTTGACCATCCGGAAAAGGTCAAAGTGACCCAGCTGGATGGGGAGCGAAGCTCGATTCTCGAGCTGAGAGTGGCGCCCGAGGATATGGGCAAAGTCATCGGGAAGCAGGGGCGGAACGCTCAGGCGATCAGGGTCGTCCTGGCCGCGGCGGGAATGAAGCTGAAAAAGAGAGTCAACCTCGAGATTATCGAGAAACAGTAATCGCGCCTCCTTTTGGGTCTCGGCTACCGCGATGGACGACGGTGTCTAAGACCGCGGGCAGCCACGGCGATCCTGCTGCCGAACTTCTTGATCAGCGTTCGAAACTTATCCTGACGGGATCGCCCGGCCTGGCAGAGAGGGTGCTGGC
>CAZNVB010000027.1:0-4915 GCA_964576265.1 uncultured Eubacteriales bacterium | reverse complement strand
GAAAAATGAGATTCGAGAAGCGGTCGGCGACGGCGGGGGCTGGGGCCGGGATGTTCGCATTACCTACATCGAACAACCGGAACCCCTGGGGCTGGCCCATGCGGTTATGATCGCCGAGGATTTCCTGGGCCAAGAGCCCTTTGTCATGTATCTCGGAGACAATATCCTGAAAAGCGGCATTCTTTCTTTGGTCAGGGAGTTCGAAGAAAAAAAACCGAACGCTCTGATTCTTCTCACTCCCGTCCCCAATCCTCAGATGTTCGGGGTGGCCGAGCTCGAGAACGGAAAGGTCATCCGGCTCGTGGAAAAGCCGAAGGAGCCGGCCAGCAACCTGGCTCTCGTCGGCGTCTACATGTTCGATTTCCATGTTTTTGAAGCCGTCCGGGCGATCAAGCCGTCCTGGCGGAACGAGCTCGAGATCACCGACGCCATCCAGCACCTGGTGGATAAAGGATACGTCGTCCAGCCCCACCTTGTCTCGGGCTGGTGGAAAGACACCGGCAAGATCGAGGATATTTTGGAGGCCAACCGTCTCATCCTGGAGACGATCAAAGGGTCGGTCGAGGGGACGGTCGATGAGGCCTCTCAGGTCAGCGGTGAAGTCATTATTGAAAAAGAAAGCGTCATCCGCTCGAGCATCATCCGCGGCCCGGCGATCATCGGAGCCGGAGCGACGATCATCGATTCCTATATCGGTCCCTTCACTTCGATCCAGAAAAAGTGCCGGATCATCAGAACTGAAATCGAGCACAGCATCGTTCTCGAAGGGAGCGAAATCGTCGACATCGGGAGTCGGATCGACCAGAGCCTGATTGGACGGGAGGTCCGGATCTACAAATGTCCTCCCAAGCCGTTGGCCTACAGGTTTATGATCGGAGACAAAAGCGAGGTCGGGTTGAAATAAGGAGCGGTCCATGATCGACGGCGTCAAAATCAAAAAGCTGAAGGTCATCCCCGACGAGCGGGGGCGGCTGATGGAAATCCTGCGCCGGGACGACGATCTTTTTCAGGGATTCGGTCAAGTTTACATGACCACGACCTATCCCGGCGTGGTCAAGGCCTGGCACAAGCACGAGAAGCAGACGGACAACATCGCCTGCCTCGCGGGAATGATCAAGATGGCCCTTTATGACGGCCGGCGGGGCTCGCCGACCGCCGGCGAGGTCAATGAATTTTATCTCGGATCCCATCAACCTCTTCTCATCCAGGTTCCGGCCGGCGTCTATCACGGCTGGATGTGCATCAGCCAGGAGGAGGCGGTCGTGGTCAATATTCCGACCGAGATCTATAATTACGAGCATCCCGATGAGCAGCGCCTTGATCCTCACCAAAACAACATCCCCTATGAATGGAAGCGAAAAGATGGATAGGGGACGGAGGGACGAGAGACCTTTGCCGGGGAGCCTATGAGCAAAGAACGACAGGTGGACGGCAAGACGCTTCTTGTCACCGGCGGGGCCGGTTTCATCGGCAGCAATTTCGTCCATTTTATTCTCAGCCGCTACCCTCAAACGCGCGTCATCAACCTCGATAAGCTCACCTACGCCGGAAATCTGGATAACCTCAAGGATATCGCAGGCCATCCCCGTTACAAGTTTATCCGCGGGGATATCCGGGACGGGAAGATCGTCCGTGAAGTCTATAGAAAAGTCCAGGGCGTCGTCCACTTTGCCGCCGAGACGCACGTCGACCGTTCTATCCTTGATGCCGGCGAGTTCGTCCTGACCGATGTCTATGGGACCTTCATCCTTCTGGACGCCTTGAAAGAGGCGCCGCAGATCGAGTTTTTCCTCCATGTCTCTACCGATGAAGTTTACGGCAGCCGCGATACCGGTTTCTTCACCGAGAACGATTCCCTGCATCCGTCCTCGCCTTACTCGGCGAGCAAAGCCGGGGCCGACCGTCTGGCCTACGCCTACCATGTGACGTACGGACTTCCGGTCATCATCCTCCGGCCGAGCAACAACTTCGGCCCCTATCAGTACCCGGAAAAATTCATCCCGCTGTTCGTCACCCAGGCCATTGAAGATCAGCCGTTGCCTCTGTACGGCAGAGGGACCAACGTTCGCGACTGGCTTTATGTGGAGGATTGTTGCCGGGCGGTGGATGTCCTCATGCGCCGGGGAAAAATCGGCCAGGTTTATAACGTCGGCGCGGGCAATGAAGTCCGGAATATCCACGTGGCGGAGAAGATCTGCGATCTTTTGGGAAAGCCCCGCAGTCTGATCAAGTTCGTCCCCGACCGCCTGGGCCATGACCGTCGCTATGCCCTGGACTGCGCCAAGATTCGCGCCCTCGGCTGGAAACCTGAGGCGGATTTCGATGAAGCGCTCGCCTCGACCGTCCGCTGGTACTGTGATCACCAGGAGTGGTGGCGCAAAATTAAAGAGCGGAGCCGCGAATTCCAATCCTTCTATGCCGCCTATTACAAGGACAAAAAGTCCGCGTCCTGAGGAGGATCGATGAGAGTTTTGATCACGGGGATTACCGGTTTTGCCGGCAGCCATCTCGCCGAGCACATTCTGAACCATTATCCCGGAGTGGAAGTCTTCGGGATCGTTCGCTGGCGAAGCCGAATGGAAAACGTCGCTCACCTTAAGGAGCAAGTCGAACTCTGCGAGGCGGATCTCAAGGACCTGGTCTCCGTGCAGGAGTGTCTGGCTCATGTCAAGCCCGACCGGATTTTCCACCTGGCTGCCCAGAGCTTTGTCCCGACGTCCTGGAAATGCCCGGCCGAGACCTTCATGATTAACGTCATCGGGGAAGTCAACCTGTTCGAGGCGGTGCGCGGCCTGAAGCTTTCTCCCCGCATCCAGATCGCCGGCTCGAGCGAAGAGTACGGTCTTGTCTTGCCTGACGAAATCCCGATGAAGGAAACAAACCCTTTGCGGCCGCTGAGCCCTTATGCGGTGAGCAAAGTGGCCCAGGACCTTTTGGCCTTTCAATATTTCAAGAGTTATGGGATGGACATCGTCCGCACCCGGGGATTCAATCACACCGGGCCGCGAAGGGGAGAGGTCTTTGTCACCTCAAACTTCGCCAAGCAAATCGTCGAGATCGAGAAGGGCCTTCGAGACCCGGTCATCTATGTCGGTAACCTCGAAGCTCGGCGCGATTTCACCGACGTCCGCGACATGGTCGAGGCCTACTGGCTGAGCCTGGAAAAAGGAGAGGCGGGCGAGGTCTATAATATCGGCTCCGGGGTCGCTAGGACGATGAAAGAAGTCCTTGACACGCTGCTTGCGCTCTGCCGGGTGAAGGTCCGCGTCGAAGTCGACCCGAAGCGCCTCCGGCCGTCCGATGTCCCTATTCTCCTCTCGGATTCAAGCAAATTTGTCGCCCGCACCGGATGGAAGCCGAAAATCCCGTTCGAGCAGACACTCCGCGACCTCCTCGAATACTGGCGGGCGAAAGCGTGATCCGATGGCTCGGATCAAGGTCCTGATCACCGGCGCGACGGGTTTTGTCGGCCGCCACCTCAGGGAAGCCCTTCGCGGCTCTGACTGTACGGTTTATGGGACGTGTTATCCCGACCGGCCGCTTCCCTCGGAGAGAAAGATTTTTTATCTCGATCTGAGAATCGAACGGGATGTCTATGATACGGTCAAAAGCCTTCGGCCCCGCTGGGTCTTTCATCTGGCCGCCGTCTCCAATGTCCGACAATCCTGGGAGAGCCGGCGGGAAACCATGGAAACCAACCTTTTGGGGACATTCTTTCTCTTCGAGGCCGTCAAAAAATTCGTTCCCGAAGCCAGGATTCTTTTTGTCAGCTCTTCCGATGTCTACGGGTTTTCGACCGAGGAAAAGGACGCGGGGCAGAAGAAGTTTTCCGAAGACGACCCCTTTCATATTACAAGCCCGTATGCTTTTTCCAAAGTCGGCGGGGAGTTGATGGCCGGTTTTTACGCCCGGGTCGAGAATCTCGATATCGTCATTGCCCGTCCTTTTCCTCATACGGGGCCGGGTCAGAGCCCTCAGTTCGTATGCTCGGACTGGGCCCGTCAAATTATTCAAATCGAGCGCGGCAAGGCGGAGCCGGTGATTCGCGTGGGAAATGTCGATCTCTGGCGGGATTTCTGCGATGTTCGGGATACGGTTAGGGCTTATATCCTGTTGATGGAGAAAGGTCGGAGGGGCGGAGTCTATAACATTTGCCGGGGAGAGGGGATCTCCCTGCGGAAAATCCTGGAAACGTATCTTTCGCTGACGGCAAAGGCCGTGACTTTCCAACAGGACCCCGCCAAACTGAGGAAAGTCGACATCCCTTATCTTGTCGGCGACAACCGCAAACTCAAAGCGGAAACATCGTGGGAGCCGCAGATCGAGGTCGAACAAACGCTCTCGGACTTGCTTGATTACTGGCGGGGCCGGCCTTAAATATTCAGCTCCATCTGGCCGTCGTGGGCTGATCTTCTTTCCTTTTCAATCTCTTTGAGAATATCGGGCGTGACGTCTCCGGTGGGATAAATCCCGTCGAAACAGGCGGCGCAAAAATGCTTGAGTTTGGGATTGCCCATCCGGACAGCTTTTTTCAGATGATCGAGGCTTTGGTAAATGACTTTATCGGCTCCGATCCGTTTGGCGACCAGGTCCGGGTCGGCGCCCCGGGCGACGAATTCGGTTCTGGTCTGCATATCGATCCCGTAGACGCAGGGAAAGCGGAGCGGCGGCGAATAGGCGGCGAAATAAACTTTCTCCGCCCCGCATTCCCGGACGAGCTCGACAATGGCCCGGGAGGTGTTGCCCCGGACGATGCTGTCGTCGACGAGGAGAACCTTCTTTCCCTTGAATTCGGAAGCGATCGGGTTGAGTTTCATCCGCACGGAGCTCCGGCGCCGATCGTCGCCGGGCATGATGAAGGTCCGGCCGATGTAACGGTTCTTGACCAGGGCTTCCCGGTACTTGAGATTGAGGG